>JABDKP010000134.1 GCA_013002175.1 Ilumatobacter sp.
GCGCCGGCGCCCTGGCCGAGGACGAGCGCGGTCGGCCGGTCGGCGTTGAGCGCGGCGTACTCGAACGCGACGAGGTTCATCCCGTCGCGGATCGGCGTCACGAGCGCCATGTCGCTCGCCCGCATCAGCGCGGCGACCTCGCGGGGAGGGTGCGGCTCGGTGATCAGCCGGACGACCGGCTCGCCATCCGATCGGCGGTGCGCCTCGTTGACGCGGGCGGCGGACCGCCGGATCTCGGCGAGCATCTCGTCGTAGGCGCCGATGCCGGCCCGCGTCCGTGTGGCGATCTGCACCAGCCTGAACTCGTCCGGGTGCAGCCGGCCGTCGTCGAGCAGCCGCTCGATCGCGACGAGCTTGGTGGGCAGCCCCTTCGTGTAGTCGGCCCGGTCGACGCCGACGGCGAGCAGCCCGCCCGGCGCGCCGTGGCGGCGGGCGAGCGCGTCGACCACCGGGTCGTTGCGGAACTCGGACCAGCGCGCGACGTCGAAACCCACCGGGATGCTGCGCAGCGTCGGTGGCAGGTCCCCACCGTGTGACTCGACGAACTGGGCGACCTCATCGGCGTCGCCCGGCGTCTGCGTCCCGACGACGTGGTATCGGCCGAGCGCCGTCGCCAATCGGTCGGCGATGTGGAGTTCGGCCAGGCCGGCGGCATCGACCGGTGTGTGGAAGAAGAAGCCGAGCCGCAGGTCGGGCCGCCGCCGGCGAAGCTCGTCGGCGAGCAGGATGTGGTGGTAGTCGTGGACCCACACGATCGAGCCCGACGGCGCGACCGTCGCGATGTGCCGGGCGTTCGTTGCCGCGAGGTCTGCGTACGCCGCCCACCACGAGTCGTCCTGCTCGATGCGTTCGACGATGCCGTGCAGTGCCGGCCAGAGCGACCGGTTGCACGCGCCGTCGATCGCCCGCACCGATCGCTCGCGACCGAGGCGGAGCACCCGGTACTGCGTCTTTCCCCTGCCGGGCGGGGGATCGGGGTCGTCGGCGTTGGCGTGACCGAACCACAGCGCGGGGCGGTCCCGGAGCGCCGGGTCGAGTGCGGACACCAGTCCGCCCGGCGACCGCTCCCAGCCGAGGTCAGGCGTGTACGTGACCGGAAGGCGGTGCGAGACGACGCACAGATGCCGATCCGGGCGCGATCGTCTGAGCGCGGACGCGGCGGGGATACGGCCGGACGGTGTGCCTGCGTTCATGATGCGCGGCGCGTGATCGTGTGCGGGCTCGCGCTCAGGTCGTGAACGGGGCGTCGTCGTCCAGTGCGTCCTCGCCGTCCCGGCCGGCCTCGTCGGTGCCGCCCTCGGTGGTCGATTCCTCGTACGGGCTTGCTTCGGTGACGATGCCCTCGACGATGTCTTCGACGCGCTCGCCGGCGGGCTTGGTGGGGTCGTTCATGTTGTGCTCCTGGATCTTGCGTTCGTCAATTCGACGAGAGCTGTACCCGTTTTCGCGCGTTCCATGCATCGAGTTGCGCTCGCTGCGCGCAGGTCAGGCGGCGCGGAGGTCGACGATGGTGACGGTGGCATCGGGGTGTGGCGCAGCGCGGAGCGGGCGGCCGCCTGTCCATTCACGCCAGCTGATGGTGCGCGACGGTGGTGGGTCGGGGTCGGCCCAGACGGGGTCGCGGGCGTTGAGCGGTTTGATCACCGAACCGTCGGGTTTGATCAGGTGGAGGCGGCCGTGGACGTCACGCCTCCCGCGGAGACCCTGTTGGTGTTTCCAGCGGTCGTGGGTGTTGCACGCCGGGTAGCCGTTGCCCTGGTCGGTGCGGCCGCCGTGGCGTGACCATTCGTCGACATGGTCGACATCGCACAACTCGGCCGGCACGTCACAGCCGCGATGTGCGCAGCGGGTGACGAGCAACTGTGCCGCCTGGCGGGCCTTGCCGGTGAACAGTCGCTGTTTGCGACCCATGTTGAGGATCACGTCGTTGGCGTCGACGATCACCCGCCGGATGCTGCCGCGGATCATCGCCTGCACCGCCACATCCGGATGCACTGGTGTGCCGGTGGAGGTGTGGCAGCGCAGTGTCGTCGGATCCACCGGCGCATCGGGTTGAGCTTCGTGGTCGATGTCGATCAGGCCGTGGCGGGCGAGCGCTTCGATCGCGGTGATCGGGTCGATCACGATGTTGACGACCGGCTCGGGCCGTTTCCCGTCGGCCGGGGCAGTCACCGAGCCGAGGAAGATCTGGTGCAGTGCGTCGAACGTGCGCTGCGCAGCGGAGCGCGGCAACGGGTGCGCGAGATG
>JABDKP010000157.1 GCA_013002175.1 Ilumatobacter sp.
CTCGTCAGCCGTACTTCGCCGCCCGGTTGAACGCGGTTTCGATCTCGCGATCGGCGTCCCGCTCGGCCAGGTTCTGCCGCTTGTCGCCCTTGGTCCGGCCCTTCGCCAGCCCGAGTTCGATCTTCGCCCGGCCGCCCTTCCAGTACAGCCGCAGCGGCACGATCGTCAGCCCGCCCTGCGCGGTGCGCATGTCGAGTTTGTCGATCTCGGCCCGGTTCAGCAGCAACTTCCGCTCGCGGTCCGGGTCATGGGCGCCGAACCCGATCGCATTCGTGTACGGAGGGATGTGGATGCCGTCGAGCCACATCTCGCCCCGCCGCACCCGGGCGTATCCCTCGGAGATCTGGGCGTTGCCCTCGCGCAGGCTCTTGACCTCGCTGCCGGTGAGCACCATCCCCGCCTCGTACGTGTCGAGGATCTCGTAATCCCGGTAGGCGCGCTTGTAGCTGGCGATCAGCACGGTGCCGTCGTCGGCCTTGCCGCGCTTGGTCTTCTTGCCCTTCTTCGCCATGAGGCCTCGAACGCTATCGCTACGCTGCGGGGCCGTGATCGAGATCTCGCGCGCCGCCTATGTCCGGATGGTTGCGCATGCGCTCGACGGGTACCCGTTGGAGGCGTGCGGCCTGCTCGCCGGGCCGCCCGCGCTGGACGGGGGAGCGGGCGACCGGGCGCCGCGGTTCTACCCGTGCTCCAACGTGGCGGAATCCGCACGGGTGTACACGATCGACCCGCACGATCACCTCCGCGCCGAGCGCGATGCCGACGACCGCGGCTGGGAGATCAACGGTGTCGTGCACAGCCACACCCACTCCGAGCCGTACCCCAGCCCCACCGACGTCGAGTCCGCACCCGACCCGAGCTGGCACTACGTGATCATCGGGCTCAAGCGCGAGGCACCGGAGGTGCGCAGCTACCGGATCGTCGACGGTGCGATCCGCGAGGAACAGCTGGTGATCATCTGACCGCGGGAGTAGAATCTCGATAAGTCAGATCGGGTTTATCGGAATATCCAGATCTGGCGGAAGGTTGGACCCGTCAGATGAGCATGATCGCACCCCCGATGCCGAGCGTTCTGAACGCGAGCGTCCTCGACATGATCGGCAACACGCCGATGGTCGACGTCTCGAACCTGTCGCCCAACCCCGGTGTCCGCATCCTCGGCAAGATGGAGGGCCAGAACCCGTTCGGCTCGGTCAAGGACCGCATCGCCAAGGCGATGATCGAGGCGGGCGAGCGCAGTGGCGAGCTGCGGCCGGGCCAGACGATCGTCGAACCGTCGTCGGGCAACACCGGCATCGCACTCGCGGCGATCGCCCGCCTCAAGGGTCATCCGATCAAGATCCTGATGCCGACGAGCGTGTCGGTCGAGCGCCGCCAGATGCTCGAGGTGTTCGGCGCCGAGATCATCCTCACCCCCGGCGAGGAAGGCTCGAACGGCGCCGTCGCCCGGGCCCGGGCGCTCGCTGCCGAGCACCCCGAGTGGTACTTCCCGTACCAGTACGCGAACGACGCCAACCCCCGTGCGCACTACGAGGGCACCGGCCCTGAGATCTACCGCGACGTCCCCGAGATCACCCACTTCGTCGCCGGCCTGGGCACCAGCGGCACGCTGATGGGCGTGGGTCGCTACCTCAAGGAACAGGACCCCGGCATCCAGCTGATCGCGGTCGAGCCGCCGCTCGGCGAGCGCGTCGAGGGGCTGCGCAACATCGGCGAGGGCTACATCCCACCGGTGTTCGAGGAATGGAACGGCCAGGCACTGCTCGACCGCAAGCGCGTCGTGCGGCCACGCGAGTCGATCGAGTGGACCCGCCGACTGGTGCACGAGAGCGGCGTGTTCGCCGGCATCTCGGCCGGGGCGGCGATGGCCGGGGCGGCGAAGGTCGCCGGCGAGATCGATCACGGCACGATCGTGTTCATCGTGTGCGACGGTGGGTGGAAGTACCTCTCGACCGGTGCCTACACCGACGATCTGGACGTGGCGGAAGCGAACGCCGAGAAGATCATCTACTTCTGAGCTGTACCGCTCAATTGCTGGCGTTCGGATCGTCCAGCGCCGGTACGGAAAGCTCAAGGTTTCGTCTCGTTCTGCCGAATCCTCCGTGTGAACCCGATGCAGGCACCCCCGCGTCCTCAGGACTGCGTGCTGCCTGCTCCGCCGTCCCCGTCAGGGGCCCCGGCGTTCTCCCCGCCGACCGCCGCCGACGCCGAACAGCGCGTCCCGGCGATTCCGCCGCCGGCGTTGCCCGGCATCGGTGGCCCGGCGGCACTGCCGGTCACGATCCGGCCGGAGGACGGCCCACCGCCACCCCCCTCGCTGGCGACCGATCCGGCCCGCGTACCGATCGCGCCCCCCGGCATGTCCGACGCCATTCCGCCGCCACCGGTTTCGGGCCGCGACCATGAGCCGCCCGCTGTGTCCGCGCCGACGGTCCCCGTTCCGATCGTGTCGGCCGAGCCGGCGGACGTCCCGGAAGCCCCCGCCGATGTCGACGCCCCAGTCGCGGCCGACGCCCCGGCCGTGCCGACGCTTGCCCCCGTGTTGCCGGCCGCCGCGATGGTGCCGACGCTGCCCGCCGTGCCGCCCCCGCCGGCCAAGATCGTCGCGCTCGAGCAATTCGAATCGATGGAACCGCGGCCCGACAGTGCGCCGCCCTCGCCGCCGGCAGTCGTCGGCCCGGTCGGTGACACCGAGGCAGATCCCGTCGCCGACCACGCGGTCGACATCGGCGCCGAATCGGACGCCGAGCCCGCCGTCGACGTCGATGTCGCGCCCGTCGAGGTGCCCGTCAGCGACATCGTCGACGAGCCGTCCGACGCGCCGGCTGCTGCCCCGGCGGCGTCCCCCACGGCACCCGAGCCGCCCACCTCAGCACCCGAGACGACCAGCGTCGGCGCAACGTCGATGGCGGCCCAACTCGCGATGCCGCCGAGCCTGCCGTCGATCACCGCCGCCGCACCATCACCGGTCGCGACCGATGACAGCTCCTGGCAGGACGACGCAGTCGCGTGGAGCCCTGAGGACGTGCCCTCCGCCCGCCAGGCGAAGAAGCAGTCGAACGCATCCCCGGCTCGCACCGCGCTGCTGACGCTCTCGATGGCGGTGTTCGCCTTCGTCGCCGGCGCCGGCGCCCACCTCGGCTACGACTGGTACAACGAGCGCGACGGTGCCGCGACGGCGTCGTCGATGCCCGACCGGCCCGGCGACCTGGCTGCGTGGAATCAGATCGACCCGCCTGCAATCCGGTTCACCGACACGACGACGACGATCGTCACCGACCTCGGGCTGCGTGAGGTCACCGCCCACCGCGACCTGGTGTCCGGCAGCCGAGTCGTCAGTGTGTCCGAGACGACCTTCGCCGGCGAGACCAGCTCGTTCGAGGTCGACCTGCGCGACACCCGGGCCTTCGTCCGCCCCGACCCGGACAGCCCGTGGTCGCCGACGACGGTCGAGGAAGCGACGTCGATCATCGGCGACGAGGGCCTGACCGACGTGTTCACCATCTCCGACCTGTTCCCGGCCGAGGCGCTGCCCTTCGCCGTCGTGCTCGAGAGCGCCGAGAGCAAGCTCCCGCTCGGCGCCATCCGTCAGGTGCCTGCCGGGCCGGCCGACGGCGCAGTTCGCGGCGATGGCGAGGCGGCACCGGCCGACGACGCAGCGGCTCGACCCGCAAGCAGGCCGGCGGTTGCCGAACCACCCGCCGGTCTCGAACCGACGACGGTGTGGCACTACAGCGTCACACTCGACATCGAAGCGTTCCGGGCCGCCGAGGGCGCCGCCTTCGCCGCATGGGAGAGCCAGCTCGGCCGCGCCGCCGGGACCCAGTTCGACGTGTGGGTCGACGCCGACGGCATCGTGCGTCAACTCGTCATCGACGCCTCGGGCGCCAAAGTGACCCAGACGCTCGTCAGCGGAGCTCCGACATCCACGAAGTTCGATGTCGAACCGCTGATCGGGACGGCACCGGCACCGACCGACGAAACGCCGGTCGACGCTGCGCCGGAGGTCGACGGCTCATGAGCACCGGAGGTGGCGTCGTCGGCCGGCTGTTGGGACGGCTGATCCGCCTCGCCATCGTGCTCGCCGCGGGTGCGGCCGGGTGGATCGGCATCGACCGCCTCGCATTCGCACAGGACGACACGGTGCCGCTGCCCGAGCTCGGCGACGGGCTCCCGACCGCCCGGCTGAACGAGCCGGAGCCCTGGCGGCAGTTCCAACTGACCTACGTCCAGCCGGATTACGAAGAGCACTACTGGTTCGACCTCGACAGCTGGAAGATCCGCAGCCAGGTCATCACCCCCGAGCGCACCGACTCCGCCGAGATCTACGACGACCTCTGGTACTGGCAGACCGGAATCGACGGTGAGTGGGTCGAGCAGGACCCGGCGACGACCCGCACGATCGCCGGCTTCGCGATGGGCGGCGTCGGGCCGTTCCTGCTGACCGATCTCGTCCCGCCGGGCACCTTGGGGTTCACGACCCTCGAACTCGAAGGGACGAGCAAGGGCGAACGGGTCTACGAGGTGATCGTCGACGCCGCGACCCTGGAACTGCAGCATCCGCTCGCGTACAACCGCTGGATCACGACCACCCGCATCCTCGGCGACGGTTCCGCCGTCTATCGCATCCGGGTCCGCCCGGACGGCTACATCCTGCGGATCGACAACGGCGACGCCGCCGCGATCTGGACTGATCTGCCCGGTGGTGTTCCATTCCAGTCGCCGCTCGCGGACATCGGCGCCGTGCCACCCGTCGACACCGTCGACGTCGCTCCCGCCGACACGGTCGCCGTTGCACCTGTCGACACCGGCGACGTGACTCCGGCCGGCGCAGTCGACCAGCCCTCCACCACCGTCGCCGACTGACGCGTCGCTACGATCGGCCCCCGTGGATCGACCCATCGGGATGTTCGACTCAGGGTTCGGTGGTCTCACCGTGGCGCGCGCCACCATCGACCTCCTGCCCGCCGAGCACCTCGTCTACATCGGCGACACCGGCCGGTATCCATACGGCTCGAAGCCGCTCCGCGACGTCCGGGGGTATGCCCGCCAGCTCGCGTGGAGCCTCGTCGAAGACTACGACGCGAAGGCCGTCGTCGTCGCCTGCAACACCGCCACCGCCGCGGGCCTCGACGAGCTGCGCGCCGAGCTGCCCGTCCCGGTCATCGACGTCGTCAACCCGGGCGTGAAGGCGCTCGTCCACACCACCGAAACGGGTCGCGTCGGCGTGATCGGCACGGTCGGCACGATCAAGTCGGGCGCGTACGTGCGGTCGATCGCAACGACCGGTGTTCCGGTCAAGCTGACGAGCGCGGCGTGCCCCGGCTTCGTCGAGTTCGTCGAGCGCGGCCAGACGACCGGTGACGAGGTCACCGTGCTCGCCGAACGCCTGCTCGCGCCGATCCGCGACGCACGCGTCGATGCCCTGCTGCTCGGCTGCACCCACTATCCGTTCCTGGCCCGCACGATCAGCGACGTGATGGGGTCCGGCGTCACCCTGGTCAGCTCCGCCGACGAGACGGCGTTCGCGATCCGTGACCGGTTGGCGGATGCCCGACTGATCCGGGAGGGCGACGAGCCGGGCCGGCACCTGTTCCTGTCGAGCGGCGACATCGACCTCTTCCGCGAGCTCGGCGCCCAACTGCTGGGCCCCGAACTCGACCACACCGAGCGCTGGGCGCCCACTCGCCGCTGACCGCCGGTACCTTCGTCAGCCCACGAACCACTCTGGAGACATCATGCCCCGACCCGACGGCCGCGCCGACAACGAACTCCGACCGTTCTCGTTCCAGCGGGACTTCACCGAGATGGCCGACGGCTCCGTGCTCGTGTCGTTCGGCGACACCCGGGTGCTGTGCACTGCCAGCGTCGACGACGACGTGCCACGGTGGATGCGCGGGTCGGGCAAGGGGTGGGTCACCGCCGAGTACTCGATGCTGCCCGGCGCGTCACCCGAGCGGATCGGCCGGGAGGCTGCCAAGGGCAAGCAGAGCGGGCGCACCGTCGAGATCCAGCGACTGATCGGCCGGTCGTTGCGCGCCGCGTGCGACATGGAGGCGCTCGGCGAGCGCCAGGTGATCGTCGACTGCGACGTGCTCCAGGCCGACGGCGGCACCCGCACCGCGAGCATCTGCGGCGGCTTCGTCGCACTGCACGACGCCCTGGAACGGGTCGTCCAACGCGGTGGGATCCCGGCCAACCCGCTCCACTCGCTCTGTGCGGCGATCAGTGTCGGCATCGTCGGCGGCACCCCGCTGCTCGACCTGCCGTACGTCGAGGACGTGGCCGCGGAGGTCGACATGAACGTGGTGATGCTGCGACCGACCGGTGGCGGAGAGCCCCGGTTCGTCGAGGTGCAGGGCACCGCCGAGGGGATGGCGTTCACCCGCACCGAACTCGATTCCCTGCTCGGGCTCGCCGAGGGCGGCCTGGCGTCGATCGCCGACGCGCAGGCTGAGGTCGTCGCCGAACCCCCGCCACCCCGTCCGGCGCGCTGACGGTGGCCGATCGCGGGCTGCCGCGCCTCGTCTGCGCGTCCGCCAACCCCGACAAGGTCGCCGAGATCCAGGAACTGCTGGCCGGCGTCGTGCAGCTGCTGCCCCGCCCCGCCGACGTGCCCGACGTCGCCGAGGATGCCGACACCCTGCTCGGCAACGCCCGCCTGAAGGCGGCGGCGATCGCCGACGCAACCGGCCTGCCGGCGCTCGCCGACGACACCGGTCTGGAGGTCGATGCCCTCGACGGGTCCCCAGGTGTGCACACGGCGAGGTACGCCGGCGAGGGCTGCACCGCCGCCGACAACCGAGCCAAGCTGCTCAGCGAACTCGGCACCCGTACCGACCGCGGCGCAGCGTTCCGCACGGTCGTCCTGATCCGGTGGCCCGACGGCACCGAGCTCGCCGCCGACGGCGAATGTCGCGGCACGATCACCGCGGCGGAACGGGGCTCGACCGGCTTCGGCTACGACGCGATCTTCGCCCCGTCCGACGGCGACGGACGGACGTTCGCCGAGATGACCACGGCCGAGAAGCACGCGATGTCGCATCGCGGACGCGCCCTCCGGGCGTTGCTCAACGACCTGGCACGACGGTGACGATGAACCCGCGGTGATCGCTGCCCGGCAGCGCGACGTCGTCGACGGCGGTCGAGACGAGCCCGTTGCCGGTGAGTGCGTGGTCGAGCTGCACGAACGGCGGGATCGCCCGGTTCGTCGGCCACGACACGGCGAAGCCGCGGCCGTCGGCCATGTGGGCATCGACGAACCCGCGCCGCAGCAGCCTCCGGAACGGCGGATGCCAATACGAGGCGTTGAAGTCGCCGACGATCAGCGTCGGCTCGTCGCGACTCAGCCCGACGTCGCCGATCAGGTCGAGGTCGCGGCGCCAGCCCGCGAAATCGAACACCGGGGTGGGCGGGTGGACGCCGAGGATGCGGACGTCGCCGTCCGGCCCGGCGGCCAGGAGATCGAGGCTGTAGTTGACCGTGTCGGGCCGGACGCCGTCGACGAGTGGGACGCGACTCCAGATGGCGATGCCGCCGGCCCGCAGACCGTCGCGCTCGACACGGTGTGGGAAGCTCGACGCGAGCGGATGGGCGAGCAGCACCCGCTGGTGCTCGGCCGTGTACTCGCTGAACACGATCACGTCGATGTCGGGTCGGTCGAGCGCGGTGCCGATGTCGCCGACGTTCGGGTTCTCGTAGAACAGGTTGACCGACGCGACCCGCAGACCCGTGGCATTGTCAATCGGTTGCGGCTGGTTCGGTGTGAACACCAGCGGTGAGGCGAGCAGCAGTGAGCCGAGCCCGATCATCGCGGCGACGATCGCCAGCCCGTGGCGCCGGCTCCAGCAGGCGATGCCGGCGACGGGCACGAGCACGAGCGCGAGGTACGGAGTCAGCGAGTGCAGCGTCGCCACGAGACGCGTACCGTCCCACCCGACGGCCTGGGTGAGCAGCAGTGGTCCGGCGAAGCCGACGTACAGCCAGCCGGCGAGGTCGGCGAGGCGCGACATGATGTCGGTGCCGCCGGGTCGCATCACAGCAGGATACGAGCGCGGCCTCGCCGCGGCGGCCCACGGCCTATCCTGGGCCGGGTCGCCGACGTAGCCCAATTGGCAGAGGCACGGTCTTTAGGTGGCCGCAAGTGTGGGTTCGAGTCCCACCGTCGGCACCGGTCAGTCGACGGGCAGCCAGCCGAGCACGAGTTGGCTCACCTTGACGTCGGTCTTCTCGAGGCCGACGTCGAGCGTCGTGATCTCCTTGCCGAGCTCCATCCATTTCTGGTCGATCTCGGTGACCTCTTCCTCCAGCTCGAGTTCGAGGTCCTCGACCTGCTCGACGAGCCGCTCCATCTTGTTCTCCGCCGTTTCGAGGCGTTGCGCCGACGCCTTGGTCGTGCCCCGGCGGCGGGCTGCGGTGCCGGCCTTGCCGAGCATCCCGCCGAGCAGACCGCCCTTGCTCTTGCGGCCACCCAGCAACCCGCCGAGCACCGACCCCGCCGTCGACAGGAACTCGGAGTTGCGCTTGTCCTTCGTCTGCTCCTCGAGTTCGTCGATGCGGTCCTCGGCGGCTTCGATCTTGTTGCGCAACGACGTCGCCTTCTTCTCGTACTTGTCGCGCAGGGCGGCGATCTCCTCGTCGGCCTTGTCGTCGGCGAACTTCAGACAGCGGGCCTCGAACGCGTCGGCGTCCTCGCCCGGCCGTCCGTACAGCTTGAGGCCGACGTTGGCCGGCAACGACAGCGTGAGGCTGCGCGTCAGGTGATCTCTGAGGTCGCGCTCGACCTGCGTCCAGAACGTCTTGTTGGCGATCTTCGCATCGGTGAGGCGATACACGACGCCGTCCGGTGCTGCGGTTCGGAGGTCGCGGTCGTCGTAGTCGACCTGTACGACCTGCGAGACGTCGACCTGCTCGTCGAGCGGGAACAACACCGCCTCGTACTCGTCGTCGTGCACGAGGTCGGCCTTCGTCTCGTCGTAGCGGACCGACACCCGCGCGACGATCGCCGCTTCGGCGCGCGTCCCGCGTTCGTCGCCGCCGACATCGGCGAGCCACGGCGCGGCGACGTCGATGTACCGCACCGGCGTCCCGTCGGCGACCTCGGGCATGATCGCGCTCTCGTCGTCGGCGAGCTCGGGCGCCGGTGCTGCTGCCGCAGCCGGCGTGGCCGCCGCGCCCGCTGCTGCGGGTGCGGCCGCGGCCGGAGCAGCTGCCGCAGCAGTGCCGCGGGCGCCGGCCATCATCGCTTCGATCTGATCGCGGGTCATCGGTCCGCGCAGGTACGACATCGCCCATCGCGTCGTGAACACCTCGGGCGTGTCCTTGCCGGCTCGACGCAACATGAACTCCCGCTTGCCCAGCCCGGAAATCGTGTCGCCGACGGCACCGATGTCGACCCCGCCCGCCGCGGAGGACATGCCGTCGAGCAGTCGCGCCTTGTCGCGGTCGGTCTGCAGGCGGCCGATCATCCACGTCCCGGCGTTGGAGAGCGCCTTGTAGTCGACGTCGACCGGGTTCTGGGTGGAGAGCACGACGCCGACACCGAACGCCCTGGCCTGCTTCATCAGCAGCATGATCGGCTTCTTCGTCGGCGGGTTGGCGGTGGGCGGCAGGTAGCCGGCGACCTCGTCCATGTACAGCATCGCCCGCAGGTCGGTCGTGCCGCTCTGTCGCCGCATCCAGGTCACCAGCTTGGCGAGCACGAGGGCCGTCACGAACTGTCGCTCTTCGTCGGACAGGTGGGCGGTGGTGATGATCGCGCAGCGCGGTGTGCCGTCGGCGGCGAACATCATCGACTGGATGTCGAGCGGCGGCCCGGCGGCCCACGCCGCGAACGACGGTGACGCGAGCAGCCCGTTGAGCTTCATCGCCAGGCCCATCCGGTCGGACTCGGGGAAGAACTGGTCCAGCTCGAACACGCCCAGCTTGCGGATCGGCGGCGTCGCGATCTGCCCGACGAGCGTCATCAGGTCGAGCGGGCGGCCCTCGGTCCACGAGTGGTTGATCAAGTTCGAGATCAAGATGTGCTCACGGCTGGACAGCGGGTCCGCAGAGATGCCGACGAGGCCGAGCAGGCCCGACACGTACCCCTCGATCTCGTCGCTGACGACCTCGGCATCGGACATGTCCTCGGGCACCTGCAGCGAGCCGACGATGTTGACCGGCAGCCCCGACTGCGAGCCAGGTGTGTAGATCGAGAAGTCGGTCTTCGCCCGCAATTCGCCGATGTCGGCCCCGCCGAGGCCCCATCCGCCGAGCCCCTTCGTCCAGAGTGCGGCCTGGCTGGCGGCGAACTCGTCGGGCGACTGGCCGGCGTTCTTCGCCTGGGCCTCGTCGACCCACGGCCGGAAGTCGGCCGGCGCGAGATCCGGGAACGTGAGGCAGAGATTGGTGAGGTCGCCCTTCGGGTCGATCGCGATCACCGGGAGCCCGGACTTCAGCGCCTCTTCGATGACGATCACGCCGAGGCCGGTCTTGCCGGAGCCCGTCATGCCGACGATCACGCCGTGGGTCGTCAGCTTGTCGGTGGCGACGGTGACGTGGCTGGATGCGTCGTCGGTCGTGCGTTCGTGCGTGGCGGGATCGATCGTGCCGCCCAGGAAGAGGTCTGCCATGGGCGGCCAGGGTAGTTCGGCGAGCCCCCGGCGGACGGGTAGCAGCCCCGGCACGGTGCCGAACGCCTCGCTAACGTCGGGGGATGGCCTTCTCCGGATTCCCCGCCGCCGGCATCGAGTTCTACGAGCAGCTCAGCGCCGACAACTCGCGAGCGTTCTGGCAGGACAACAAGCACCGCTACGTCGAGCACGTGAAAGCGCCGATGCTGGAACTGGCCGAGGTGCTCGCCGACTACGGCCCGTTCCACCTGTTCCGCCCACACAACGACCTGCGGTTCTCGAAGAACAAGCCGCCCTACAAGACGGCCCAGGGCGCCTACGGCGAGTCCGAGGGCGGCGCGGGGTTCTACGTCCACTTCTCCGCCGAGGGGCTGATGGCCGGCGGCGGCTACTACGCGATGGCGTCCGACCAGCTGCAACGGTTCCGGGCCGCGGTCGACGCCGAGGCCACCGGCGAGGAGATCGCCGGCATCGTCGCCGCCATGCAACGGCGCACGTACTCGATCGGCGCGATCGACGAGCTGAAGACGGCGCCGCGCGGGTACCCGAAGGACCACCCGCGCATCGAGCTGCTGCGGCGCAAGGGGTTGACGGCGTCGAAGACGTTCGGGGCGCCGAAGTGGATCCACACCGCGGCCGCCGCGACTCGTATCCGCCAGACGTGGGAGGGGATGTCCGAGATGTGCGCCTGGCTCGACACGCACGTCGGACCGAGCACCGAACCGCCCGGCGACCGCCCGTTCTGAACGGTGGGTCAGGCGGTGCCGTCGAGGCGCAGCGCGGCGCCGACCGGTTCGAGGTGGGCGCCGGCCAGCGGCTCGCGCCCGGCGGCGACGGCGGTCGACCCCGTGTGTGCGAGCCCGGCTGCGAGTGCGACGAGGTACAGCAGCAGACCGATCACGACGGTGCGATCGAAGCCGAACGTCATCGATGCGACCGTCGTCACCGACGAGCCGATCACCGAGAAGAACCCGTTCACCGCCCAGCACCACGCGACGAACCGGCCTTCATCGCCGCCGGGCACGTCCGCGACGAGCGCCGTGGCCCGGTCGATGCCGGCGGGGAGGAAGACGCCGAGCGCGATGCCGACCGGCATCAGCATCGCGATGACGAGCGCGATGCGGTACGGCTGGCTCCAGGCGAGCGCGACGTCGGTGACCGCGTCACTGATCAACAGGTAGGTGACGGTGACGACCCACAGGGCGACGACCGCGAGGGGCAGCCCCACCCGCGGTGACGTGCCGACGCGGCCGGACCACCGAGCGCCGAGCGCGGTCGCCAGCAGGAGCGAGAACAGCGACACCGACAGCGACAGCGTCGGGTAGCCGAGCAGCAGCGCGAACCGCTGGATCATCGAGATCTCGACGAACATGAACCCCAACCCGATCGCGGCGAAGTACACGAACATCCTCGAACGCCCGGGGATCGGCGCGGCCCGCTCCGTCCGGCGCCGGGTGAGCACGAACGGCAGCCCCAGGCACAGGGTGGCGACGACGATTGCGATCGCGATCAGCACCAGCAACAGTCGCTCGCCGATCGCGATCTCGAGGTCTTCGAACGAGCGGGACCAGTCGCCCGCAACGGCGGAGAACGACGCGAAGTGCCAGAAGAACGGGCGGTCGTCGTCGATCGCCGAGATGTCGTACCGGTAGCCGCCGACCAGATCGGCGACCTCGGCGTCCGAGCCGCGGATCAGCGCGGTGGTGACGCCGCCGCCGTCGACCGAGCCGTCCGGCAGGTGGAACGGCGTCGACGCAGGGATGTTGGAGAGCGCTGCCTCGATCCGGCGCGAGACGTCGGGACCGGGCGGCTGTTTGAACAGCATGATCGTGCTGAACCGCGTCAGGTCGACGTCGCCCTGGTCGACGACGAGCGCGCTCTGGTCCGCGAACGCCGGCACCTCGTCGGCGAGCGCCTCCCGCGCGGTGACGAGGTAGCGCGCCGTACGCGTCGGCCGCACGTCGAAGTCGAAATCACCGAACTGGGTGACGACCATCCCGTCGGGCGTCAGGTGGTCGTACGCCGACTGGATCATCTCCTCGGTGTAGAGGTAGCTCTCCGACAGCACGAATGCACCCGACGTCGCAGCGTTGGAGGCCGCGTACGAGTCGGGCGCGACGAACCACACCAGGTCGTACAACTCGTCGGTGCGGGCGAGATACGTGCGACCGTCGCCCTGGATGTAGTCGACGTCGTCGCGCGCCGTCAGGTTGCCCGAGAAGTCGGCGAACTCGCCTTCGAGCAGGCCGACCGTGACCGGGTTCAGCTCGACCGCGTCGACATGGCCGACGCCGAACGTGAGCGCCGCCTGGATCTCGTTGCCGCCGGCCGCGCCGATGATCAGGATCCGTTCGGCGTCGCGTCCGAGGGCGGCGAACGGCACCTGCCGGCTGTCGGTGTCGAAGCGGGCCGTCGTCTCACGGGTGCCGTCGTACCGCCAGATCGCGGAGCCGAACAATCCGTCGTGGTGGAGGAGGTACAGGTCACCGACCTGCACGGCGTCGACTCGGAACACGGGGCCCCAGTCGCCGCCGGCGGAGTCGTCGCCGGGGCGCAACGACTTGGTGGCGTCGGCGCGGACGTCGAACGTGCCGGCGCTGACCGCAGCGACGACGGCGACTGCCGCGACGGCGATCCACGACGGCGACAGCACACGATGCTGTACCGCCACCGCGACACCCAACCCGACGAGGATCACACTCGACAGCAGGATCATCGTCGGCGGACCGATCGTCGCCTGCAACGGGACCGCGGTCAGGCAGCCGAGGGCCGCGCCGGTGAGATCCCAGAAGTACAGGCGGCGGACCTCGTGGGCCTCGGCGACGATCAGGCGGGCGAGGATCAGCCCGACGCCGAAGAAGACGGCAGTGAGCACGAGCGACAGCGTGAACAGCCGCAGCAGCTGTTCGAGCGCCTGCGTTCGGGTACCCACCCAGATCAGGTTGGCGTCGGTGGCGATGTTGGCGACGACCACGTAGGCGATCGCACCGACCAGCCCCGCCACGGGTGCGGCGCGACGGACCAACACCAACGGATCCATCGTGCGGAGCCTGGTCGACAGCGCGATCGCCGTGCTCGCCGCGCCGAGCCCCAGCAGGGCGAGGCCGATCACGAAGTACGTGTAGTAGTAGAAGATCTTGAACGAGATCACCCGGGTGTACGCGATCTCCAGCGACAGCCCGACGAAGCCGACCACGAAGGCGGCGACCAGCCGCATGCCGATGCCGCGCGACACGTCCTGCTCGCGGTCGGTGGTCACAGCCGGGCAGGGTACCCCGGGCGACGATCGACGTGGTGCGCGACGCGAATCCTTGACAGGATGTCGGCGTGACACGCCTCGATGACGACGCACCGCCCGCCGATCCGCGCGTCCATGCGCTCGAGAACCAGTTCGGACTCGCCGACCGGATCGTCGACGAAGCAGCACTCTCGAACAGCGTCCGCCGGTTCCGCGAGCAGGGCATCACGTTGCCGACGTTCGCCCAGCTCGCGGACCCGTCGTCGTTCGATCACGACGAATGCGTCGGCGACGCCGACCCGCAGGGGCCCGACGCCCGCAACCTCTGGCGCTGCCACTGGTACAACGATCTCGATGGCGGTCGCGTCGGCGTACCCGAGCACGTGGTGCTGCCGTCGAGCCTGACCGGCGTCGACAGCCCGATCATCGTCGTGTTCGGCGACCGGTTCCCGATGATCACCGCCCACAAGGTGCTTGCCGCGTACGCCTGTCTCGCGCCACGGGTCGTCACCGGGCAGTTCGACCCGACCGTCCACCGGGCGATCTGGCCGTCGACCGGCAACTACGCCCGTGGTGGCATCGCGATCAGCCGGATCATGGCCAGCCGCGGCGTGGCGATCCTGCCGGAGGGGATGAGCCAGGAGCGCTTCGACTGGCTCGACCGGTGGTGCGCCAACCCGGCCGAAGACGTGATCCGCACGTTCGGCACCGAGTCGAACGTCAAGGAGATCTACGACGCCTGCAACGCGCTGGCGAAGGACCCCGGCAACTTCGTCCTCAACCAGTTCTCCGAGTTCGGCAACCATCTCGGGCACCTGACGGTCACCGGCCGGGCGCTCGGGCACGTCTTCGAGACCGTCCGCCGCGACAGCGGACGCGACCTCGGGCTGGCCGCGTTCACCTCGGCAACCGGTTCGGCGGGCACGATCGCCGCCGGTGATCGGCTGAAGGAGCAGTACGGCACGAAAGTCGTCGCCGTCGAGGCGCTGGAGTGTCCGACGATGCTGGAGAACGGATTCGGCGAGCACAACATCCAGGGCATCGGCGACAAGCACATCCCACTGATCCACAACGTGATGAACACCGACGTCGTCGTGGCGATCTCCGACCGTGCCACCGACGAGCTCGATCTCACGTTCAACAGCGACGCCGGCCGCGAGTATCTCGTGCAGAGCCGGCGCGTCCCGGCGGACACCGTCACCGCACTCGAACACTTCGGGTTCTCGTCGATCTGCAACGTGCTCGCCGCGATCAAGACGGCGATGCTCCTCGACCTCGGTCCCGACGACGCGCTGATCACCGTCGCCACCGACGGCGCCGCGCTGTACCCCAGCGAACGGGCGAAGCTGCTCGCCGGCCGCTACGGCGGCGAGTTCACCACCGTCGACGCCGCGGCCGCTGTCGGCGAGCACCTCACCGGTGTCTCGACCGAGCACATGATCGACTGCACCGAAGCCGAACGGCGACGGATCTTCAACCTCGGGTACTACACGTGGGTCGAGCAGCAGGGCACCCCAGTCGACCTGTTCGAGGCTCGGAGGTCGCAGGAGTTCTGGCAGGATCTGCGCCGGTACGTCGGCGTCTGGGACGACATGATCGATGAGTTCAACACCCGCGTCGCGGGCTGAACGATGGTCGATTTCGACGCTGAGCGATGGGGCGGCCGGATCGAGCGGTCGGTCGCACTCGGAACCCGCGGCTGGCGCTGTGCGACGTGCGGTGCCGAACTCGGCGTGGCCACGCCGTTGCCGTTCCGCTGTCCCAACGCGACGCGCGACGACCCGCGCCACGTGCTGCACATCGTGCCGTCCGGCGTCGCGGGCAGACCGCCGGGCATCCACCACCCGTTCCTGAACTTCGACCACGACCTCGCCTGGGCGGGCTATGCCGCGGCACACGGGATCGATCTGCTCGGCCGGCTTGCGATCGTCGCCGAACTGGACGACGCGATTCGTCGGGTGGACGACGTGGGCTTCGTCGTGACGCCGTTCGCCCGCTCGGACGTGCTGTCGGACGAGCTGGGATTCGCCCCGGCGGGCGGCATCTGGGTGAAGGACGAGACCGGGGGAGTGGCCGGCAGCCAC
Organism: Ilumatobacter sp.; assembly: GCA_013002175.1. Classification (GTDB taxonomy): domain Bacteria; phylum Actinomycetota; class Acidimicrobiia; order Acidimicrobiales; family Ilumatobacteraceae; genus Ilumatobacter_A. The sequence continues at coordinate 15,936 of JABDKP010000157.1, forward strand.
AAGGCCCGGTTCCTGTTCGCGATCCTGTTGCACCTGCGCGCGGCCGAAGAGCTCGGTCACCTGACCGAGCGTCCCCCGTTGGCGATCGCGTCCTGCGGGAATGCCGCGTTGGCCGCCGCGGTGCTCGCGCAAGCGGCGGGGTGGCCGCTCGACGTGTATGTCCCGACGTGGATGAGCGACACGGTCGGCGAGCGCCTGGACGCACTCGGGGCGAGCATCCACCGCTGCCCGCGACGAGACGACGACCCGGCGGGCGATCCGGCGCTGCTGCGTTTTCGTGACGCGGTGGTCGCGGGCGCGATCCCGTTCACCGTGCAGGGTCCCGAGAACGCCCTGTGCCTCGACGGCGGCCGCACGATCGGTTGGGAAATCGGTTGCCAGCTCGAGGCCGCCGGCCTCGACGGGCTGGATCGCGTGTTCATCCAGGTCGGAGGTGGCGCACTGGCATCGGCGCTGAGCACCGGCCTCGGGATGAAGTGGGCGCAGCCGGTGGCGCTGCACGCAGTCCAGGCCGAGGGGTGCGCCCCGCTCGCACGGGCCTGGGAGCTGGTGAAGGGCGTCGACGACCCGGCGCGGATGTGGGCGGCGGCGATGACGCCGTGGGACGACCCGGTGTCGGTCGCCGACGGCATCCTCGACGACGAGACGTACGACTGGGTGGGCGTGGCGAACGAGATGCGCCGAACCGGCGGCGGCACGGTCGTCGCCCCGGAAACGGCCATCGTGGAGGCCCATGTGCTGGCGCAGCGGGCCGGGTTCGACGTCAGCGCCACCGGGAGTGCAGGCCTCGCCGGCGTGCTCACCAGCCGTGACGCGATCTCACCGTCTGAGCGCATTGCGGTCGTGATGAGCGGCGTCGCACGTTGACTGACCACCGCTTTCGGCGTCGCGACACGGGCTCGAGCGTTCGTCAAGGAACCATCAAGCCGCATCGTCCCGAGCGACCCGGTGGGAACGTCTGAGGTACGATTCGCCCACGTCTGAACACCCGTTCTCGGTCTGGGCCCGTGTCGGCACCATCGGCGCAGTCGGCATCGCCTTCATCGGCTTCGCCGACGGCATCGGCGCGCCGACGGGCGCGCAGGTCGTCTCGGCGGAACCGGTTGCCGAGGTCGTCTCCGTGGACACGGCGGGCGCTCCGCTGCCCGGAACCAACACGTCGCCCGCGACCTCCGATGACGGTGACGTCGTGGTGTTCAGCAACGTCGTCACGCCGCCGGGCGACAAGTCGACACCGCAGCATTCGGTGGTGATCCGGGCCGCCGCCGAGGAGGCGACCGCGACGGAGCCCGCGAAACCGGCATCCACCACGATGATCCCGGCCGGGCTGGCCTCGACCGAGGCGGGTGTCAGCGGTGACGGATGCACCGTTGCGTACTCGGCCCTCGTCGAACCGCCGCCCGCGCCGACCACCACCAGTACGACAACGACGGCGCCCACCACGACGAGCACCACGACGACCACGACGACCGACCCGGCCGGAGCGGCCACGACGACGACCGTCGACCCGACCGGCACGACCTCCTCCACGACCACCTCGACGACCTCGACGACCTCCACGACGACCACCTCGACGACCTCCACGACGACCCCCACGACCACCTCCACGACCACCTCCACGACGACGACCACGGTGCCAAAGGGCGCGGACGGGACGCCGGCGGCAAGCCCCCCGCCGACCGTGATCGAGTTGCGAATGGTCGACCGGTGCCCCTTGGACCCCGTAGCACCGACGATGTTCGTGCTCGACGAACTGCCGGGAACGCAGACGCTGCCGGCACCTGCATTGTCGAACGACGGCGCGGTGATCGTCTGGCCGACGGGCGACGACGTGCGTCGATACAGCCGGGTGTCCACTGCCGCGCTCCCGGCCTTCACGACGATCACCTCCGGCGTCGACGGTCACGTCGTCGGTCGGCGACTCGATGCGTCCGCTGATGCCACCGCGATCGTGTTCGAGTCCGGCCCCCCGGATGCCGTCGCGCCCGAACCCTTCATGCCCGCCCCGGCGAGCGTCCATCTCTGGACCGCTGCGCTCGACCCGCTCGATCCGTCGACGATCCTCACGAGCGAGATTGCGCTGCTCGCCGCATCCGACGGCGGATCGTCCTGGCCGACGATCTCCGACGACGGATCCCTCGTCGTGTACCAGGCGGACGCCGACGGGTTGCTCGGAGGGACCGAGACCGCGCCGTACCTCGTGCTGGCCGACACCGATGTCCCGACGTCGCAGCGTGTGTTGTCGACGAACTCGATGCGGCCATCGCTGGCAGACGACGGTGCCGCGGTCGTGTACGACTCCGGTGGAGCGATCCGGGTGCGGCGATCCGACAGCGTCGAGCTGTTCGACGAGTCGACCGAGAAGATCGTCAACACGGCATTGAGTTCGCAGTTCGGCGAAGGTGCGGGTTCGTCGGTGTCGGGCGCCGCGTTCAGCGGCGACGGGTCGGTCGTGGTCTTCGATGCTCCGCCGGGGGTCGACCTCGCCTCCGACCCGGCGCTCGACGACGACGGTCACGTCTGGGCAGTTCGCACCGAGCCGATCTTTGCGCCGCCCCCCACCACCACGACGACCACCACGACGACGACGACCACCACGACGACCACCACGACGACGACCACCACGCTGCCGAGGGTGGTGACGACGCGACCGCCGGTGACCCGTCCGCCGGTGACGCGTCCGCCGGTGACGACCCGCCCCACGACGCGTCCTGCGGCGACGACGACGACCACGACCACGACGATTCCGCCGCTGCCGATCTTCGAACCGGGCGCGTTCGACTTCGCGCCGACGATCATCGAAGCCGGCCGCCGGGCTGCGACGTTCGAACTGGTCAACACGTCGACGCAGGCCGTCGACGTCGCCAGCGTGGTGCTCGACCCGCCGGCGGACTCCGGGTTCGTCGTCGACGACTCGACGTGTGTCGGGCAGCTTCCCGGCTCGGCGCGCTGCGCGGTCACGATCTCGTTCGCGCCGCTGGTCACCGGCGAGACGACCGCGAACCTCAACGTCACCTTCGCCAACGCATCGACGGCAGCGCTCGCGCTCCGGGGCGTCGGCGCACCGCCCCCCACGATGACCGTGCTGCCCGACGTCGCTGCCGATGGCCAGGTCGTCGCCGTCGTCGGATCCGGTTTCCCGGCGGGTGCCGTGGTCGACTTCTCGTGGGACCGCGGCCGTGTCGTCCGAACCATCACGATCGACGACATCGGCGGATTCGCGGAAACCCTCGTCGTCCTGCCGAACACCGAGGGGTCGACGATCGAGATGGTCGTCGCCGGTCAGGTCGACCTGTTCGCCGACGTCACGGCGACGATGCTGATCAGCGGGTCGGCCGGTCGTTCGGACACGGCCGTGTTCGGCGGCCAGGGCCGGCGCGGCCTCGGCGGATACGCCCGCTGATCATCCGGCGGCGTCGACGAAACCGACGATCGAGGCGCCGACGATGCACGATGCCTCGTTCGGCCCCGGCGTGTCGCAGTCCACCCTGACCTCGACCGTGTCGCCACCGTCGAAGCGGAACGGCGCAACGAAATGGAAGTCGAGGTCACGGAAGTTCGCCAGCTCGGATTCGAGGAGTACCTCACCGCTGCGGACGAGCGCGACCCGGCCGACCGACCCCCCGGGGTTCTGGAACACGACGTCGGTGACCGACAGCACCCGGTCGGCAGCCACCGTGAACGATTCCGTGGCCGAGCCTCCCGGCGCCGCGTCGACGTTGAGGCGCAGGTCCGCCGGCGAGCCGAGCGGGAGCGCCCGGGCATCGGCTGCCGCCTGTTCGAGTTCGGCGATCTTCTCGTCGAGCAGCGCTCGGTCGGCCTCGTTGACCTCCTCGGCGCGGTCCTCGGCGGTCGACTCGACCCACGGCTTCAGCAGGGTGAACCATGCCAGCGTGCCGATCAACAACGCGCCGAGCATCCCCACGAGCGCCGGCAACAGCCACGGCCGCACCCGCGGGCCCTGCTCGTACACGCCGGTCAGCTCGTTGGTGGTGCCGTCGCTGCCGATCACCTGGACGGCGAAGGGGTGCTCCGTTGCAGCACCGCGCCAGAACCGGTGGCGCGGATGAACCTTGACCTCGACCTTCGCGGTGGCCCCCGGATCCACGGTGACCATCGGCGCGGCGATCTCGGTGACCGACGTGTCGGTCAAGGATTCGGCGAGCAATTCGACCATCATCGGCACGTTGCCGCGGTTCTCCACGACGATGCGATGCCGCCCGGCGAGGGCGGACACCGACCGTTCCGGCATCAGCGACACGCTGTACGACGGCGTCGCCTCGACGTCGATCGTCGCCTCTGCGGTGAACGCCGGGCCGTCACCGGCCAGCACTTCGATCGCAGAGGTGTGCGCGCCGGCGGCGAGCGTCTGGCCGACGTCGACGATGACCGGCACCTCGAACCGCTCGCCGGCTTCCAGATGGACCGTCTGGGACTGCAGCACGGTGTGATCGGCGAGCAGACCCAGTGCCTTGAGGTGCACCGTCTGGTCGATCTCGTTGTCGTTGTGCAGCTGCAGGGTCAGTGCCGCGGCCGCGCCCGGCGGCGATGACACGTGGGGAGGTTGGAACGTCGCGTTGACCGCCATGGGTGCGCACAGTACTTCGTCGGAAGCCGCTGGGCGATGCGGTCGGGGCCGGTATCGTGGTCGCCATGTCGGACATCACGTCACCGCTCGCGCTCGAGACCGCCATCGATCCCCGGTCGGCGGTGTTCGATCGTCTGCTCAAGAACCGTGTCGTCATGTTGGGCTCCGACGTCAACGACGACATCGCCAACCAGATCTGCGCCCAGCTGCTGTATCTCGAGGGCGAGGACCCCAGCACCGACATCTGGCTGTACATCAACAGCCCCGGCGGTTCGGTCACCGCGGGCATGGCGATCTACGACACGATGCAGTTCGTCGGGTGCGACGTCGCCACCGTCTGCCTCGGGCTCGCCGCGTCGATGGGCCAGTTCCTGCTCACCGCGGGCGCGGCCGGCAAGCGGTACGTGCTGCCGAACGCCCGGGTCATGATGCACCAGCCGCTGGCCGGGCTGCGCGGCCAGGCGTCCGACATCCAGATCCAGGCCGAGCAGTTGCGGTACACGAAGCAGCGGATGGCGGAGCTGATCGCATTCCACTCCGGCCAGCCGCTCGAGCAGATCCAGGCCGACTCCGAGCGCGACCGCTGGTTCACCGCCGAGGAAGCGAAGGAATACGGTCTCTGCGACAGCGTCATCCTGCGCCGCGGCGAGATCGACTGACCGGCCGTCGACGGCGCCGTCAGCCGTCCTGGGCGACGATCGTGAACACCGGGCCGATGTCGACGGCACAGTTCCGCTCGAGCCACGAATCGATCGCGGCGGCGGACTGCTCGGTCGAGAAGATCGCGGCGAGCGCCCGCTGCTCTGACTCCGGGTCGCCCGGTACCACCGTGCTCGCTGTCTCGTACGCGTCGACGAGCTGGTCCCACTCCTTCTCGATCGCCAGCGGCGCGAGCCGCCCGATGTCGCGGTACAGGTCGAGATACGGCTCGATGTCGTCGGTGTAGGTCAGGTCGGGTTGCGTGAGCTCGGCGGCGTGCACCTGGACCTCACCGCAGAACCGCTCCGCGCTGCCGGCGTCGTCGGAGCCGCACGCCGACACTCCGATCACGATCGCCATGGACGCCACCGCACATGATCCGAGACGGGGGAAGTTCGGGCGTGGCACGAGCAGCATTGTGGCATGTCGGCCGACGCGGACCGCCGCGTCCGTGGCCCCGTCCGCGGTGCGTCCCGTCGGGCGACCGTGTACGTGGCATTCAGATGTCGATAGACTGCGCGGCTGTGGGGGACGACGATCATGATCTGCCGCCTCCCGCCGGCTCAGACGATGTCCTCCATACCGCTATCAGCGTTGCGCCTCCACCGCGCGCACGAGAGCTGACAGGGTTCGCATGAGCCTCCTCGTCACCTTCGCATGTGCGCTCGGTGCCGCCGCGATCGTCGGTGGGCTCACGCTGCGCCTCGTTCGGGCCAAGGCCCTGGCGGTACCGAATGAGCGATCGCTGCATTCGCTCCCGAGAACACGCCTTGGTGGCGTTGTCGTCTCGGCGGGAATCATCGTCGGCCTCGTGGCGTCCGGTGTGAGCCGGCCGATCGCAGGAATTCTCGCCGCCGTCGTCATCGCCGGGGTCGCAGGCTTTCTCGAGGATGTCCGGGGCCTGTCGATCGAGGCACGTCTGATGATGCAATTCGCCGCTGCCGGTGTTGCGGCTGCGACGATCTTGGCCGACGACGTCGCGGTGGGGTTGATCGCCCTGGTCCTGGTCTGGATCGTGGTCTTCGTCAACGAGTTCAACTTCATGGACGGGATCGATGGCCTGGCAGCCTTCCACCTCGCGATCGTCGGCGTGAGCTGGCTGATCATCGGCGGGATCGAGGATTCGACGCTGGTTCAGGCCTTGGGGGCCACCGCGCTGGCGTCGTCGCTCGGATTCATGCCGTTCAACTTTCCGAGAGCACGGATGTTCATGGGGGACCTGGGGACCTACGCGGCGGGGGCGTTCCTTGCCGCGTCAGCGGTCGTGGCGATCAACCTCGGCATCCACCCCGTTGCGGTGATCGCGCCGCTCACCGTGTTGATCTTCGACGCGTCCTGGACGTTGCTGCTGCGCATCCGCCGACGGGAGAACATCCTGCGAGCTCATCGGTCGCACCTCTATCAGCAACTCGTTCTGGCCGGATGGAGCCACGTGCGCACCGCGCTGTTCGTCAGCGCGTCGTCGGTCGTCGTTGCCGGGGCGGGGTTGATCTCGCTGGCTGGTGGACGACACGCAATCCTTGCGGTCGTACTGGTGTGCGGCGGCTTGCTCGGGTACGGCAGCGTCTCGGTCTGGTGCATCGCGCGCGGCCGATCACGGGGTGCCGATTCGATCCGGCGCTCGAACTTGGCAGTCAGGTAGCTGCCTCCGAGCGAAGGACGCTCTCCCACCCTGTGGCCATGTCCACCTGCGGCACGTAGCCGGTCTCGGCGGCAAACAGGTGTCCGGACACGGCGACGTCTGCGGTCATCGCGTCGACGTTCGCGGGAACGATCGGCGAGGTCCTGCCAACGAGGCGCGCAGCCCGGTGTGCCATGTCCACCGCTGCTCGAACCGGCCTCCGCGGAAGTCGGAGCCGCGGGACCGGTCGCCCTGCGCAGCACGCCATGGCGGCAGCAATGTCTCGAAACGCATGGACGCAACCATCGGTGATGTTGTAGACCGAGCCACCGGGCGCATGCCGTGCTGCGAGGGCCGCCCGGTAGAAGTCGTCGACGTGCACCAGGGTCCGCCGGTTCGTCCCGTCGCCGACGAAGACGAAACGTCCACGAGCGATCGCGCGGGCCATCCGCACGTAGTTGCCCGTCATTCCAGGGCCGTACACGGCGGCCAGCCGCAGGCACACCGCACCGGCCGCCCGAGCGGCGCCTTCCGCCTCGAGCTTGCTGATCGCGTACAGGGAGCCGGGCCGAACTGGTGAGTCCTCGGTGAACGGATCGCCGCCGTCGCCCACCCCGTAGACGGCGATCGTACTGAACACGACCACCCGTGCGTCGCGAGCTGCGGCGAGCACGTTGTGGGTCCCGCCGACGTTCACGCGGAGGTACTCCTGCGCGATCGTCGCCGGGGCGTCGAGTTCGGCTGCGGCGTGGTAGATGACGTCGACGCCGTCGAGCGCGTTGGAGAGTTCGGCCGCATCGGTGATGTCGGCATGCGCCCACGTGGCGCCAGGTGGCAAGTCCATCCGTGAGCGATCCCGTCCGATTGCGCGCACGGCGAAGCCGTCTGCTGCGAGGCGGTCGACGAGGTATCCGCCGAGGAACCCGGTCGCACCGGTGACGGCGACGATCGGCCCGGTCATCCGCAGAGCACCCGGCGGTAGACGGCGAGTGTCTGGGCCTGGACCATCTCGCAGGAGAATCGCTCCGCGACCAACTCGCGGCCCGCCAGGCCCATCTCCCGGCGGCGAGCCGGGTCGGTGACGAGCTCCTCGATTGCGGCTGCGAGCGCGTGAGGGTCACGCGGCGGCACGATCAGCCCGGTCACTCCGTGACGGACGGCGTCACGACAACCGGGCACGTCGGTGGTGACCACGGCGCGAGTCGTCGACGCGGCCTCGAGCAGGCTGACCGGGACCCCCTCCCGGTAGTACGACGGCAACGCCGCGACGTGTGCACCGGCCCAGACGGCGCTCATGTCCGACCGCCACCCCAGCCACTCCACGACGCCCTCACGCTGCCAACTTCTCAGCACGACTTCGGGTATCGGATCAGCGCTGTCGAGATCCGGGGCCCCCACCAACTGCATCCGGACTTCCACCCTTCGTCGACGCAGCAGCCTGGCAGCCTCGACGAACTCGTGGACGCCCTTCTGTCGCACCAGCCGGCCGGCGAGTCGCACCACGGGTATCCCGTCGGGCTCCGGGGCTGCCGGGAAGGCCTCGAGGTCGACGCCGATCGACGGGACGAGGACGAGGCGTTCGGAGGAGACTCCGGAGCGCTCCTCCAGCTCGACCAGGTCGTCGGCGTTTTCGACGATGGTGATGGATGCGGCCCTGCTCAAGACGAACCTGAACGCGAGCAACACGAACGGTCGCAGCACGCGGTAGCGGGCGGGGGCAGGGTCCGTGAACACCGACCCGAGTCCGGTCAGGTTGTTGACGACGGCGCGTGGGCGAGTGAGCGCTGCCGCGACGCCGCCGAGAATCGTCGGTTTGATGGCCATGTGGTGGACGACGTCGGGTCGCACCCGCCGGTACAGCCTGGCGATCGACCACACGTTGCGGAGCAGTGAGATCGGACTCAGTGAACGGCGGTCGATGTGGATTGGAACGACCTGGAGCCCTGCGTTCCGCAGCACGGCCTCGTGTTCACCCACGTGAGTCGCCACGATCACCCGGAAACCCGCGTCGAGGGCGGCCTGCGCGACGTGCATCCGGTGGAGGGCGAACCACCAGTCGACCGTGACGAGGTAGAGAATCGTGTGCTGACCGGACGACTGCGGAGATGAGTTGGCGGCGGCCTGGTCTCGGGACACGTCACAGTGTGCCACTTTCACCATCCAAGTCCTTCGGTGTCGGCGGTCGGTCACCGGGGACGGAATCCGGCGGAGTCAGTCGAATCGCAGGAGACGGCTATGCTCGCGCCGGCACCGGCTCGCCGCTGACTCATGGAACCTTTCAAGCACCCGCATGCAGTCGTCGAGACGGAGGCGATCGGACTCCGATCCCGAATCGCTGCTTTTTCGCACGTCGCCTGCGACGCTCGCGTGGGCTGCGATACGTCAATCGGCGAACACACGTCGGTGGGGTCGGGGGCGGTCATCGGCGATTGCGTGCAGATCGGCTCTGGCGTGGAGATCGCCGAACACGTCATCATCGAAGATGGTGCGCAGGTCGGTCCCAATGCAACGATCGGTGCAACCGGGAACGGAGACCGAGCGGCGACGATCATCCGGGGCCACGCCGTCATCGGCGCGGGGGCGGTGATCGAGGCAGGACTCGTCGTCGGCCTTCGCGCCCGGGTCGGTATCGGGTCGGTGGTCACGACCGATGTGCCGCCCCATGTCGAGGTATTCGGCAACCCTGCCCGCATCATCGGTTATGGGTCGAGTCAGCCGCCGACGCAGCGGGTGGAGGACTCGTTCGCAGGCGGCGACGTGGGTGTGGGTGGGTCGCGGTTGGTCAATCTTCCGACGTTGGCGGATCTGCGGGGGTCGTTGACGTTCGCAGAAGTCGGTGGTCAACTTCCGTTCACTCCGCAACGCCTGTTCATGGTCTATCAAGTGCCCAGCGGCGAGGTTCGGGGCGAACATGCGCACCGCGAGTTGCATCAACTCCTGCTCTGCGTCGCCGGAGCGTGCACGGTCGCCGTCGATGACGGCCGCGCGCGTATCGAGGTGACACTCGACGACCCGAGTGTTGCGCTGTATGTGCCGCCCCTGGTGTGGGACACGCTGTATGGTTTCAGCCCGGACGCTCAGCTGGTCGTATTGGCATCTGACGTCTACGATCCGCAGGACTACATCCGGGATTATGACGAGTTCGTCCAGGTCGCGAACGCGTCGCATCGATGATCCCGTTGATCGATCTGAAGGCGGTCCAGGCGCCGATCCAGGAGGACCTCGATCGGGCGATCGCCGGCGTCGTGGCACGAGCCTGGTACGTCCTCGGCGACGAGGTGGCTTCGTTCGAAGACGAGTTCGCGAGGTACTGCGGGGCCCGGCACTGCGTCGGGGTCGGCAACGGGCTGGACGCCATCTCCCTACTGCTCATGGCGTCAGGCATCGGTCCGGGTGACGAGGTCATCGTGCCCTCGCACACGTACGTCGCGACCTGGTTGGGAGTGACCCGGGTCGGGGCGACGGTCGTCCCCGTCGAACCCGACCTCCGCACCTACAACATCGACCCGAGCCTCGTGCGGCGCGCGATCACACCGCGGACGAAGGCGGTCGTGGCGGTGCATCTCTACGGACAACCCGCGGACATGCATGCGCTCGCGGAGCTGTGCCGGGACGAGGGCCTCCTCCTGTTCGAAGACGCTGCGCAGGCGCACGGGGCGCAAGCGGGCGGTCGGCGCGTCGGTAGCCTGGGCGACGGTGCCGCCTTCAGCTTCTATCCGACAAAGAACCTCGGAGCGCTCGGCGATGGCGGTGCCGTCGTGGTGGACGACGCTGCCACCGCGGAGACGGTCAGGCTGCTTCGCAACTACGGCTCGAGCCAGAAGTACGTGCACGAGCTCCAGGGTGTCAACTCCCGATTGGATGAGATCCAGGCGGCAGTGCTGCGCGTGAAGCTGCGCCATCTGGACTCGATGAATCGTCGGCGCGTCGCGATCGCTGAGCGTTACGCGTCAGCGTTGGCCGGGATGCCGGGCTTGGCCGTGCCCGCAGTTCCCGAATGGGCCGAACCCGTCTGGCACGTCTACGTCGTCCGACATCCGGAGCGCGACGAGTTGGCCGAACGGCTGACGACATCTGGCGTGGGGACCCTTGTCTACTATCCCGTGCCCCCTCACCTGTCGGGTGCGTACGCAGGCCAGGTGACCGGCGCGCTCCCGACCGCAGAGGTCATTGCAACCACCAATCTCGCGCTCCCCATGCACCCTGCGCTCACCGAGGCGGACCAGCAGCGTGTGACGGAAGCTGTCGGCACCGCCTGTGCCGGCTTCAACTGAGAGGGTGGACGCGTCAGAGAGCCACGGGCTCACCATCCTCTTCGCGCTCGATGGCCTGAACGTCGGCGGTATCGAGACGAACGTCGTGCGGCTCACGCAGGAATTGACGGCACGCGGTCACAGCGTGCTGGCCGCCAGCAGCGGCGGGGTGTTGGAAGACCAGCTGGCCGATGCCGGAGGAACCCACGTGCGCTGCGCATTCATGTCGCTGCGTGGGCTCGGGCGCAGCAGCCGCACACTCGCCCGGGTCATTCGCGAGCGTCGTCCCGATGTCATCCACACGATGTCGGCGCGGGCGGCCGTCGCCGTCTGGCTCGCCACGATGCCGGGCCGCCTCCGCCGTGGGCCGCGCCGACCGGCTGTCGTGAGCAGCGTCATGGGCCTGAGGCTGGTACCGGAGGAACGCTTGCTCTGGACCGCGCTACGCGTCTACCTGACCGCCGTGGGATCGCAGCGTTCGATCGTGATCTCGCCGACGATTGGGCGGTTCTTCCGCTGGATGCCGGTCCGGCGTCGCCGGCTCGTCGAGATGCCGGTGGTCGGGGTGGACGTTCCGACATCGATCGACAGGGTCCGCGCCCGCGCGGACCTGGGCGCCGAGCTGGCCATCGCCGACGACGACGCGATCGTGTCGACGATCGGCGTGCTCGCGCCGCGCAAGCAGCACGAGATGTTCATCCGCGCCGCAGCGGTCTTCGACCAGCGGGTCAAGGCTCGTTTCCTCATCGTCGGGGGCGGCCCGCTCCGAGAGGAGCTCGAAGCAGAGATCCGCAAGTGTCGCCTCGAAGAGGTCGTACTGCTGCTCGGCGAGCGGAGCGACCTGGATCGGATACTCGGTGCGACGGACGTCTACGTGCGTCCAGGGATGGGTGAGGGCGGCGCCGGGACGACGCTGTATCACGCGCAGGCGGTCGCGGTGCCGGTGATCGGGTTCGACTCGGCCGACACCCGCGCAGCGGTCGAACCCGGAGTCACGGCCGTCCTCGTCCCGCCGGGAGATGTGACGGCGGTGGCGGACGCCATCGGTCAGCTCCTCACGGAGCGAGACCTCGCCACGGCGATCGGCGAGCGGGGACGGACCACGGTCGAGCGACACTCGATCACGGCGGTGACCGACGGGCTGGTCGGGCTCTATCGGTCGGTGGCAACGGGGGAGTAGGCGCCGCCTGTCGAGCTCGGTAGTTTGGGGCTGGGTGGTCACCCACCCGCACCCGACCCGGACTCCGAGGCACGCCGTACATGCATAGATCTGGATGGCAGCGCCCACCGGAGGAGCCGTGAGGGTGCCACCGCTCGGCGACCGCCGACGAAGCGCCTTCCGGTCGAGAGATCTCGCATCCCTCGAGCCTGGCGAGCGTTCCAGAGAGCGGTATCGACGGATCAGCATGACCGCGGCGTCGTCGCTGGGCACCCGCAGTATCAGTCTCGCCGTCGGACTGTTCACGCTGCCACTGGCTCTCCGCTACCTGGGGCCCGATCAGTATGGGCTCTGGGTGACGATCATCTCGTTCACGTCGCTGCTCGTCTTCGCCGATCTCGGCCTCAGTCAGGGCCTCGTCAACGGTGTCTCCGAGGCTGACGGGCGAGGTGACCGAGAGACCGCGAGCCAACTGGTGGCCAGCGCGTTCGCTCTGTTGGTCGCCCTCGCCGCCGTGCTCGGCGCGTCGTTCGCGCTGGTTCATCCGATGATTTCTTGGGGCAGTGTCTTCAATGTGACGTCCGTCGAGGCGTCCGGCGCGGCGGACCGTGCGGTGGCGGTGCTCGTCGTGGTGACGTTGATCGGTCTTCCGCTCGGGGTGGCGGAACGCGTCAGGTTCGCCTTCCAAGAGGGGTACATCGCAGATGCGTGGCTCGCGGTGGGGAACCTCGTGTCGCTCGCCGGCCTCGTGCTTGCCGTGTTCGTCGAGGCGAGCCTGGCGTGGCTGGTGCTGGCGATCAGCATCGGCCCGGTGCTTGCTGCCGCGCTGAACGGCATGTCGGTCCTCCGAGGGCGCCGGTGGCTGGCGCCGGCTGTGAGCAAGGTCACCCTGTCGGCCGGGCGCCGCATGCTCGGTCTCGGTCTGCTCTTCTTCGTGATCCAGACCTCGGCTGCGGTGGCGTTCTTTTCCGACAACCTCGTCATCGCTCGAATCCTCGGGGTCGAGGCGGTGACTCACTATGCCGTCCCGATGAAGCTCTTCGCGTTCATTCCGGCGGTCATCGGGTTCGGCCTGTACCCGTTGTGGCCGGCGTATCGGGAGGCGCTCGCTCGCGGCGACTGGGCATGGTTCACGCGGGCGGCCACGCGGTCGTTCCGGTGGTCGACGGCCGCCGGCGTCGTCCTGTCAGCCGTCCTGGCCGTGATCGCGACGCCGGTGATTCATGTCTGGGCGGGCGGCGATGTCACGCCAACGAGGTCGCTGCTGATCGCGCTGGGCGCACACAGCGCGTTGATGACGGTCGCCACTGCGCAAGCGGTCTTCTTCTATGCGACCGACACGCTGGGCTTCTTTGCAGCCGTGCTGGTGGTCATGGTGGTCGTGAACCTCGGGTCCTCGATCGTCTTGACGCGCAGCATCGGGGTTCCCGGGCCGGCGTGGGGATCGGTGATCGGCCTCAGCATCGTCGTCGTCGCGAGTTGGCTGCAGATCCGACATTCGATCCGCGACCTGTCACGCTGGGAGCGGGCTGACGGCGGGGCGGTCGCCCGCTGATGTTGCCCGTGGCTTGTTCGTGGGCACCAGTTCTGCAAGCCTTGCTCGGCGATGATCGACCTCGAGCGCCTCGACACCCGGAAGCTTCCCCTGTCCTACGGAACCGAGCGCCTCCGGCTGACCCTCAACGATTCGCGGTACACCGAACAGGTGGTGAAGATCCGCAACGACCCGCGACTCAACGAGTGGATCCACCACGATCCCCTGACGCCTGAGGCACACGACCAGTTCCTGCAACGCGAACTCGAACGGCGTGACGCCCTCAATTTCGCGATTCTCGTCGACAACGAGTTCGCCGGGGTGTGCTCGCTGCGCGACATTCGGGGAACGACAGCGGAGTGGGCGCGCCTCGTGATGCCCGACCGCGTCGAGGTCCGCAAGTACGCCGTCACCGTGGGCGTGCTGTTCCTGTCGCTCGGGTATGAGGTGCTGGGCCGAGCGTCGATGTACTGCAGAATCCTCGAAGGCAATCGGCGCACGCGCCGTTACGTCGAGAAGATCGGCTGGCGGCCGGATCCCGGGTACGACAGTGAGATCCCGTTCGACGGTGAGCGCAGGAAGCTGTTGGGCTACTCACTGTCGAGCGCGGAGTGGCCGGAGATCTTCGCGGCCCACCGGGACCTGCTGGCTGGAATCGTCAGCTGAAGCGACTGCGACGCGTGAGACCCCGGGTGCGAGCCCCGGGGTCCACTGACGTCAGCGTTCGCTACGGGCAGCTGCCGACGCCGGTGCTGATCTTCTGGGTCGTGCTGCCGTCGTTGAAGCAGAGCGCATTCGAGGCGCTGGTCCAGAGCGAGCCGACGTTGACCACTGTCGGAGCTCCGCCGAGCAGCTGGATGCCGCCGCCGTTCTTGATCCGCAGCGACTGCCCCACACCGCTCTCGTCGAAGATCAGGCCGTCGGTGTCGTTGAGCGACGCCATTGTCCACTCGACGTTTCCGCCCGATCGCGACTGGATCGCCACGCCGGAGGTCGCCCCCGTTGTCAGCGCCAGGCCCGTGACCTCGAGCTGCACGTCCGTCACCGCTGCGGAGCCCCCAGGGTTGTTCGTGCCGACTCCGATGTCGCCGTCGCCCTGAATCGTCAGCGAGTTGGACGGTGCAGTCGGGAAGAGGCGGAACGGGAGGGTGGAGCCGTTGGTGGCGTCGCGGATGAAGAAGTTGGCCTCGTTGCCGGCGA
>JABDKP010000021.1 GCA_013002175.1 Ilumatobacter sp.
GAGCAGGAGGCGGCGGCCCGCGCAGCCGCCGGCAGCAGCGGCCGGGGCGGGAGTTCCTCGGGCGGCGGATCATCGTCGGGCGGGTCATCCGGTGGCGGCTCGTCCGGCGGCTCGTCGTCGTCGGGCGGGTCATCGGGAAGTGGGTCGTCGGGCGGGTCGTCCGGCGGGAGTGCCGCGCCGTCGCCACCGCCGTCGAACGCCGGGAGCGGGATGGCCTGCCCCGTCAGCGGTCCCCGAGCGTTCGCCGACACGTGGGGTGCTCCCCGTTCGGGGGGTCGCCGCCATCAGGGCGTCGACATGATGTCGCCGACCGGCACGACGCTCGTCGCCGTCGAATCCGGCTCCGTCCGGTTCTCGAGCAACCGGCTCGGCGGCAACGCCGCCTGGCTCACGGGCAACAGCGGGACGAAGTACTACTACGCCCACCTCAACGGCTACATCGGGTCGAGCCGATCCGTGTCGCGCGGCGAGCCGATCGGCACCGTCGGGTCCACCGGCAACGCCGGGACGCCGCACCTCCACTTCGAGGTGCACCCCGGCGGCGGCCGGGCGGTCAACCCCTACCCGTACGTCCGCGCCGTCTGCTGATCGAGTCAACGTTGTGCCAGGCACAACTTTGACGTCGGGACGTTTGGCCCTGATCGCCCCGCGCGCGGGCCCACAGACTGCATGGATGCACCCGATTTCCGGATCCCTGCGATGACCACCGTCGAAACACCCCCCT
This sequence comes from Ilumatobacter sp., assembly GCA_013002175.1. Classification (GTDB taxonomy): domain Bacteria; phylum Actinomycetota; class Acidimicrobiia; order Acidimicrobiales; family Ilumatobacteraceae; genus Ilumatobacter_A. Next base: position 725 of record JABDKP010000021.1, read on the forward strand.
CCGCTGGGCCCGGTGACGGCCCACCGGACACCTACCCCCGCCTCGACCGCTCCGCCTCGTCGATGGAGGGCACGGGCGTCTTCCTGCTCGCGGCGGCGGTGATCGTGGTCATGATCGCGGGGATCGTCGTCATCGGGCTGGTTGCACTGTTGCGCGACAACTCCACGGCGGCGTCGACGGCGACCACCAACCTCGAGGTCTCGCTGACCGAGTTCGCCATCGACGGTCAGCTCACCGCGCCCGAGGGCAACGTCGTGCTCAACGTGTTCAACGACGGCGCGATCGAGCACAACCTGGCGATCAGGGGCACGGACATCCGCTCGAAGAACCTGCTCTCGCGGGGACTCGACATCGTCAACATCCCCAACCTGTCCGCCGGCACGTACGAGCTGTACTGCACGATCGCCGGCCACGAAGGCTCGGGGATGACCGCCGAACTCGTCATCACTGCGGGCGGCGAGGCCGCGCCTGCCGCGGCGGCCGAGGGCCACGAGATGACTGCGGCCGAGATGGACCAGGTGATGATCGACTCGATGCTCGCCTTCCCGACAGCCACCGAGGGCAGCGGCAACCAGTTGCTCGACTTCGAAGTGCTGGCCGACGGTACGAAGCAGTTCGAGCTGACCGCGGCGATCACGCCGTGGGAGGTGTCACCCGGCCAGATCGTCGAGGCGTGGAGCTACAACGGGATGGTGCCCGCGCCGCAGATCAAGGTCGACGTGGGCGACAAGGTGCAGGTGATCGTGCACAACGAGACGCCGATGGGCACCGACGTGCACTGGCACGGCATCCACACGCCGAACGACCAGGACGGCGTGTCGCCGTACACCCAGGACCCGATCAGTGCCGGCGAGACGTTCACGTACGAGTTCGTCGCGGAGGACCCCGGCATCGGTATGTACCACGCCCATCTCCACAGCCAGATCTCGGTCCCGAACGGGATGTTCGGGGCGTTCATCATCGGCGAGAACCCGCTCCCCCGAGGACAGACGATCAGCGGGGTCACGATCCCCGAGGACCTCGAAGTGGCGACCGAACTGCCGATGGTGCTCAACGACGCGGGAGTGATCGGCCTGTCGTTGAACGGCAAGAGCTTCCCGGCGACCGAGCCGCTGGTCATGGAAGAAGGCTCGTGGGCGGCGGTGCACTACTACAACGAGGGCCTGACCAGCCATCCGATGCACCTCCACCAGTTCCCGGCGCTCGTCTACGCCAAGGACGGGTTCCCGCTCGACCAGCCGTACTACGCCGACACGATCAACGTGGCGCCGGGTGAGCGGTACTCGATCCTGTTCCAGGCCGAGGATCCCGGGACCTGGGTGTGGCACTGCCACATCCTCACCCACGTCGAACGCGACGACGGCATGTTCGGCATGGTTACCGCCGTCGTCGTGACGCCGAAGGAGACCTGACCACCCCGCCCGACGCCTGACAAAGTTGTGCCTGGCACAACTTTGTCAGGTGTAGTTCATCTCGTTGGCTTGACGCATCAGGTCGTCACGGTGGTCGGGGTGGGCGATCGCAATCAGCGCGAGCGTGCGCTCCCGAATCGACCGGCCGCGCAGTTCGGCGACCCCCCACTCGGTGACGATCTTGTCGACGGTGTTCTTCGGTGTCGTGACCACGTCGCCGCGCAGCAGCTGCGGCACGATCCGCGACTCACCCTTCGACGTCGTCGAGTGCAGCACGACGAAGCCCTGCCCGCCGTCGGAGTACATCGCCCCCCTGGCGAAGTCGTTCTGGCCGCCGGAGGACGAGAAGTACAGCCCGCCGATCGTCTCCGATGCGCACTGGCCGAGGAAGTCGACCGAGAGCGTCGCGTTGATCGAGACGAAGTCGGTCTCCTGCGCGATCACCCGCGGGTCGTTGACGTAGCGAACCGCGTGCAGCTCGATCGCAGTGTTCTCGTGCAGGAACTCGTGCAACCGCTTCGTGCCGAGGGCGAACGTCCCGACCGTCTTCGTCCGGTTCAGCCGCTTGCGCACACCGTTGACGACGCCGAGCTCCATCAGATCGACGACGCCATCGGACAGCAGCTCGGTGTGCACGCCGAGATCCTTGTGCCCGTCGAGCGCCGCCATGATCGCGTTCGGGATCGCCCCGATCCCGGTCTGGATCGTGGCCCCGTCCGGGATCCGAGCGGCGACGAACTCGGCGATCTTCGTGTCGATGTCGTCGGGCCGCTTCGGGATGATCTCCTTCAGCGGCCGGTCGCTGCGACACCATCCGGCAACCTGCGAGACGTGGATCTGGTTGCGCCCGAACGTCCGTGGCATTGCATCGGTGACTTCGAGGAAGAACCGGCCGCGTCCGATGAAACTCGCCGTGTAGTCGGCGGAGACACCGAGCGAGAAGTAGCCGTGACGGTCCGGTGGCGACGCGGCGGCGACGACCAGTGGGTCGGCGGTCCGGCTGCGCATCAGGCTGTAGACCTCCGAGAAGTGGCCGGGCACGAGTCCGATCGTGCCGTTCGCGAAATGCGGGCGGGTGATGTAGGAGAGGAAGTACGAGATGTGCTTCAGCCCGGGACGGAACTCACCGCGGAGGTACGGCCGGTCGTGGATCGCGTGCATCTGCAGCACCCGTACGCCGACGAACCGGTGCGGGTCCGCCGCGGCCGCGTCCTCGACGGCATCCAGCACGGCGGTCGGCTCCCCGTTGGCCAGCGGCACGATCAGCTGCGTGCCGTGTCCGATCAGGTCGAGCACATCGGCAGGCACATGCGGGGCGTCCATCGATGTCGTCATCACCGCACACCGTACGAGGACGCGCGCGCTCGCGCCCCAACGTCGGCTGCCCTCCGGTCAGTCGTGGGGCAGCTCGTGCACTTCGAGCCCGGCCACGACGGCGGCATGATCGGGGTGGTCGTTGACCACGTGATCGATCAGCTCGGCGTGGTACGTGAACACGAGATCACAGTACGGGCACGTGCGGGTTTCGTGTTTCCTCATCTCGCTCCTGGTTCCATCATGGACACATTCCGGCGCCGCGCGCCAGGGGCGTCGTGCGCGGCCGGGCGCGGTCCGGGACGGCGCCTCATGCGGACGACGAGCTTGCGGATCTCGTCGGCGACGAGCACCGAGCTGGCGAGAGCGAGGCAGATCGCCCACCGGCGCCCGTCGAGCGGCACGGTGTCGAAGGCCCGGTTGAGCGGTCCGACGTGGACGACGGCGACCTGGAGGACCACCGTGACCGCCACGGCCGCCCAGAGCAGGCGGTTGTCGAACGGACGGACGAACGCGCTGACCACGTCGGACCGGGAGTTGAAGGCGTTGAAGATCTGCGCCAGCACGACGGTCGTGAACGCCATCGTCCGCGCTGTCGCGAGGTCGCCCGATCCGCCGAGCATCCCACCCGGCAGCTCCAGATCGAGGGCGACGAGTCCGGCGAGCGCGGTCACGACCCCGACCAGCACGATCGTCATCAACATCGGTGCGTCGATCACCCGGTCCGTCAGCGCGCGGGGTTGGTCCGACATCACGTCCTCGACGGCCGGATCGACACCCAGCGCGAGCGCCAGCACGCTGTCGGTCAACAGGTTGATCCACAGGATCTGAGTCGCGAGGAGCGGCACCGCGAGCCCCTCGGTCGAGTCCGCGAGCCCGAGCAGGCCGGCCGCGAGGACACCGATCAGGACGACGAGCACCTCGCCCGTGTTCGAGGCGAGCAGGTACCGGAGGAACTTGCGGATGTCCGCGAAGATCTCGCGGCCCTCGCGGACCGCGTGCAGGATCGTCGCGAAGTTGTCGTCGGCGAGGATCATGTCCGCCGCTTCCTTCGACACCTCGGTGCCGTTGATGCCCATCGCGACACCGATGTCGGCCTGCTTCAGTGCCGGCGCGTCGTTGACCCCGTCGCCGGTCATCGCGACGATCTGACCCTGATCCTGAAGCGTCTCGACGATCCGCAGCTTGTGTTCGGGTGCGACCCGCGCGAAGACCGAGTTGCGGTCGACGACGTCCGCGAACTGGTCGTCGTCCAGCGCCACCAGCTCGCGTCCGGTGATGCCCTGACCGGTCGGCTCGCGGTCGATGCGGCCGATGCCGAGTTGTGCGCCGATGCGGGTCGCCGTACGCGGATGATCGCCGGTGATCATCAGTACGCGCACGCCGGCCCGGTTCGCCTCGGCGATCGCCGCAGCAGCTTCCGGGCGCGGCGGGTCGATGATGCCGACGACACCGAGGTGGATCATGTCCCGCTCGATCGACTCGTCGACGGGTCGCTGCAGCGTGTCGATCGGCCGGTACGCCACGGCGAGCGTGCGCAGCGCCTGGTCGCCGAGCCGGTCGACCTGTGCGGCGATCTCGGCTCGCCGCTCGGCAGTGAGCGCCACCACTGCGCCGGCAACACGTTCGTGGGTACATCGCTCGGCCAGCACCTCGGGCGCGCCCTTCGTGACGACCATCAGCTCGGCGCCGCCCGCGGAACTCTCGACGGTGGACATCAACTTGCGGTCAGAGTCGAACGGCACCTCCGCGACCCGCTGGAAGTTCCGCTGACGTCGCTCGTCGCCTCCCAGCTTGCGCTCGGCCACGAGGAAGGCGATCTCGGTCGGGTCGCCGACGACCTCCCACCGGCCGGCCGCATCGGCGCGAATCGAGGCGTCGTTGGCGAGACTGCCGGCCCGCAGCACGAGCTCGATCTCGTCGATGACTCCCCCATCGGTGATCGGCTCGCCGTGCTCGACCAGGTGGCCGACCGGTTCGTACCCGATGCCGGTCAGCTCGGCGTCGGTCGAGGCGGTGAGCACGCGCACGATCGTCATCTCGTTGCGGGTCAGCGTGCCGGTCTTGTCGGTGCAGATCACCGACGCGGAGCCCAGCGTCTCCACCGACAGCAGCTTCTTGACGATCGCCCGCTTGTCCGCCATCCGCTTCACACCGAGGGCGAGCACCACGGTGAGGATTGCCGGCAGGCCCTCCGGGATCGCGGCGACCGCGAGTGAGACGCCGACGAGGAGGGCATCGAACAGGTCAGCGGCCGACGACACATCGGACGTCGCGACGATTGCGGCCACGACCACCGACGACAGCGCGATCACGGCGACGCCGAGCATCTTGCCGAGCCAGTCGATCTGCTGCTGCAACGGCGTCCGCTCCTGCGTCGTGGCGTCGAGCATCGAAGCGATCCGGCCGATCTCGGTCGCCATGCCGGTCGCCACCACGACCCCGCGGCCTCGTCCGCGGCTGACCGCGGTGCCGTTGAAGACCATGTTGGTCCGGTCGGCGAGCTGCGTGTGCGCGACGAGCGAGCCGCGCTGCTTCGCGACCGGTTCGCTCTCGCCGGTCAGCGCGGCCTCGGCGACTTCGAGGGACGCGCTCTCGACGACTCGGCAGTCGGCGCCGACCGCGTCGCCCTCCGCCAGGAGCACCACATCGCCGGGCACCAACTCGCTGCTCGGGATCGACCGGGTCACCGCATCACGGACGACGGTGCTCCGGGTGCCCGTCAGCATCTGCAGGGCACGGACCGCATGCAGCGCCCGCGTCTCCTGCCAGAACCCGATCAGCGCGTTGAGCGCCACGATCGCCGCGATGACGATCGCCTCCAACGGCGCCCCGGTTGCGCCCTCGCTCGCCCATGCACCCAGCGAGATCGCGATCGCGACGAGCAGCAGGACCACGAGTGGATCGTCGAATTGCTCGACGAAGCGGCGCCAGGCCGGTACCGGTGCCGCCGCGACCAGCTCGTTGGATCCATGGCGCGACCGTCGCTCGGCGACGTCCGCCGCGTCCAGCCCACGGTCGGCGTCGACGCGCAGCTCGGCGCACACGTCGTCGGCGTCGCGCTGCCACGGCGTGTCCGGCGTCGGGGCACCGAACCGGGCACCGGCCCGGGCGGCGGCGTCGACCATCTAGGCCTCGAACTGGTCGAGGGCCCGCAGCGTGTTGGTCGCGTACGTCGAGGCCGGTCCGCCCCCCATCAGCAGGGCGACGCCGATCGTCTCGTGGACCTGCTCGTTCGTGGCGCCGGCGTGGCGCAACTCGGTGCGCCGGGCAGGAACGTCGACGGTGGTCATCACCACCTCCTTGCTCGGTCCCAGCATGCCCGGCGCCGGGCGCACGAGCCAGGGGCCAAGGTCCCGGCGCGCCCCGTGGGACGTAGTGCCCTGTCGACCCGCTCCCGAGCCGTCGACACTGGTGGACGGTGCCCCATTGACAGCCGGGACTCCCGCGAGCGACGCTCGTGACGCACCGAGTAGCAGCTCGAGAACAGGAACCGACGACGTGACGACCTCATCGACCGCCCGCTGGTTGTATCGATTCGACCAGATCGACGAGGCGCAGGCTGCGATGCACGGCGACTGGGACCGCGTCCGTGGCCTGCTGGGCGGCAAGGGCGCCAACCTCGGCGACATGACGCGGCTCGGCATCCCGGTGCCACCGGGGTTCACGATCACCACCGCGGCGTGCAACGCCTACGCCGCGTCCGGGGAATTTCCCCCCGGCCTGTGGGACGATGTCCTGGCCGAGATGCAGACCCTGGAATCGGCCACCGGCAAGGGCTTCGGCAGCTCTGCCGATCCATTGCTCGTGGCATGCCGGTCCGGCGCGAAGTTCTCGATGCCCGGGATGATGGACACCGTCCTCAACATCGGCCTGAACGACGAGGTCGTCGCCGGCATGGTGAAGGCCACCGAGCAGGAACGATTCGTCCTCGACTCGTACCGGCGGCTGATCCAGATGTTCGGCTCGGTCGTGCTCGGCATCGCCGACGACGCGTTCGAGCACGTGCTCCGCTCGGCGCGCGCGACGCGCACCGTCGCCAGCGACTCCGAACTCACCGTCGACGAACTCGCCACCGTGATCCGGTCGTTCAAGGACCTGGTCGAGCATCACTCCGGCCAACCCTTCCCGCAGGATCCGCTGCTGCAACTGCGGATGTCGGTCGAGGCCGTGTTCCAGTCCTGGACCGGGAAACGGGCGCACGACTACCGCGTCGCGGCGCACATCCCCCACGACCTCGGCACCGCGGTCAACGTCGTGGCGATGGTGTTCGGGAACATGGGCGAGGACTCGGCGACCGGCGTGGCGATGAGTCGCGACGCGACGACGGGCGAGCCACGGCTGGAAGGCGACTTCCTGATCAACGCGCAAGGCGAGGACGTGGTCGCCGGCACGCGCCCCACCAGGCCGATCTCAGAACTGTTCGACGTGATGCCGGAGGTGGCGGCACAGTTCGCCGACATCGCCGTCCGCCTGGAACGGCACTACCGCGACATGCAGGACATGGAGTTCACGGTCGAACGCGGACGGCTGTGGCTGCTCCAGACCCGCAACGGCAAGCGCACTGCGCAGGCTGCCGTACGAATTGCCGTCGACCAGGCGAACGAGGGCCTGATCACCCGCGAGCAGGCGGTGCTGCGGGTGACCCCCGACCAGGTCGACTTCTTCCTCCACCCGCAGTTCGACCACGACGCGCTGGCGAACACGCCGGTGCTCACGTACGGGCTCAACGTCTCGCCCGGCGCCGCCGTCGGCGTCGCCGCGTTCGACCCCGACCTCGCCGAGCGCTGGTCGCACGAGGGCCGCGACGTCGTGCTCGTCCGCCAGGAGACCAAGCCCGACGACGTGCACGGCATGCTCGCCGCGGCCGGCATCCTCACGGCCAGCGGTGGCCGCACGAGCCACGCCGCGCTGGTTGCGCGTCAGTTCGGCAAGCCGGCCGTCGTCGGCGCCTCCGCGATCGACATCGACATGTCGACCCACACGTTCACCGTCGGCAACACCGTCGTCCACGAGGGCGAGTGGATCTCGGTCGACGGCACGACCGGCCGGGTGTTCGTGGGCCGGATCGCGACGCACGAACCCGACATCGACAACGCGTCGCTGGCGACGATTCTGACCTGGGCCGACGAGTTCCGCACGCTCGGCGTCCGCGCCAACGCCGACGACCCGACCGAGGCCGAGCGGGCGCGTCGGTACGGCGCAACCGGGATCGGGCTGTGCCGGACCGAGCACATGTTCTTCGCGCCGGACCGGCTGCCGATCATGCAGCGGATGATCACCGCCGAGACCCCCGCCGAGCGCCGCGAGGCGATCGACGCCCTGCTGCCGTTGCAGCGCAACGACTTCGTCGGGATGCTCAGGGCGATGGCCGGCCTGCCGGTGATCATCCGCCTGCTCGACCCGCCGCTGCACGAGTTCCTGCCCAGCTTCGAAGAGCTCGGCCGATCGGCGGCCGACCTCCAGATCCGACTCGTCCACGCGCAGGATCTGCAGACCGTCGAGCAACTCCTCGACGAGCTGACCGAGGTGCGGGCGATGTCCGCACGGGTCGACCGGCTGCGCGAGTCGAACCCGATGCTCGGCCTGCGGGGCGTGCGGCTCGGCCTGCAGATCCCCGAATTGATCCGGATGCAGACGCGGGCGATCGTCGAAGCCGCGATCGAGGTGCGCGACGACGGGATCGAGGTCGACCCCGAAATCATGATCCCGCTCGTCAGCCACTCGACGGAGATGGAGGCGGCCCGCCGCATCGTCGAGTCCGAGCTGGCCGCGATCTGCAACGAGCACGCGACGACGATCGATGTCGCGATCGGCACGATGATCGAGGTGCCCCGCGCTGCGCTCACCGCCGGGGAGATCGCGCAGCACGCCGACTTCTTCTCGTTCGGGACCAACGACCTCACCCAGATGACGATGGGCATCAGCCGCGATGACGCCGAGGCCAGCTTCCTGCTCGGCTACCTGGCCGACCAGGTGATCTCCGACAACCCGTTCCGCACGATCGACAGCGACGGCGTGGGACGCCTGATGGAGATCGCGACGACCGACGGCCGTGCGACGCGGCCGGACCTCGCGATCGGGATCTGCGGCGAGCACGGCGGCGAACCGGCGTCGATCGCACTGTGCCAAGAGCTCGGGATCGACTACGTCAGCTGTTCGGCGTATCGCGTGCCGGTCGCCAGGCTGGCGGCCGCCCACGCGGCACTGTCCGGCTGACGCGGGTTCAGCCCACGTCCTCCCACCAGGGGCCGATGAAGTCGATCAGGTCGAGGTCGTGGTTGATGAGGCAGACGTGCCCGTAGCCCTCGAGGACGTGCAGTCGTGACGGGCCGACCCGTTGATGCATGTAGCGCGCCCAGTGCACCGACGGCAACAGCCGATCGAGGTCGCCCGCGAGGAACAGTGTCGGGACGTCGATGTCGTGCAACTCGTCGCGGATGTCGAATTCCTGGAGGATCTCGAGGCGGCGGATGTAGGCGTCGCGGTCGATCTGCTTCGAGCGTTCGCGGAACTCGTGCAGATCCTCCGGGAGCGCGTGGGGGCTGTGGAGGTGCGCGGACGTGTACCGGCGCACGAACGGCATCGCACCCCACGGCATCAGCTTCAGCAGACGGGGTGCGACCCGGAGCTTGATCCGTTGGGCGATGCGCGGGAACGAGTTGACGATCACCAGCCCGCGCACCGCCGCAGGGTGGCGCAGCGCCGTCGTCATCGCGAGTGCACCGCCGAAGGACTCGCCGCACAGGATCGCGCCACAGTCCGAGATCTCGTCGACGAGCGTGGCGAGGTCGTCCGCGAGCGACTCCATCGTCATCACGTGGGGGTCGACGGCCGGCAGCGGGAAGGCGACGACGTCGAATCGGCTGGCGAGCGTCGGGATCTGTCGGTAGAACAGCAGCGCCGTGCCGTCGATGCCGGGGACGAGCACGACCGGCGGCATGCTGTGATCACGTTGCACCAGGTCGCGCAGGTGCATGGGGTGGTGGCGCTCAGTCATCCCGCAGTGGGCCCCTGTCGCGAGTGAAGCAGGCGGGCCGGCACGCCCACGTACGTACCGGGTCCGGGAAGCGACGAGTGCTTCGGAACCATCGAGAGCGATCCGATCTGACAGCGCGGCCCGATGTCGGCGCCGATCTCGATGTGCGCGTTGACGCCGATCGTCGACCCCGCGCCGATCCGCACCGGAGCGAGGATCACGACTCCACGCTCGACAGTGTGACCCGAGAGATGCACGCCCGAGCCGATCACGACGTCGTCGCCGAAGTCGAGCAGGCAGTGGTCGGTCACCCCGAGGCTGTTGACCCACACCCGCCGGCCGAGGCGGGCCCCGTTCAGGCGCATGTAGAACGACCACACGGGCGTCGCCCTGAGGAGGCCACCGGCGAGGAAACCGACGATGTGCGCCGACATCTGGTAGCGCGCCCAGTCGCACAGCGCCCACGGGAGCGTGGCGATCGGCAACTCCGCCGGGGCGACCGGCCGCCAACCCAGGATGCGCATCGCACCGGCGGACAGCACCATCAACAGCAGTGCGAAGATCACGTACGCGGGAGCGAGAGCCATCACGAGCACCACGGTCCGCAGTGCCGACGGCTCGATGTCCCAACTGGCGTGCCACTGGTAGAACACGACCGCAGGCAGCGCCGCCAGGCCGAGGATCAGGCTCTCGACCGCAAACGTCGTCCCGAGCGTCCAGACGAATCGGAAGATCGCCCCGCCGTCCCACGCGCGGCGAGTGCCGGCGGACTCCCGCTCCTCGGCGGGATTGCGCACTCGTTCCCCGACCATGCCACCAGCATCCTCGATCGTCGGCGGCGCGATGAGGGCCAGAAGTCCTGTCAGTCCTCGTCGGCGGGCACGATCAGCCCGTAGTGGCCGTCGAAGCGCCGGTACAGCACGTGGCCGCGGCCGGTCTCCTCGTCGCGGAAGAAGAGATGGGCGGCATCGCTGACGTCGAGCCGTTCCTTCGCCCCGGCGACGTCATGGACCGGGGCCGGCCGTTGATCGACGGCGACGCCGTCGATTGCCGCGCGGTCGTCGAGACCGTTGAGGAATTGGACGCGGGGCGGCTCCGTGGAGGTGCCGCGCACGACCACGGCGTCTCCGTCGGTCTCCACATCGATGTAGAGGTAGAAGTCGTAGTCCATCGAGTCGAGGTCGAACAGCGCCTCCTCGACCGACGACGCCGCCGGCGCCACGGTCTTGTGTTTGACGACCTGGCGTTCCTCGACCGGGCGCGGGAAGTACGGCGGTCGCTCCGCCGGGATGTCGCCGTGTCGCCACTCGCCCGGGCCCGACGACGGCGCCCGATGGTTGCGCGCCTTGCGGCGCTCGGCGCGGTGCCGCAACTGTGCCCGCAGACGGTCCTCGAGGAGGTCGATCGCGGCCCGCGTCGTGGCTGCGGACACGCTGCCGCGCACTGCGCCCCGCCGGAAATCGACGATGATCCGGACAGTCGTCGCGCGGGTCCGGTTGCGATCGGCGGCGTGCTCCATCCGCACCCGGATGTGGGTCGCGCGCTCGTCGACCGGCGCGAGGATCTTGTCGAGCAGGTCGACGACCGCCTGTCGATCTCCTGCGGAGATCGCCCCGGCGGTCGAGAATTCAATCGGTGCGCCGAGCACCTCGGCGGCTGCGGTGAGTCGTTGGTCGGTCATTGGGGCCATCGTGGCACCTCCCACGGGGATCGACAGGGACAAAGGTCATCGCCCGGCGGCGACATCAGCTGGTGCGCAGGGAGTATGCGGCCAGATTGCCGATGTAGTTGGCCCGCTCGAATGCGGCCGGATCGGCTGCGACCGGCCGCCGCATCGTCCCCCGCATCTCGTCGACCGACGTGATCTGCTGCTCCTTCATCCAGTCGCGGAGCTGCTCCTCCATCGTCGCGACATGCCCGACGCCGTTGCGCAACAGCGCCGACGTCGCCATCGCGACATCGGCACCCGCGAGCACCGCTTTCGCGACGTCGAAGCCGCTGTGGACGCCGCTCGACGCGCCGATCGACATCGCGAGGTGTTCGCGCATGATCGCGATCCAGCGCAGCGGGAGACGGAGATCCTCCGGCGTGCTCAGCGAGATGCGCGGCACGACCGCTCGCGTGTCGAGATCGAAGTCCGGCATGTAGAACCGGTTGAACATCACGACCCCGGCCGCGCCGGCGGCCTGGAGCGCGACCACGAACGATGCGATCGACGAGTAGAAGGGCGAGATCTTGACCGCCACCGGGATCGAGATGTCATCGGTCAGTACGGCGACGAGACCGGTGTGCTCCGACTCGAGCGTCACGCTCGACACGATCGGGTCGGCCGCGACCGAATACAGGTTGAGCTCGACCGCATCGGCACCGGCGCTCTCCAGGAGACGCGCATACCGCAGCCAGTACCCGATGTTCGTGCCGTTCAGGCTTGCGATCACCGGGATGTCGACACTTGCCTTCGCCGCCTCGACGAGCGCGAGGTAGTCGTCGGCGCCGGCGTTGTACTCGTCGACGAGCGGCACGCCGGCGGCACCCCCGTTTCCCGTGGCGAGCTGTTCGTCGAGCGCCCGGTCGACGGCGGCGACGTCGCCCTCGACCTGCTCCTCGAACAACGACGGAAGCACGATCGCCGCGGCACCGGCCCGCTCGAGTTCCAGGAGCAGGTCGAGATCGCCGGTGTGTGGGCCCGCCGACGCCACGATCGGCGATCGCAGGGAAAGGCCGAGATAGTTCGTCCGAAGGTCGGTCATGCCACGATGATGCGCCGCTCGGACGGCCGCGAACATGGACGAACGTCCCGATGCGAGTGACCTTCGCCCCTCCCCCTGTGCGGCCCGGTGTGCGTTTGATGAGCATGTGAGCGCACAGAAGGCATCGACGTCATGACCGAGACCGCAACCTGGATCGTCGGCATCGACGGGTCGGACAGCTCCCGCCATGCCCTGCACTGGGCGACCACACATGCGGCCGGACGCGCGACCGACCTCCACGTCGTCACGGCGTGGCAGGCCCCGCTGTACGGCCCCTACCCGGTCGTCGGCCCGATGACGAGCCCGTACGACACCGACGCGCTGCGAGCTGCCGCGGAGCGTGAAGCCCGCCGGCTGGCGCAGGAGGCGACTGCGTGCGTCGACATGCCCGTCGAGGCGATCGTCGTGCACGGCGGCGCGTCGTCGTCGCTGTTGGAAGCGGCGGACCACGGCGAGCTGCTGATCGTCGGCAACCGCGGCCGGGGCGGCTTCAGCCGGTTGCTCCTCGGCTCGACGAGCAACCAGGTCGCCACGCACGCCCACGTCCCCACCGTCGTGGTACGCCACGATGCGCCGATCACGACGACCGACCGGCTGCTCGTCGGTCTCGACGGCTCGCCGAACTCGCTCGCTGCGCTCGAGTGGGCCATCGACTTCGCGTCGCCCGGCAGCTCGATCGACGTCGTCTGGGTGTGGGATGCCTCCCCCCTCGCCGTCGGCGCGGACCAGTTCTTCTTCCCCGAGGCGACCGACCTCTCCCGAGAACGGTTCGAGCAGATCGTCGAGGGGGTCGGGCCGCGCGCCGCCGATGCGTCGGTCGTGCTGCACCCCGAGTTCGTCAAGGGCACGCCGCGTGCCGCATTGATGGAGTTCTCCGAGTCGGCCGACCTCGTCGTGCTCGGGGCGCGTGGGCACGGTGCGATCGGTGCCGCGCTGCTCGGCTCGGTGTCGAGCTGGCTGCTGCACCACCTCCACCGGGCCACCGTCGTCGTGCCACACCGTGAGCCGGACGTCCCGGCGGAGGACACAGAGCTGCCCACCTGAACCTCGCGGGTGGCAGACTCACGGCATGATCCGCGTCTTCCTGCTCGATGACCACGAGGTCGTCCGCCGCGGCGTCGCGGCCAGCCTCGAGCTGGAACCCGACATCGAGGTGGTCGGCGAAGCGGGCGAGGCGCGCCACGCGCTGGCGGAGGTCCGAAAGTGCTCGCCCGACGTCGCCGTCCTCGACGTGCGTCTCGGCGACGGGTCCGGGATCGACGTCTGCCGCCAGATCACGTCGGAATTCGAGTCGGTGAAAGCCCTCATCCTCACCTCGTTCGACAGTGACCAGGCAATCGTCGACGCCGGTTTGGCGGGTGCGGCCGGGTTCGTCCTCAAACAGATCCGCAGCAACGAGCTGATCGACGCGATCCGCAAGGTGGCCGCCGGCAGGCGGCTGCTCGACGACGCCGAGGTGCGGATGGCGATGCGCCGCCTGCGCGAGAGCGAGCAGGGCAAGCTGATCGACCTCACCCCGCAGGAGCAGCGAATCTTCAACTACATCGGCGACGGGATGACGAACCGGCAGATCGCCGAGGAGATGTACCTCGCCGAGAAGACCGTGAAGAACTACGTGTCGAACCTGCTCGCCAAGCTCGGGATGTCACGCCGGACCGAGGCCGCCGCGCTGGCCGCGCGGCTGGAAGAACGCAAACGGCGCGACGACTGACCGTTCAGACCGGCACGTGCCACTGCAGGGAGGTCCCGGTCGGCGTACCGGGCTCCACGGTGCAGGTGCCACCGAGTTCGGCGGCGCGCCACATCATGTTCGAGATGCCGCCCCGCCGCTTCGGACTGCCGCCGATGCCGACACCGTCGTCGGTGACCTCGAGGCACACGCTGTCGACCGTCCGCGTGATCCGCACCGTGGCGCTGGTCGCACTGGCATGGCGGGACACGTTCGACAGCGCCTCGGCCAGCGTCGCGATCAGCTGCTCGCCGATCAACTCGCCGAGATCGTCGAGATCTCCGACGATCGCGAGCGCCGGTGTGAATGCGAGGTTGCGCGATCGCTCCTCGACGAGCGCTGCGACGTGCGACGACAGCGTCCGTCCCTGATCGGCCTGGCCCAGCTCGAAGATCGCGGAGCGCAGCTCGCGGATCGTCTCGTCCAGTTCGTCGACGACGTGCGTGATCCGCTCGGCGACATTGGGCGGCTCGACGAGGCCGGCGATCGCCTGCAATCCCATGCCCGCCGCGAACAGTCGCTGGATGACCATGTCGTGCAGGTCCCGGGCGATCCGCTCGCGATCCTTGAGCAGGGCGAGACTGGCCCGCGCCTCCTGGCGCTCGGAGACGTCGCGCACGGTCGCGATCGTGTGCACCTCGTCGTCGACGGTCACCGGGCTGAGGCTGATCTCGACCGGGAACATGCTGCCGTCCGCGTGCTGGGCGAACAACTGGAGGCCGGTCCCCATCGGCCGCTCGTCCGGCGCCTGCTGGAACCGCTCGCGGTGGCGTGCGTGCACGTGGCGCTTCTCGTCGGGAACGAGCTGATCGACGTTCATCCCGACCAACTCGGCACTCGAGTAGCCGAACACGGCCGACGCCGACCGGTTGGCGACCTCGATCGTGCCGTCGGCGGTGACCAGCATCAGGCCGTCGGGCGACGAGTTCAGGAGGGTGGCGGCGAGTCCGTCGGCGATCATCTCCCCACATCATGCCGTGAGCGGACGCCGGCCGCTCCAGCGGACGCTACGACGGGAAGTGCGGCGGACGGATCAGCAGCACCGGGCAGGGACCGTGCTTGACGAACCCGGCAACGGTGCTGCCCATCGTCAGGCGGGCGGCACCGGTGCGGCCGTGGGTGCCGGCGACGATGAGTGACGCGCCGACCGAGGCGGCGAACGTGTTGACCGCATCGACGGGGTCGCGGCCGTGCAGCACTTCGGTCTGCACCGGCCGGTTGGTCAGTGCGGTCAGACGGTGCGCGAGCCGCGACGTGTAGACGGCTTCCGAGACATCGGGCGGCAGCCGCAGGTTGGGCTCGAGCACCTGCACGATCCACACGGCCGATCCGAGCTCGATCGACCAGGCCGCAGCCAGCGAGACCGCGGACTCCGAGAGCGCCGAGCCGTCGACCGTGACGACGACCGGCCCCGTGAAATCGGGGACGGCCGCGTCCGGGCCGACGACGACCATCGGTCCGTACGTCGTCCGCAACAGTTCGTCGGTCACGCTGCCGATCAGCGCCGCCGAACGACCCCGGCCGTGCGAGCCCATGACGAACGTCGAACCCTCGTGTCGGTCGAACACCGCGACCAGCGCGCTGACGACGTCGTTCCCCGTCACTTCGACCGACGTCGTCACGTCGATTCCGGTCGTGTCGGTCTCCGCGACGCGCTCGTGCATCGTCTTGAGGGCGAGCGAGGCATCGCTCTGATCGGACACGATCTCGACGACCTCGACCTGTCCGTCGACGGCGCGTGCGAGCGCCAGCGCGACGTCGAACGCCTTCCATGAGTCATGTGAACCGTCGACCGGGACGATCATTCGGGCAACCACGGTGATCCTTTCCGCCACCGGGTCAGCCGGCGGCCTTCTGTCTTCATCCTTGTCCTCTCGGCAGGCTGCCGACAGGGCCGTTCGGCCCGGTCACGGATCACGCCGCCGAGCGAGTGCGGCGGGATCGATCGTGAACCGGCGGCCGGTCAGGGCGCTCGGAATCAGCCGCACCAACGTCGGCTTGCCGCCCGCATGCCACGGGTAGACGTCGAGGTCGAACGAGTCGAGCACGTCACCGTGGACTTGGATCACTGTGCACGCGCCCTTGGCCACCACACTCCAGGCGATGCCGTCGTCGAGATCGGAGTCGTCGGCTTCGAACGTGACGCACTCGGTCGCAACGATCCGCTCGAGCTTGGTGCCCGCGGCGGTGCGGAACACGACGCTGCCGTGGTCGACGACGAAGTTGATCGGGAAGATCTCGACGTCGTCACCGTCCCCGCGCACCGCGATCCGCCCGACCGGCGTGGTCCGCAGTTGCGCCCAGCACGTCGACGCGGAGAGTTCCTCCATCACGGCGACCAGGTCGTCGGCGGGTGCGTCGGGCGGCGGCGTCGTGGGCGGCTCCGCGGTTGCGGTCATCACGTCACCGCCGGGACCGGTGCATCGTCGCCGGCATGGGGGAAGAGGATCTGTGCGGTCAGGACCTTCGCGACGCTGGCCATGCTGTTGGCCATCGACACGACAGCGTCGTCGAGCGAGACCATCCCGACGACCCGATCCCGTTGGAGGATCGGCACCCGGCGGATCGCATGCTGGGCGAACAGCGCGAAGAGGTCATCGAGGTCGTCGCTCGGTGCGAGCCCGATCGGACCCATCGTCATCACGGCATCGATGCGCCCGTCGAGCGGCACACCCGAGGCGATGCCCCGGGTGACGATGTCGCGGTCGGTGACGACGCCGACCGGCACGTCGTGATCGACGACCACGAGGGCGCCGACACCCTGGCGCGCCATCAGTTCGGCGGCGGCGTCGATCGAGGCGGCGGCGTCGATCACCACCGGTTCGCGCCATGTGAGTTCGGTGATCTTCATGGGTCCATCCTGCGGCACCAACCGGAACCGACCCAGGGCAGAAGGTCCCGACGTCGTCTCGTCCCGCCGGGGTCGTTCGGCCCTGGCCGCATCGCCGTCGTGGCGTCATGGTCCAGGTATGACCAGAGATCTCATCGTCGGCATCGACGGGTCGGACGTCGCTCAGGATGCGCTCCGCTGGACGCTGCGCAACACACCGGACCCGGCGGCAACCGTCGTGGCGATGGCTGTCTGGCGCGTCCCGCTGGCAATGAGGCTGCTGATGGCGAAACGTTCGTTCGACGTCGACCGGTTGGGTCTCGCGGCCGAGGCGCATCACACCCTCGACGTCGCGCTCGCCGCGACCGCCGACGAGGACGGGGTGGGAGCCGTCGAACCGCTCGTCGTCGAGGGGTCGGCGGGGGCCGAGTTGCTCACCCGGGCACACGACGCCGACCTGCTGGTGCTCGGCCGGCAGGGGGACAGCGACCTGCAGCACAGGCTGCTCGGGTCGGTCAGCCGCCACTGCGCGACGCGCGCCCCGGTTCCCACCGTGGTCGTTCCGCCGGGGTTCGATCGGCCGCGAGCGACATCGGTCATCGTCGGATTCGACGGCAGCGACAACGCCTCGGCCGCGCTGCGATGGGCACTCGACTTCTTCGATGACAGCGTGGCGATCGAGCTCGTGGCGGCGGTCGACCTGTCACCGTGGCTCGACGTCGAGTCGACGATCGAACGCTTCCCGGAGCAGGTCGAGACCGAGCGGCAGCGGCTGCTGACGGCGGCCGGCAGGGTCGACCCGGACGGGCGGGCGGTGCGCACGGTCGTGCTGCACGGGCCCAAGCAGGCACTGGCCGAAGCGTGCGCGGAGGCCGACGTGGTCGTGCTCGGCGCCCGCGGACACGGGGCGCTCGGCGCAGCGTTGCTCGGCTCGGTCGCGACGTGGATGCTCGAGCAGTCCCCGTGTCCGGTGGCGATCGTCCCCGCCGACGACTAGTCGAGTGCTGCCACACTGCGTCGATGGAAACGATGTCAGCGATCCACTGCTTCTCTGCGAAGGCGTACGACCGTGCCTGCTTCGACGAGGCCAACCGTGGCCCGGGACACGACATCACGTACCTCGACGCGCGCCTCGACGAACGGACGGTCGGGCTCGCAGCCGGCATTCCGGTCGTCTGCGCGTTCGTCAACGACGACCTGACGGCGCCGATCCTCCGCGCGCTCGCGGCGGGCGGAACGACGTGCGTCGCGATGCGCTGTGCCGGCTACAACAACGTCGATCTCGACGCAGCGCGCGCGGTCGGCATCACGGTGGTGCGCGTCCCGGCGTACTCGCCGAACGCCGTCGCCGAGCACACGCTGGCACTGATCCTCGGATTGAACCGCAACGTCCATCGCGCCTACAACCGCGTCCGCGACCGGAACTTCTCCCTGGAAGGGCTCGTCGGATTCGACCTCGCCGGCCGCACGGCGGGCATCGTCGGCACCGGCCAGATCGGTGCGATCGTCGCCCGCCTGCTGTGGCACTTCCGCTGCACGGTCGTCGCGTCCGACCCACAGCCGGACTCCGGCCTGGTCGACCTCGGCGTCGAGTACGTCGAACTCGACGAGCTGCTCGGGCGAAGTGACATCGTCAGCCTCAACTGCCCACTGACCGAGGCGACGCACCATCTCATCGACGCCGCCGCCATCGGGCGCATGCGCCGCGGCGTGATGCTCGTCAACACCGGACGCGGTCCGCTGATCGACACGCCGGCGGCGATCGACGGGCTCAAGTCCGGACAGCTCGGATCGCTGGCGCTCGACGTGTACGAGGAGGAGGCCCCGCTGTTCTTCGAGGACCGCAGTCAGGAGATCCTCGACGACGACGTGTTCGCCCGGCTGCTGACGTTCCCCAATGTGCTGATCACCGCGCACCAGGCGTTTCTCACCCGCGACGCGCTCGCGGCGATCGCGACGACCACGCTGGCAAATGTCGCGGACGTCGTCGCGGGGCGCCCGTGCGCCAACTCGCTCACCTGAGCCGGACCGAAGACCGGCGATCAGTTCGGGTGCAACTTGGGCTCGCCGGGATGTTGCTCGGCGCCGGGTTCACGGACGACGGCCAGCTCCTCGGCGGCGTCGTCGCCGCGGGCGTCGGTCCAGCCGATCGACCCATCGGTGACGACCTCCTCGGCGACGAAGAACCGGCGTCCGGTCACCTCGACGGGAACGATCCTGACGAACTCGGGCTTCGGAAAGACCGCCCACGGGAACAGCGGCAGGTCCTCGGCGTCGTAGCGCTCACGCATCCGCTCGATCGACCGGGCACGGCCCTTGATCACGACACTCCATGCCTGCCCGCGTGTCGGCTCGTAGCCGTCGATCTCGAACGCCACGCGCTGCAGCAGCACGGCGGCGGCGAGCTTCGTGCCGGGTTTGGTCCGGAACACGACCGTCTGGTCGTCGACGACGTAGTTGATCGGAAAGATCTCGGGTTGGCCGCCGTTGTCGACCGCGAGTCGGCCGACCGACGTCCTGCGCAGCCGTTCCCAGCATGCCTGCTCGTCGAGGATTTCGGTGCCTTCAATCGTCTCGTCCATGTTTCCGATTCCACACGTCGCGACCGCCCACAGACAGGGCCCAACGTCCTTTCCCGTCGCTGACCGTGAACGGCCACGTGGGGACCTAGGTCCCTGGCACGGCCGGCGGCACGCTCGCATCCTGGTTGAAGAGCGCGTTCACCGACACGAGGAAGCATCAGCATGTGGGGGACAATTCGAGTTGCTGGGACGAGCGGCCCATGACCGACGTGGAGAGCCGTTCGGCGCATTTCGTGCACGACTTCGCCGGGATCGACCTCCCGCTGGTCGACGTCGTACGCGCCATCGAGATCGTCGCGACACCGCACCTCGTCGGCGAATTCGTCGCCGTGGCCTGGAACGACGAGATCCGCGTGCTGGAAGCGGTGCAGGATCGCCATCACCCCCACGCAGGAGGCCCGCTGGTCGATGTGGCCTTCGGGCCGCAGCGGTCACGACGCGACGCGGTCATCCTGCCGATCACCTGGCGGACCCGCACCGAGCCGTGGGTGCCGCCCCTCGACGCCGACATCGAGTTCGCCTCGTTCGGACCACGGCGGACCCACGTCCACGTCTACGGCTGCTCCGAGTTGCCGCCCGGGTCGGTGACCGGCACGGAGGAGTCGAGCCTCGCCCAGCGGCTGACCGTTGCGATCGTTCGACACGTGCTCGTCCTGCTCATCGAGCGGATCATCGCCAACGCGATGCCAACCGAACCGTCCCATCACTGAACCGCGCACCACCGGCGGGCCGTTCGGCCCTGGCCGCGCCGGCAACCTCGGGCGACGATGACAGCGAGCGACAGAATGGAGCCATGATGTTCAACACCATCGTCGTCGGCACCGACGGCTCGAAGGGCGCACTCGAGGCGCTCGCCGTGGCCGGCGAACTCGCCCGGACGGTCGGTGCGTCCGATGTCCACGTCGTCACCGCCGCGGCTGCGTACTCGCGGGCCGACATCAAACACATGGAGTCGAAGCTGCCGGCCGAGTTCCACGACCTGATCAGCCCCCACATCACCGCCGAGGACCGCTTCGTGCAGGCCGACGACGTACTCCGGCCGTACGGTGTGCGGGCGACCCGTCACGAGCACGACGACGGCGCGGCGGACGCGATCCTCGACGTCGCCAACGACGTGCACGCCGAGCTGATCGTCGTCGGCGCCCGCGGGCTGAGTCCCGTCGGACGATTCTTCCGGGGCAGCGTGTCGACGAAGGTCGCGCACCACTCGCCCTGCAGTGTGCTCATCGTCGAGCACGCTGACTGAGCCGGTGCCGGCGTGACCTCCGCGATCTCGTTGACGAACGTCGTCAAGACGTTCGGCTCGACTCGCGCGCTCGACGGTCTGAACCTCGAGGTCGAGACGGGCGAGGTGCACGGCTACCTCGGCCCGAACGGTTCCGGCAAGACCGTCACGATCCGGGTGCTGCTGGGGCTGCTGCGCCCCGACAGCGGACGGGTCCGGATGCTCGACGCCGACCCGTGGACCGACGCGGTTGCCCTCCACCGGCGATTGGCCTACGTACCGGGAGACGTCAACCTGTGGCCGAACCTGTCCGGCGGTGAGATCATCGACCTCCTCGGCCGGCTCCGCGGCGGCGTCGACACGCGCCGGCGGGACGACCTCATCGAGCGCCTCCAACTCGACCCGCGCAAGAAGTGCCGCACCTACTCCAAGGGCAACCGCCAGAAGGTCGCGCTCGTGGCGGCGCTCGCCTCGAACGTCGAGCTGTTGCTGCTCGACGAGCCGTCGTCGGGTCTCGACCCGCTGATGGAGTCGGTGTTCCAGGCCGTGATCCTCGAGGCCGCGGCTCAGGGCCGGACGGTGCTGCTGTCGAGTCACATCCTCGCCGAGGTCGAGACGCTGTGCGACCGGCTGACGATCATCCGCCAGGGCGTCGCCGTCCAGCACGGCACCCTCGCCGAGCTGCGGTCGCTCACGCGGACGAGCGTCACCGTGACGACCGAACGGCCACTCGAGCGGCTCGACACCGTGGCGGGTGTCCACAACATCCGCATCGACAACGGCCACGTCCGGCTCGACGTCGACGGCCCGGCGCTCGACGGCGTGATGCGCCACCTCACCTCGTTCGGTGTCCGCACGCTGGTCTGCCGGCCGCCCACCCTGGAGGAGCTCTTCCTGCGGCACTACGGCGACGAGGTGCCGGCGACGCCGGTCGAGTCGCCATGACGACGACCGCAGCACCGCCGCGCGTCGACGTCGAGCACGAGCCGGACGAACCCGCACGACCCCGACCGCTCGCCGGGGTCTGGCAGCTCCTCCGGCTCGTCGGCCGGCGCGACCGCTTCCGGATTGCGGTCTGGACGACCGCGATCATCGGCCTCGTCGTCGCGACGGTCGCCAGCATCATCGGCCTCTACGACACGCAGGCCGAACTCGACCAGTACGGCCAGCTCATCGTGGGCAACGCCGCACTGATCGTGCAGACCGGCCCCGGCTACGGACTGAGCGATCCGACGACCGGATCGGTCGTCATGAACGAGTTGTCGCTGTGGACGATCATCGCGGTCGCGCTGATGAGCATCTTCATGACCGTGCGCCACACCCGCGCCGACGAGGAGAGCGAACGCGCCGAGCTGATCCGTTCCTCGCCCGTCGGCCGCCATGCGCCGCTCGCGGCCACGCTCACGGCGGTCGGTGCGACCAACGTGCTGATCGGGGCGGCGGTCTCGCTGTCGCTGATCGTGTACGGGCTGCCGACAACCGGCTCGTTGGCGTTCGGGGTCTCGCTGGTGCTCGCCGGCGTGCTGTTCTCCGGCGTCGCCGCCGTCACCGCACAGATCGCGAGCAACGCCCGGTCGGCAGTCGCGCTGGGCGGCGTCGTGCTCGCGGCGTCGTTCGTCGTGCGCGCCGTCGGCGATGTCCGCAGCAGCGTGCTCTCGTGGTGCTCGCCGCTCGGCTGGGCGCAGGCGATCCGAGCGTTCGCGGACGAACGCTGGTGGGTGCTCGTCCTTCCGCTCGCCACCACGGTGGTGCTGGTGAACGGCGCGATCGCGCTCCAGGAGCGGCGCGACTTCGGCGCCGGTCTGCTGCGCCAGCGGCCGGGGCCGGCAACCGCGTCACCCCGCCTCGGTTCGCCGTTCGGCCTCGCGATCCGGCTGCAACGCGCCACGCTCGCCGGCTGGACGGCCGGGTTGGCGGTCGTCGGATTCTTCTACGGCATCGTCGCCGACCAGGCCGAATCGATCATCGAGGACAATCCGGACATGGCCGACTTCTTCGCCCAACTCGGAGAGGCCTCGATCACCGACGCCTTCCTCGCGACGTCGGTGTTGATCCTCGCGCTGACCGCCACCGGGTTCACGATCACGTCGGTACTGCGGCTGCGATCCGAGGAGGCCGCTCAACGCGCCGACCCGGTATTGGCCACCCCGACCCCCCGGTGGCGCTGGGTCGCCAGCCACGTGCTCGTCGCCGTCGGCGGGACGATCGTCGTGATGCTCACGACCGGGGCGGCACTCGGCGCCGGCTTCGGACTGATGACCGGTGACGGCGGACAGGTGCCGCGATTGGCGATCGCGGCGCTCGTGATGGTGCCCGCGATGGTGGTCGTCGGGGGCGTCGCACTCGCGGCGTGCGCGCTGGTGCCGCGGTTTGCGCTCGCCGCGTGGAGCACGCTCGCCGGCGTGTTCGTGATCGGTCTGTTCGGCACGGTGCTGAAGATGCCCCAGTGGCTGGTCGCCGTGTCGCCGTTCGATCATGTGCCGGCGATGCCGGCCGAGCCCTTCGACGCGCTGCCTCTGCTGCTGCTGGGTCTGACGGCCACGGCCTTCACCGCGTCCGCACTCGTCGGCTACCGGCGCCGCGACATCGGGTGAGGGCGGCACGACCGCGCAGGTCTTCCGACCCTATTGACCGAAGGCCTCGCACCCATACGTTGGGTGCTGGAGGCAACCATGATCGACGACCCGATGAACGACACGACGAACGAAACGATGTTGGATGCCTTCGACGAGTTCGCGGACGTGGGCACGTCGATCGCATCATTCGTCAGCAACGGCACCGTCACGACCACTGCAGACACGTCGCTGCGGGACGCGGCCGTGATGCTCGATCAGGCCGGCGTGGGCTGCATCGTCATCGGCACCGCCCCCGCGGTCGAGGGCGTCGTCTCCGAACGCGACATCGTGCGCGCCGTCGCCGCTGGACTCGACCTCGATGCGGTCACGGTCGGCGAGATCGAGACCAAGGAGCTCAAGTGGGCCACGCCGGATTCGGGCGTCACCGACGTCGCCGCGGAGATGCTGGAGAACTACGTCCGCCACGTCCTCGTCGGCGAGGACGGCTCGATCGTGGGCGTCGTCTCGATGCGTGACCTGCTGGGCGCGTTCGTCGAGTGACCAGACGCCGTCGCGGCTGCCGGGGCACGACTTGAGTGACGGTCGGCGATGGGTGATGATGGAGCCAGGACGAACGAGGAGGTCGACGTCATGGTGCCGGTGCAGATCCTCGGTGTGTACCTCGACCCGAACTCGGGGTCGTCGATCGTGCTGCTCGGCGAGCCGAGCGACGTCACCCGCGTCCTGCCGATCTTCATCGGCCCCGCCGAGGCGCAGGCAATCGCGATCGGCATCGCCGAGGTGGAGATGCCCCGTCCCGGCACCCACGACCTGATGGTCGAGATCATCAACCGGTGGCACGCCCGCCTCGTCGAGGTGGACGTGACCGAGTTGCGCGACGGGACGTTCTTCGCGGAGCTCGAGCTGGCGACGGCCGACGGCACCCAGCGCGTGTCCTCCCGTCCGAGCGACGGCATCGCACTGGCGGTGCGGGTCGGGGCGCCGATCATGGTCGCACAGCGGGTGCTGGACACCGCAGCCGTGGGCGTCGAACGGGGCGACGACGAGCCGTTCGACGCGGCGCAGATCGAAGCGATCGTCGCCGAGTTCCAGGATTTTCTGGCGACTGCGGAACCAGAGGACTTCGGCGCGCCTGGCGGCCCGCCGGCCGAGGAGACCCCCTGAGCGCGATCAGTCCCGGTCGTCGTCGTCCAGCGCGACCTCGCGCCGCTGGTCGATGACGTCGGGCACGGGGTCCTCGAACGACGCGTCCAGCTCGTCCGGCAACGTGTCATCGACGTCTGTCTCGTCGATCACCCGCTCGGCGTCGGGGTCGGTACGTGGTTGTCCACCGGTGGCCATGGCTCGATGTTGCCGCGTCTGCGGCCGTGTCACAAGGGTCGAACGACCCGCGACACGTCACTGGCGTCAGGCGTCGACGACGCGGCTCTGGACCTGGCGCTCCTCGATCATGCTCCACGCATCGTCTGCCAGGCGGTTCGCGAGGTTGTGCAGCGCGCGGGCCGCAGCCAACTCCTCGCCGACCTGGGGCAGCGACGGATCGGTCGGGTTTCGACGAGAGCGGCCGTGTCCGGAGAGCGAACGGTCACCCGCGTCGAGGTGGACGACCATGTCGCAGTGGTCTTCGTCTTCACGGGTCTCGAAGACCAGTTTCCAAGGGTGCAGTGACAGATTTTCCATGAGCCAACTGTCGCGCGTTGTGCAGCGAACAGACAGGGCCGAATGTCACGGTCCGTGTCGACGGGACAGCCCGATCGAGGTCGCGCCCCGAAATGTGCTGGTGTAGCTGGCGAGGTTGCCGATGTAGTTCGCCCGTTCGTACGCGGTCGGATCGGCCGCACCGCTGCTCGACACCGCCCCGCGCATTTCACTCACCGCGTGATAGTCGTGGGCCGTCATCCAGTGACGCAGCTGCGCCTCGATGGTGGCGACGTGGCCCGGGCCGTGCTGCAGCAACGCCGACGTCGTCATCACGACATCGGCGCCGGCGAGAACGAGCTTCGCGGCGTCGAACCCGGAGTGCACGCCACTGGAACATGCGATCGACATCGTGAGGTACTCGCGCAGGATGCCGGCCCACCGCAACGGGAGCCGCACCTCGTCGGGCGTGCTGAGGGCGAGTCGCGGGACGACGTCGAGGGTCTCCAGGTCGAGGTCGGGCAGGTAGAAGCGGTTGAACATCACCACCCCGCCGGCGCCCGCCTGTTGCAGACCGACCACGAACGAGGCCAGCGACGAGTAGCTCGGCGAGATCTTGACCGCGACCGGGATGTCCACCTCGCCCGCGAGCACCGCGACGAGTTCGAGGTGCTCGGATTCCAGCGACGAGCCCGAGACATGCGGATCGGCGGCCACCGAGTACAGGTTGAGCTCGATCGCGTCGGCGCCGGCGTCCTCGAGCACCTGCGCGTAGCGCAGCCACCCGCCGATGTTCGTCCCGTTGAGGCTGGCGATCACCGGGATGTCGACGCGATGCTTGACCCGCCCGATGTGGTCGACGTACGAGTCGACGATGTCGTCGTGCACACCCACCTCGGGGAGCAACGAGGTCGCTTCGCCGAAGCTGTCGTTGTGGAGCGTGTACAGCCGCTCGATCTCGCCCGTCTCGTGCTCGATCTGTTCCTCGAACAGCGACGGCAGGACGACCGCACCCACGCCGGCCTGTTCGAGTTCGACGATCCGGTCGAGGTCGCCCGTCAGCGGGCCGGCGGACGCCACGATCGGCGAACGCAGGCGGAGCCCGAGGTAGTCGGTGTGCAGGTCGGTCATGGTGCGTCCTCCGGTCCGCGGGCGACTTCGACGACGACCTCATCGGCGGCGCGCACGTGGGGCACGGATCGCTCGACGGCGCTGAGCTGCTCGTAGAACCGCCACCGTTCATCGATGCCCGCCTGGGCGAGGTCGAGGAGGTGATCGGACCGTGCCGGGTCGGAACGCGCCAGCATCGCGTAGCGGGCCTCGTCGAGGGCGAAGTCCCGCAGCGGGATGCTCGGGGCGGCGGAGTCGAGCTGGAACGGCTGCTCGTGTTCGTCGACCGACGGCCGGTAGCGGTAGAGCGGCCAGTACCCGGACTTCACCGCGTCCTTCTGGTGTGCCATCGATGTCGTCATGTCGATGCCGTGCGCGATGCACGTCGAATACGCGATCACGAGGGACGGTCCGTCCCAGGCATCCGCCTCCTGCAACGCCTTGACGGTCTGGATCTCGCTGCCGCCGAGCGCGATCTGGGCGACGTACACGTCGCCGTAGCGGCGCGCCACGGCCCCGAGGTCCTTCTTCGCGGTCGCCTTGCCCGCCGCCGCGAACTTCGCCACGGCGCCGAGCGGGGTGGCCTTCGAGGCCTGCCCCCCGGTGTTCGAGTACACCTCGGTGTCGAGGACGAGCAGGTTGACGTTGCGGCCGCTCGACAGCACGTGGTCGACGCCGCCGTAGCCGATGTCGTAGGCCCACCCGTCGCCGCCGATGATCCAGGTACTGGTGCGGACGAGTTCGTCGGCGATCGACTCCAACCGGCGCGCGCTCGGGTCGTCGATGTCGGCGAGGGCCGCCCGCAGCTGCTCGACCCGCTGACGTTGCAGGACGATGCCGGCTTCGGTGGGCGCCGGGTTCGCCAACAGTTCCGCCGTGATGTCGGAGCCGAGCCGGTCGGCCAGTTCGCCGACGAGGCGGCGGGCCTCACGTTGGTGCTGCTCGACCCCGAGCCGGAGTCCCAGGCCGAACTCGGCGTTGTCCTCGAACAGCGAATTCGACCACGCCGGACCGTGGCCGTCGGCGTTCGCCGCCCAGGGCGTCGTCGGCAGGTTGCCGCCGTAGATCGACGAACAGCCGGTCGCGTTCGCCACCACGAGCCGGTCGCCGAACAACTGTGTGAGGAGCTTCAGGTACGGCGTCTCGCCGCATCCCGAGCATGCGCCGGAGAACTCGAACAGCGGCTCGAGCAGCTGAGAGTTCTTCACCGAATCGTGGGTCACGAGGGACCGGTCGAGCTCGGCGATCGCGAGGAAGAAGTCCCACCGCTCGCGCTCGGCGGCTCGATGCGCGTCCGCGTCCAGCATGTTGATCGACTTGCGCTTGACCTGGGTCTTGTCCTTCGCCGGGCAGACCTCGACACAGATCCCACACCCGGTGCAGTCGTCCGGTGCGACCTGGATCGTCAGCTGATGATCGTCGAGCTCGCGTGAGCGGAACGGCTTCGACTTGAAGTCGCCGGGTGCGCCGGCGAGGGCGTCGAGCGGGAACGCCTTCATCCGGATCGCGGCGTGCGGGCAGACGATCGCACACTTGCCGCAGTCGATGCACAGGTCGGGTTCCCAGACCGGAAGCTCGGCGGCGAGCTTGCGCTTCTCGATACGCGTGGTGCCGACCGGGAAGGTGCCGTCGACCGGCATCGCAGACACGGGCAGGAGGTCCCCTCTGCCGGCGATCATCGTGGACGTCACGCGTTCGACGAAACCCGCCTGCGTCGCGGCGGTCGCCGCGGCGAGTCCGTCGCCGTCCGGAAGGGCGTCGGCCGGGACGGTGACCCGCTGGAGTCCGGTGCGTGCCCGTTCGGCGGCGGCCTGATTGCGCTCGACGACCTGCGGCCCCCGCCGGCCGTATGCCTCGACGATCGACTGGTTGACCGCATCGTGCGCGGCGTCGGCGTCCATCACGTCGATCAGGGCGAACAGGCACGGCTGCATCACCGTGTTGATGCGCCCGGGAAGCCCGACTTCCCGCGCGATCTTCGCCGCGTCGATCGTGAAGACGCGCAGCTCACGTTCGACGATCTGGCGGCGGATCGTCGACGGGAGATGGTCCCACACCTCGTCCGCCGGGTATGGCGCGTTGAGCAGCAACGTGCCGCCGCGTCGCGCCGTTTCGAGCACGTCGAAGCGGTCGAGCAGGCCGAACTGGTGACACGCGACGAGGTCGGCGTCCTGCACGAGGTACGTCGAACGGATCGGCTCCGGCCCGAAGCGCAGATGGGACACGGTCATCGAACCGGACTTCTTCGAGTCGTACACGAAGTAGCCCTGCGCGTGGAGGCCCGGTTGCGCACCGATGATCTTGACCGACGCCTTGTTCGCGCCGACCGTGCCGTCGCTGCCCAGTGCATAGAGCACGGCTGTCCGCGCCGCTGTGTGGACGCGGAACGACTCGTCGATGTCGAGGCTCAGGCCGGTGACGTCGTCGGTGATGCCGACGGTGAACCGCGGCCGCGGGTCGTCGCGCACGAGTTCCTCGAGTACGCCGCGGGCCATCGCCGGCGTGAACTCCTTGGACCCCAGGCCGTACCGCCCGCCGATCACTCGGATCGGACGACCGGCGAGCACGCTGACCACGTCCTGGTGCAGAGGTTCCCCGACGGCACCCGGCTCCTTCGTGCGGTCGAGCACGGCGATCGAGCGCACGGTCGACGGCAGCGCATCGAGCAGCGAGTCGACGGGAAACGGCCGGAAGAGGCGCAGCGTCAACAGGCCGACGCGCTCACCGGCGGCGACGAGCTGCGCGACCGCCTCACCCGCAGCGCCCGATCCGGAGCCCATCATCACGATCACCCGCTCGGCGTCGGCGGCGCCCTCGTAGTCGACCAGGCCGTAGTGTCGTCCGGTGCGCTGCGCGAGCTGCGCGAACAGGCTGCTCACCGCGTGGGGCACCTCGTCGTGGAACGGGTTGGCGGCCTCCCGACTCTGGAAGAACACGTCGGGGTTCTGCGCCGTCCCGCGCACGACCGGTGCACTCGGGCGTAGCCGGCGCAGCTTGTGGGCCCGCACATCCTCCTCGCTCACCAGTGCACGCAGTGTCCCGGCCTCGAGCGGCTGAATGCTGTTGACCTCGTGGGACGTGCGGAAGCCGTCGAAGAAATGGAGGAACGGGACACGCGTCCGCAACGTCGCCGCATGCGCCACCGCGGCGAAGTCCTGCGCTTCCTGGACCGAGCTCGCACACAGCATCGCGAAGCCGGTCGTCCGGGCCGCCATCACGTCGCTGTGGTCACCGAAGATCGACAGCGCATGAGTCGCGACCGACCGGGCCGCGACGTGGATGACCGCCGGGGTCAGTTCCCCGGCGATCTTGAACATGTTCGGCAGCATCAGCAACAGCCCCTGCGACGCCGTGAACGTGGTGGCCAGCGCGCCGGCCTGCAGGGCGCCGTGCAGCGCGCCGGCCGCACCCGCCTCCGATTGCATCTCGATCACCTCGGGCACCGCGCCCCACATGTTCTCGCGGTGCGCAGCCGCCCACGCGTCGGCGTGCTCGCCCATCGGCGAGGCGGGCGTGATCGGGTAGATCGCCACGAGGTCGGAGAGTTGGTAGGCGACAGCGGCCGCCGCCTCGTTTCCGTCGATCACGGCTGCAGTCATCACCTGATGATGGGCATGGGCGACGCCGGCTGACGATGGCCCAAAGTCCCGACTTCGGAAACCGCCAGGCGGGGACCTTGTGCCCTGTCGGCGCCGCCGCCTCGTCGGGCACGATGCCGACATGGCTCATGCTCCTGACACCTCGGCCGGATTGGCGGTCCCCGACGCGATCGCAGCACAGCTCGCGTACCACACCCGGATGGCCGCCGTCTTCGCGGTCGCGGGCGACACCGCAGAGAGCGCGTCCGAGGCGGTGTTGGCATGGGCGATGTTGGCGACGTCGTGGGACGGCGCGGCGAACGCGGCGTCGACGGCGGCGGCCGAGCTCGTCGACCAGGATCAGGCGTCGACGTCGCCGCTGCATCGCGATACAGCACGAGCCCGGGCCGAGGCGCTGGCCCTGGAACTGCAGGCCCACTACGTCAGCGTCGGCTTGCGCGCCGAGGCGGAGTTGTACGAGTCGATCGCGGAACGGCTGAACGACACGGTGGCGACGCTGGTCAACGACTGACTGCACGAAGTGCCGAGCGCGCCGGGCTCGCCGTGGCAGTTCACCGCGCAGTTCGACACGAAACGGGCCCATTTCCGGCCAATTCGTTCAGCATTGTTGCAATCGGATGTGCGGAACGTTGAAATGGTGGGATGGCACATCTGAAGAAGGTCGACCACATCACGTACGCGTGTGAGCAGGGCTCGATCGAGAAGTGGGCGTGGTTCCACATCGAGGTCGAGGGCGGCACGCTGATCAACCGCATCGACGACGTCCGCCCCGACGACCCCGATTCCTCGATGAAGATCTGGTGCATCGATTTCGGCGAGTTCGGCGTCGCGCTGATCGAGGGCATCGACCGCGCCAAGAAGTCACAGGTGACCAAGTTCGTCGACCGCCACGGCGACCACTCGTGCCAGCACATCGCCTACGACACGCACGACCTCGACAAGTTCGTCGATCATCTCAAGTCGAAGGGCGGCACCCCGCGTGGCGAGATCCTCGTCCGCAACGACGGCTTCGGCGTGCTGAAGCAGATGTTCGCCCGCGGCTACGCCGAGGGCGACGCGGCCGAGACGAGCTTCCCCGAGTACTGCCAGCGGCCCCGTGTCGGCGACAGCGACGAGGAAGTCGCGATCACGTTCGCAGAGGAGACCGGCAAGGGCTTCTACGACCAGATCGAGGATGCCGTCGCGGCCGGCGACGAGGCGCCGTTCTTCGACTTCGACGCCATGCCGGTGGACTGGGAGGTCCCGCCGCCGGCACCCCGCGCGGGTTTCGTCGCCTGACGTCGCCCGGCGCTCGGACAGCCATCAGCGAAGGCGGCGTTCGGCTTCGATCTGTTCGAGGCGCGCCATCGCCCGCTGGAGTTCGGCACGGAGATCGGCAAGCGTCGTGTCCGGGGCCTCGCGTTCGGCGGTCTCCAACCTGCGCCGGAGTTCCCAGTTGTCGCGGGCGAGCCGGGCAACTTCGGCGAGTACATGCGCGACGTAGGTCCGCACCTGCTCCTGGTCGAACCCCCGCGAGACGACGGTGAACTCGTGCGCGGGGATCATCGTGCCGCTCACCTCGCCGGGCTCCGGCGGACCAACCGACGGAGCAGTCACGACGCCTCCGTCTCCAACGCGTCGAGCACCGGCCGCACGTTCTCGTCGACCCAGACCCGTCCCAGCGCGAACATCGACGACCGTTCGAGACCCGCGGCGACGTGCGCCAGCCACGCGAGCATCACGACGGGCCCGGCCGGCAGCGTCGGGTTGAACAGCGGCCGAGCCCACGACCCGACCAGCTCGTCGACCGTCGGTGCCGTGCGCGCGCGCAGCGTCGCCGCGGCGAGCCCGTCCTCCTGCGTGGAGAGCCACAGATGGGCGATGTCGATCTCCGGGATGCCGAGCTGCCGGCTGTCCTCCCAATCGACGATGCCGGTCACCGTCACCCCGTCGAACCCGGTCTCGACGAGCACGTTGCCGAGCCATGTGTCGCCGTGCGTCCTCGCGACGGTCACGTCCCGCCCGCGAATCGCACGGTCGAGTTGGTCGCGCAGCGAGTCGAGCGTGTCCCGGTGGGTCTGGAGTCGGCCGTCGGCGGCGAGCACGCTGATCGGGTCGTCGACGATCGAGATCACGAGCGACTCGCCCACTGACGCCGGCGTGGCGGTGAGGCGGTGGAGCCGGCCGATTGCGGCGGAGATCGCCGACAACGTGCCGTGGTCCGAGACGAGCGGGGCGATCCCGGTGCACTTCGACTCGATCACGTAGTCGTGCCCGACGACCGTGCCGGACTCGAGCAGCTCGGGAAGGATCGCCGCGGCCTCCTCGTCGGACGCCGCGATGGCGGCCTCATGCAGCGTTGCGAACGCCCTGACATGAGCGCGCAGCCCGTAGGCCGCGGCCTGGCTCAGCGCGATCTTGATCACCCGCGGCAGCGTCGGGTTGTCGACGACGACCACGACGACATCGGTCGTGTTGCGGATCACCCGGCGTGGATACAGCGGCACTGCGGTCGTGTGCACTGCATCGAGTTCATCGAGGATCGATCCGACGGCACGAACGCGACGCCGGTGCCTGAGTTCGTCGCGGACCTCGACTGCGTGCTCGACGGCGGCGCCGGTCACCGCCGCGAACAGGCGGGCGCGCAGCACCGTCGCGATGAGCACGGCAAACAGGACGGTCTGACCGACGAGGACGCTCCACCCGACCGCGACGATGCCGAACCGCGACGTCAGGAACAGTGCCCCTGCGAGCGGCGCGATCGACGTGCCGACCGCGATCGCGAACACGACGGCGACCCGTCGCTGGAACCGAGCGAGGCCGATCGCCAGGCTGATCCCGATGTGCGGGATCAGGGCGAGGAGCAGCAGCCGCAGCACCGTGGTGCCGTCCGCCGCATAGTCGGCGCCGAAGATGCCGAGCCCGACCGGTGCCAGGATCGCGCCGACGATGGCCGCCGGCACGACCAGGCCGGCGGCGTGGAGTGCGGACCGGCCCAGCAGTGAGTCGACATCGGACGGCCGAGCCGCCGCCTCGGCGACGAAGGCGTTGACGATGTTCGACGTGACGAGCTGGATCGAGGCGGTGATCGTCAACGCGAAGAACAGCACCGCGCTCTGGGTCGCCCCGACGACGGCGAGCACCACGAGGACGACGCCCTCGGCGCCGATGTTCTTGACGACGTCGGCGGCGTGCTCGCCGGCGGAGAACCGGACGAGCGACCGCCAGTCGAACGCGGCCACCGTCTCGCCGGAGCCCTGGTGGGCCGGAATCAAGCGGCGGAAGATCAGCGCATTCAGCGGTGCCAACACGGCGACGGCCGGGATGGCCCAGGCGAGCACCAGCGCCCACGGGCCGGTCGACACGACCACCACGAGCAGTGCGATCTTGGCGAGCGCGTAGATCAGGTTCTCGATCGGCACGTAGGTCGCCCGTCGCAAGCCGGTCAGCACGCTGTCCTGGAGGATGAAGATCGTCCACGCCGCCGTCGCGGCGACGAACCCGACGCCCCCGAGCGGGTTGTCGCGGAGCAGGCTCAGGTGATCGGCCCACACCGTCGACCCGGCCACGAACACGGCGCCGAGCACGGCCGCGGTCACGGCGCACAGCGCGTATCCCCGCACGACGAGTCGGGACGTCGCTGGTCCCGCCACTGGCAGGAAACGCGGGAACGCGTTGCGCAGGCCGAACGTCGACACGTTGGCCAGCAAGACGACCGCGGCGACGAGCGCCGCGCCGATGCCGACGTCCTCCTGTGGCAAGACCCGCGCGGCGAGCACCCAGAACGCGAACCCGAGCACCGAGGTGAGCGCGCCGCTGACGACGAGGGCGGTCGCGTTCTGACGCAGCCGATCGTCGTCGGCGTCCGCGACGACCGGGGCGGCGTCGGCGCCCGGATCCGTGAGCACGTCGGTCACGAGCCACCCCGTTGCCAGATCCGGACATCGTCGACCAACAGGGTCTGCGGGAGCACCGACTCGTCGACGTCGCCCGCATTCGCGCCGCCGGCGGCGAGGTTGATGATCAGGTACATCGGCGAGTGGGGTATCAGTTCGGGATCGACGACGCGGCCCGTCTCCACACCGTCGAGGTAGAACACGACCCGGTCCGGCGCCCAGTCGACGGCGACGTCGTGCCACCCGCCGCCCAGTGGCTCGTCCGATGTGATCTCGACCCGCGCCGACGACCGCTCGTCGTCGATCCGCTGGTGGACATGGCTCGTCACCATCGTCGGCCGCGACCCGTACCACTCCAGCAGATCGATCTCGGGCAGGCTCGTGCGGTCCGCCGAGAGCAGCCACACGGCGGGCCACATGCCGTCGCCCTCGGGGAGGCGGATGCGCGTCTCGACGACGCCGTAGGTGAACGCGTACCCCGGCTCGTCGATGTCGTGATGGTCGACATGGCCCGAGCTGATCATCCCCGACCGGTACGGCAGGACGTCGCCGTCGGTCGTCCGTTGCGGATCCGCCGTCACTTCGAGGCGCAACGATCCGTCGGCGACGGTGACCGCTTCGGGCCGGTACCACTGCTGTTCGTCGTTGCTGGAGATCGTGCAGCCCCCGTCGACCTGCCACCAGTAGCAGGTGGTCCAGATCGCATCGAGCTCCTCGTCGTCGAACGGCTCGTACAGGACGAGCTCCAGTTCGTGCGCGTCCGCGACCGGCGTCCGCAGGCCCCCGATCTGCGGCAGCGTCGTCGGCGCATTCGTCGCGTCCTCGTCGACCGCACCGGCGCCGAGCGCGGAACATCCCGCCGCCGACGCGCCGGCCACGAGCATCGCCACCGCGGTGAGGACGCGGCATCTCGAACGAGCTCGCTTCACCGTGCCCCCTGCCGGTTCGGCATCCGGTGGCGCGCCCACCGCGCGCACCGCCACCCGGTCCGCAACACCCGTCGCGGGCGGGCCGGGCGATCGGGTGGCGACAGCAGCAGCTCGCGCAACGCGTGGGGCGTCGTACCGCCGAACACGAACTTGCGCCGCAACGCGAACCGGTCGTCGTCGGCGCTGCTCCAGGTGTCGCCGACCGCACAGGCGGAGTCGAACCCGGCGGCGCGCACGGCGCGCACGACGGTTGCCGAGTGGTACCCGTGGGGATACGACATCGACCGCACGTCGTGTCCGAGTTCGGCGGTGAGGCGGCGCCGTGACTCGTCGATCTCCGCCGGGAGTCGTGCCGCGCCGATCACGTCCAGTTCCACATGGGTGGTCGAGTGCGAGCCGATCTCGACGCCGGCGGCGTCGGCCGCTCGCACGCCGTCCCAGGACATCATCGCTGCGTCGTCCTCTCCGGCCATCGGCAGCCAGCTGCTCGTCGCGCCGATGCGGCCGGTGACGACGTACAGGGTGGTGGGCAGCGCCGCCGCCTCGATCACCGGCAGCGCATGCTCGGTGAAGTCCGCACGGCCGTCGTCGAACGTGATGGCCATCGGCCGCTCCGGAAGCTCGCCGGCTGCCGTCGCGTCGACGAGTGCGCTGATCGTCAGCGGGGTGAACCCCAGCGTGCGGACGACCTCGACGTGACGCGCGAAGAGCTCGGGATCCACACACCAGCGGGCGTACGCCGGCGTCGCCTCGGGGGCGACCGAGTGGTAGAGCAGAATCGGGATCGGCGTCACGTCAGTTGCTCCCGGTCGAGCCGTCGGGCGAGCCGTCGAGACGAGCGGTACGCGAGCGGCCCGCGCCGGAGGCCACGGAACTCGGCGCGCTTCAGCTCGTTGGGATAGTCGACGCTGCGCTTGTCGTTCTTCTGTGAGTTCGGTGAGAGAAGCGCGTACAGCCCCGCCGGCACACGTCGGAGCACCGCGGGCGCGAACTTGGGCTCGTGCATGAACTTGGAGAACGCCGCCGACAGTCCGCAGCCGTAGTCCTCGAGCTGTTGCAGGAGGGCCGACTCGTCGCGGTGTGATCCGTGCCAGATCACCGCCGACGGCTGACGGACGACGAGCAACCCGGCCATCAGCACGCGCACCGCGATGTCGATGTCCTCTCCCCCGCGCGACGGCGTGCCCGCGCCGAGCGCCTCGTCGAAGCCACCCAGCGACGCCAGCGCCTCGGTCCGGAACGCCATGTTCGCGCCGGTTCCGACCAACCTCGGGTGGAACGGGAACAGCTTCGACGGCGGCGGGTCGAGCGCGAGGTGGAAGTCCTGTTCCTCGAAGGTCCGCTGGTAGCCACCGAATTCCTGGAAGTACAGCTCGGCGCTCGTCGTCAGCGACATCGGCATCACCGAGCCGCTGACGCACACGGCGCCCGGGTGCGCGGCGAACGTCGCCCCGAGCACCTCCAGCCACGCGGCATCGGGCACGACGTCATCGTCGGTGAACACGACGAACTTGCTGTTGGCCGCGCGCAGCCCGCAGTTGCGTGCCCGCGCCAAGCCGGGGATCGGCTCGACGATGTAGCGCACCGCGTCGCCGTATTTCGCCACGACCGCCGCCGTGCGGTCGTCGCGGGGGGCGTTGTCCACCACGATCAGTTCGCGGTCGTCGTCGAGCAGGTCGACGAGGGCCGGAAGAGACCGCGCGAGCTGCTCGGGCCGGTTGCGCGTGCAGACGACCATCGTGAACGACCGCTGGGGCTCGACACCGCGCGACACACTGTCGGGGACCTCGGACTGCAACTCGTGCACGACGGCGACATCGACACCGCCGCGCACGAGCGGCAGCACTTCCACGCCGACGGGCCAACCGTGGTGCCGCAGGAGCGCGAAGACGCGCTCCATCGCTGCCGCCTCGTCGGGCGGCGTGATCACGTCGAGCTCGCCGGTGTCGATGTCGAGTGTTCCGACCGCGAGCGGCCCCGAGGCCGCATCGATCGTGACCGACCGGTTGACGACCGGTGCGTTGCCGTTGCTGATGATGCTCACGACTGCCTCCTCGCGTGCGTGCTCATGGAAGTACCTCGATGAGCCAGGTGTCGTCGATGCGGGTGGTGAGCACGAAACGCTGGCTCTCCAACAGCATCTCGGCGGCTTCGGCGGTCGAGTCGACCGGGAAGTTGTTCAGTTGCTGGATCGCCTCGACCATCCCGGGGCTGACGACGATGTACGGGGTCCCGGCGTTCAGCCCGTGGAGATAGTCGGCGAGATCGTCGAGCGCGTTCAGGCGGGGACGCTCCGCCGGGTCGAACAACTCGTCGACGTAGGGCGTGAACGTGTCATTGACCTGGAAGTGCGGGTAGCGCGCCGAGCTGGCGGCCGGATAGTCCGATCCGAACTGGGCGATCACTGCCGGGTCGGTGACGTTGGCTGCGACGTACTCACCCATCGCCACCTCCGACTCGTCGACGTAGTTCAACTGCTCGCGCCCGAAGTGGGCGACCATGAACCCGGTGGTCAGGGCGAGGCACACCGACGCCGCGAGCACGGTCGGCTGGGGCAGGCGGGCCCGCCGCTCGATCGGGATGCGGGTCACGATGCCCCATGCGATGAACGCGACGATCAGCGGGAGCGAATACAGGTAGACGCGGTAGATCACTTCGCCGCCGTACGACTGCACGAGCGGGATGCCGAACGGGACACAGACCGCGATGACGAGGACGCCGGCGCGGCGCATCGCCCAGACGCACGCCAGCGCGCCGATGACGGCCGCGATCCACACCCCGACCGAGAACAGCCGGGTCAACTGCCCGACCAGCAGTACCGCGTCGGGGGCGGCGCTGTAGTCGGTGTTGCCACCGGCGTTGTCGGATGGCGACCCTCCGAACCCGAGGTCGAACGACTGCGCCGCGAAGTACGGCAGCGTCCGCAGACCGCCGGCGATCGTCACCAGCGCGAACCCGACGAGCAGCGGGCGATCCTTGACCCACCCGAGCACCCACGCCAGTCCAACCGCACCCAGGGTCGCGAACGGTGTGAGCGGATGGGTCAGCATCAGGCCGAGGAAACCGACGAGCACGATCGTGCGTCGGGTGCGGATCAGGCGGTACTGCGGTGCCACGTTGCTGAGCGGCGCGAGCCTGACGAGTCGGTCGCCGAGCAGTGGCAGTCGTCGCGTCTCACCCGTCGAGAACCAGCTGAACGTCAACGCGAGCACCGCGATGCTGAGGAACGACGCCAGCGTCTGCGCCGCGAAGTAGTTCTGCGCGACCCAGTTGGTGATGAGGTACAG
This sequence comes from Ilumatobacter sp., assembly GCA_013002175.1. Lineage (GTDB taxonomy): Bacteria > Actinomycetota > Acidimicrobiia > Acidimicrobiales > Ilumatobacteraceae > Ilumatobacter_A. Next base: position 38,560 of record JABDKP010000021.1, read on the forward strand.
GACGGCGGCGAGGTGCGCGACGCGTTCGCTGTCGGTCGCCCTGCGCACGAGCACCCACGTTGCGACGAGCACGACCGCTTCGCCGACCAGCTGCGACCACGATGCGTACGCCGACGGGTCGACGCCGGTCGCCCCGCGGACGAATGCGTTGAGCCCGAAGAACCCCGAGAAGTTGTTGTAGATGTCGACCTGGGGATGCAACCGCCCGGTCTCGTCCAACAGGCGGACGACGCCGAGATGCTTGTACGCCCACGGGTACCGGATCGTCGGCGAGATCGCGGCGACCGTGCCGTAGATCATCGTCAACAGCGGGAGCAGGCCGGCCGCCACCTGGGCGGTGCTGGTGGTCGGACGGGTCGCAGCCGTCGATGCGACGACGACGGCGATCACGAGCCCGGCGTAGAACGTCGGTGGCAGGACGGAAACGAGCCCCCACGCCGTCATCGAGTCGAGGTCGATCTGCGGCAGCGACACCGCCCACAGCACCAGCGCGGCGCACGACCAGCCGAGCTGGCGCCGCATGGACCGGCTCGTCCAGGCTGTGGTGCGCGAGCGGGCCGGGCGGGCGGCAGCCGGCGAAGGGGGCCAGAACACACCGACGAACGTGGCGATCACGAGCACCCCGACGGCGACGTGCCGCGGCGACCACCACTGGAGGCTGAGCAGCACGTGCGCCACGAGCATCCACGTCACCACGCTCGTCGTCAGCACGACGACGAGCCGCTCGACACCATCGCGGGGCCGCACCAGCGGCGCGACGAGCAGGCCGGGCACGGTCACGATCGCCAGGGCGAGGACCGCTGCGGGGAGCGCCCCGCCGACGTCAGCGGCCAGCAGCGTCGCGGCGGTGGCGCAGAACAACGGTTGCGCGACGCGTGGCCGACGAGCCGGACGCGGCAGGGCAGCCTGATCGAAGGCCGGCGCAAGTTGCGGGTGCGCCTGCACCTCGATCATGCGGCTGCCCTGCCACGCCGGCGGAGTCGCTCAGCCGCGAAGCCGAGCGACGCCGACGCGAGACCTGCCGACAGGACGGCGGCACGACCGATGCGGGCCGGTCGTGCCAACCCGCCGATCAGGTCTCGCAGAATGACGGCGACGATGCCGACCGCGTATGCCCGCTCGTCGCTGGTCGCGTGGGCGGCGCCGACGCGCCGACTGAGGACCGCCTTCGAGCGGCCCTCCGCGAAGCAGCGCACCAGGACGTACTTCACGGTCGACCGCTCGGGAGTCACCCGGTGGACCACTTCCGAGCGGGGCGCGTAGACGATCGTGGCGTCGGGGTCACGCTGGCGGATCCGGATGCAGACGTCGGTCTCCTCACAACCAGCGGCGTCCGCGCCCACCCGTCCGAGCTCGGTCGGGAATCCCCCGACCGCGACGAGCGCGTCACGACGGAACGCGGCACTGGCGCCGTACATGTTGCGGATCGCGCCACCGTCAGCCGGCATCGTCGGGATCGTGCAGCCGACGGCCCAGTCCAGGTGCGGTGGGAACCATCCCGGCCGGCGGTCGGACCAGCCGGGCTCGATCCGTCCCCCGGTCGCGGCGACGGTGGGCGTGCCGAACGGTGCGACGATTTCGGCGAGCCAGGTGTCGGCGGGCACGGCGTCGTCGTCGATGAACGCCACGATGTCGGCGGTCGTCGCGTCGATGCCCGTGTTGCGCGCACCCGACAGCCCAGCTGTGTACCGGTTGGCGACGACGGTGACACCGTCGTGCTGGACGAGGTGTTCGATGCGCTTGCGCAGCTCGTCGTTGCCGTCGATCACACAGACGATCTCGTCGGCCGGCCGGGACTGCCGCCGGAGACCGTCGAGGCAGGCGACCAGGTCGTCGTACCGTTCGGTCGTGTACGCACAAACGATCACGGCGACGGAAGTCGACACCTCCGCCGCCACGCTCACGTGTCCGATCTGCCTTCCCGCTCGGGTCGCCGGTTGACGTGCTGGTCGGCGATTTCGCGGATCAGGACGGCGGCGATCCGGATGCCGTCGCGAAGCGCGTGGAGGTTGGTCGAGCCGACCGTGCGTTGGTTCTCGTAGCTCGGCACCTCTTCGATCACGAGGCCGAGCCGCGCCGCGCGGATGTGGATCAGCGTCTCGATCTCGAACCCGTTGCAGTCGAGCTCGAGGAGGTCGCGGTGGCGCGTCCAGACGGCGTTGAAGCCGTACGCGAGGTCGGTGAACCGGGTGCCGTACATCCTGTTGACGATGCCGCGCAGCGCCGCGTTGCCCATCCGACGGATCCCGGTGATGTCGGCGCTGCCACCGCGCTCGAGGAAGCGCGAACCCTTCGCGAGGTCGGCACCGTTGACGAGCGCGAGGACGAACCGTTCCACTTCGCCCGGCTCGTTCGACCCGTCGGCGTCGATGAACACCGCGATGTCGCCGGTGGCAGCGTCGAGCCCCTCGCGCATCGCGTTGCCCTTGCCCCGGCCCGTCTGGGTGATGATCCGCGCCTCGGGCATCAACGCGAGTGCCTGTTCGGCCGTCCCGTCGACCGAGTGGCCGTCCACGACGATCACCTCGTAGACCGGCGGGAGGCTGTCGAACAGCGCAGCCAGGTTGGCGGCTTCGTTGCGGGCCGGGACGATCACCGACACCGTGACGCGCACGGTGGCACCGTTGAGGACGTAGGTCCATGGCTCGCCCGCCGCGGCCGGGCGAGGGCGTCGTCGTTCGACCGGTGTCGGCGATGCAAAACCTGCGTGTGTGCCTCGCTGACGAAAGTCGGCGATTGCCATGATCGATCCTCCCCGCAGAGGCGTCTCGACATGCCGGGCCCACCCCGACAAGTTCCCAGAGACTGCCACGACCAGGGGTGTCATGGAACACGGGGGTCGAAGCCTTGACGATTTCCAGACACTTCGAGCGCCCGTGCGGATCTACTCATCACGCGGCGTGTTCAACGCCGGTGGTTCCAGACGATTTCTTGATGAACGCGCTCCGGACAACCCGGTCCGCGAAGATGGAGGAGGTGTCTGTTCAGATCGAATCCAGCGAGCGGTGGGGGGCACACCTCGAGCTGGACGACGTCACGATCACTGCACCACTGACGGCCGACATCGTCGGTCGGGTGGTCGCGCTCGTCCACCGTTTCGGGTTCGCGATCGTCGACTCCGCCGCGCACACCGCGTCCGGGTGTTCCGTCGCCGAGCGATCGCGGCATCTGCTCGAGTTCGGCAACGCGCTGGGTACGCCAGTCGTCCAGTCGCCCCGCAACGAGCTGGTCGAAGACGTCAAGGACTACTCCGATGTCGACGAACGTGACGACCGCGGCTACCGATCGCGCGGTGAGCTGACGCCGCACTCCGACCCGCCGACGCTGATCGTCCTCGACTGCGTCACGCCGGCACGACTGGGTGGCGAGACGAGCCTCGTCAGCGTGGACTCGATCGTCCGCCGGATGCTCGCCCAGGATCGCACGCTCGTCGACGAGTTGCTGGCGCCGCTCCCCGACTGGCGCGTCGCCGGCCAGCACGGCATCGCCGTCGCCGGGCCGGCCGATCGGCCCCGTCCGGTGCTGGCGTATCACGGCGGGCGGCTGAGCTGCGTGCTGTACCGGCCGTACGTCGAGTTGGGCGCCTCGACCGCCGGGCAACCGCTGACCTCCGCCCAGACAGCGGCGCTCGACCTGTTCGAGCGGTACTCCATGTCGGACGACCTGACGCTGCGCTTCCGGTTGCAGCCGCGGCAGACGCTCGTGCTGCACAACCGCTCGGTGCTCCATGCACGAACCGACTACGTCGACTGGCCCGACCCGGATCGGCGGCGGCATCTCCTGCGGATGTGGATCGATTCGCCGGATCGGTTCCCCGTCCACCCGGGCCACGAGCTCGGCGACTTCTTCGCACCGATGACCTGAATCGCCTCGGCGGCGGACGCGGCCGCGGTCTTAGGATCGCGGCGTGGGCCTGGAATGGGAGCAGACGAACGTCGACACCGCCGATCCGGAGGGCAACGAGTTCTGCGTGCTCGCCTCACGGCAGATCGATGGCTGACCCCCTGGAGGGCATCACGCCAGAAGGCACGATCCGCACGGGCGTGTCATCGGCGCGCGTGCCCGACGCATTCCGCCCGGTGCTCGACGCCGCCGTCGCCGCGGTCGGCGCGGGTGCGACGCTGTACGTCTACGGGTCGGTCGCGACCGGCCAGGCCCGGCTCGGCCGCTCGGACGTCGACCTGCTGTCGTTCGGCCTCCCGGCGGGCGATGCGACCGACTTGGCTGCCGAGCTGTCCGACCGGTTCCTCGACATCTGCCGCAGCGTGGACATCGCAGCCGGCCTCGGGGAGGGCCTGGTCGGTGAGCACGACGAGGCGTACGGCGGGCGGGTCTTCCTGCGGCACTACTGCGCCCGACTGTGTGGCCCCGAACTCGACCGGTCGACGCACGACTTCCCCGCCGACGCCCGCGCCGCCCGTGGGTTCAACGGCGACATTGCTCAGCACGCCCGACGCTGGCGCTCTGATCTCGACGCGGGTGCCGAGCCGGCGGAGGTCGGCCGGCGCATGTCGCGCAAGACGCTGCTCGCCGTCGCCGGGCTCGTCAGTGTGCACGACCAGGACTGGACGACCGACCGCGCCCGTGCCGCGGCGCGGTGGTCCGTGGTCGAACCGATTCTCGGCGTGGGGCTGACGCGGCTGCTGTCGTGGGCCGAGCCGGGCGCGACGAGTTCGGCTGACGTGAGCCGGAGCGCCGTCGGGCACGAACTCGACGGCACCGTCGGGGGCATCGTGGAACAATTCGCCGAGCGGATCGGACTGTGGGACGGGTGACCGGCTGGGTTATGCGGGCACCGCGCGCAGCGGCCGGTCGGGCCGGTGGCCGGGCCCGGTGGTGCGGCGGGGCCGCGGGCCCATCACGTACGAACCCGACGTCGTCGCCGCAGTGACCGACGTCGGCGTGAACCACATCGTGGTGTACGGCGTCCAGTCGGTTTCGACGAGGAAGCGGACGTCGATCACGGTGTCGGTGCGGATGAAGCGATGCTCGGTGACGTCGATCGTCCAGACGAGATCGCCGACAGGGACACGCACGATGCCCGCCAGCACCGGCTCGACCTCGACGGGAAGCACGTCGGGGAATTCGCCGTCGACTTCGTCGAGCGGAAAGTCACCGAGGGGCGGGGGATCGTCCGGGCGCGCGCTCAGCATCACGACCGAGCCGGCCAACCCGGCGGCGTTCAATGCGTCGACGAAGACGTGCGTCCGCATCGTGTCGAGGACCGACATCGGCGCGATGAGGATGCACTCGCCGTGCATCCTGATGGTGACGATTTCGTCGACCGACACCAGGTCGGTCTCCGGAACCCATGCGTCCAGCACTGCGATCACCTCCTCCTCGTCAAATCAGCATCCTTGTCGACGTACGTAACGGACGGGTAACGACATCGTGCCATCTTCGTGATTTCGGAGTTGTGTCGTGACGGTCGTCAGCTGGTCTTTCCCGGCACGAGGCGCCAGGACTCCCGGGCGGGTGTCGCAGTTCACGTCTGTTCGATTTCGGGTGCTCGGCGCGGTCCGGCCGAGAAATCTTTCGGATTTCCATGACGCCACAGCGGCGAGAGAGCCCGCTGGGCGCGCGTGTCGGAGTCGTCGGTCCACGCCCGCCGAAGCGCTCGGTCGGAGATCGGCTCGCCGCCCACGTCGCGCCCCGGACCGGTCTCCGGCGGTTGTGAGCGCACTGCTCGGCGGTGATCGCGTCGCCCCAGCTCAAGGGGTAGATCCGGGTGTGCAGGTCCGCTACGATCAAACACATGTTCGCAACGCTGATCGACGAGTTGACCGGCCTCCCGGTCACCGCACTCGACGACCGGTTGGCGGCCGCGAAACGCAAGCGCGACGAAGCGGACATGGAGATCGCCGCGATTACTGCGGTGGTCGATGCACGCCAGCTGTACCAGGACCACGG
>JABDKP010000049.1 GCA_013002175.1 Ilumatobacter sp.
GGCTGACGCCCGACGGTCGCCTTCGGCGACCGGGCCGCACACGTCCCCGTCCCCGGCGGCGCCTTCGGCGCCGTGTCACCCTTGCTCGGGCTGACGCCCGACGGTCGCCTTCGGCGACCGGGCCGCACACGTCACCCCGGCGGCGTTGCCGCCGGACCCATTGTCGGGCTGACGCCCGACGGACGCCTGCTCGCTGTGTCATCGTGGGCGCGGTGGGGATCGCGTCGGAGCACCTCGTTCGGTTCGCGGCATCACGTGCGGAGGTGTGGGCGGCGCTGACGCGTACGGACCGGTATCGCTCGTGGTGGCCGTGGCTGCGTGACTTCGACGGGCGGGGCTTCGACGAGGGCGAACGTTGGCAGTGTGCGGTCAGGCCGCCGCTGCCGTACACGCTGCGGTTCGCGATCACCCTCACCGAGGTCGTCACGCACGAGTTCGTCGGCGCCCGACTGGACGGCGACATCGTCGGCCACGCGCAACTCGGTCTGCACGACGCAGAGCATGGCTGCGTCTTGGAGCTCGTCTCGGACCTCCACGCCGCCGGAGGTGTCGCCGGTTTCGTCGGTCGCTACATCCCTCCGCTCGCACGGTTCGGGCATGACTGGGTGATCGAGAACGGCGCGCAACAGTTCCGCGCAGCCGAACTCGCCCCGTCAGCCGGAGATCAGGTGCCCGAGTGACCGAAACCGCCGCCCCGGTCGAGGCCCTCGAGTGAATCGCGCACGTCCCACTCGACGGACTCGACACGCTGGATCACGAGTTGCGCGACGCGGTCGCCGCGGGTGATCTCGTAGTCGGCGTCGGGGTCGGTGTTGACGAGGATCACCTTGATCTCGCCGCGGTACGCCGCGTCGATCAGGCCCGGCGCGTTGACGACGCTGATGCCGTGCTTGAGCGCCAGCCCGCTGCGGGGCAGGACGAAGCCGCCGTAGCCGATCGGGATCGCGATCGAGATGCCGGTCGGTACCAGCGCCCGACCGCCGCCCGCCGCGAGGACGGCGCCGTCCGTGGCGTGCAGGTCGAGCCCGGCGTCTCCTTCGTGTGCATAGGTCGGCAGTGGCAACTCGGGGTCGAGGCGGACGATGGGCACGGGAAGCGTCACGGCGACGCATGGTAGCGATCACGCTCGCGACAGCCGAGTCGTCGTGCTTGGCACGACTACGACTCGGAGAGGGTGAGGCGGAGGCAGGGCTCGCCGGTGCAGCCGGCGGGTGCGTCGTCGCGGCCGAAGGGTTGCTCGACGAAGCCGTAGCGCTCGTACAGGTTCTTCGCGGTCGCGTTGGTGCGCATCACCCACAGCGTCACGGTGGCGGCGCCGCGCTGCCGCGCCCACCCGACGGCCGCGTCGAGCAGCACCCGGCCGAGTCCGTCGCCCCGGTGGCCAGGGTCCACCCACATCCCCCACACCACGCAATCCGATGGCTCGGGTGAATCGCCGACACCGACGACGCCGGCTGTCTCGCCGTCGCGTTCGGAGACGAAGATCTGTCCCACCCGATCGTCGAACCCTGCGATCCGGGCTCGCCACGTCGCGTCGTCGAAGCCTGCCTCACGAGCGTGCGTCGAGGAGAAGGCGGCCGGATCGGCGGCAAGCGCCCGCAGCCGGATTTCCCGGTACGCATCGATGTCGGCGTCGGTCAGCGCCCGAATCGTCATGGGCCCACGCTAGAACGACTCGCTCGCCGGCACGGGGAGGATTTCTGCCGTCCCGTAGGCTGGTGGCGTGGAGATCACAGGGTGGTGGCGCGGCGTGTCGGGGGGCAGCACATGACTGCGCCGTCCCGTCCACCGTCGGTGGACACGCTCGCTCGCTCGCTGAGCGCGTCCGGTCTGCCCCACCCGATTCTCGTCGACATCGCCCGCGCCGCGATCGACGCCGGCGACGTCGAGTCCGCGCCGGCGCGCGCCGATGCGTTTCGGCGCACGCTGCTGACGCCGGTCGTGAACGCGACGGGAGTGCTGCTGCACACGAACCTCGGTCGCGCGCCGCTGGCACATCACCAGGACGCGGCAGCGCAGACCGTCGAGTTCGACCTGGCGAGCGGGCAGCGGGGGTCGCGCCAGGCCGCCGTCGGGCAGCTGTTCGCGCGGCTGTGCGGGGCGGAGGCGGCGATGGTCGTCAACAACAACGCGTCCGCCGTCCTGCTCGTCGTGGCCGCACTCGCGGCGGGTCGCGACGTGCCGGTCAGCCGGGGTGAGAGCGTGGAGATCGGCGGTTCGTTCCGCGTGCCCGAGGTGCTGCAGCAGTCCGGTGCCCGCCTCGTCGACGTCGGCACGACCAACCGCACCCGCCTCGCAGACTACGCCACAGCGATCGACCGGTCCGATGTCGATGCGGCGATCGTGCTGAAGGTGCACCCCAGCAACTACCGCGTCGAGGGCTTCGTCGAGGACACCTCCGTGGCCGACTTGGCGACGCTCGACGTGCCGGTCGTCGCCGACATCGGCAGCGGGTTGATCGACGCGCACTGCCCCTGGCTGCCGGGTGCGCCCCCGGCGTGGCTGGCGGGCGAGCCTGCCGCCGTGCAGACGTTGGCCGACGGCGCCGACCTGGTCACGTTCAGCGGCGACAAGCTGCTCGGTGGCCCGCAGGCCGGCATCATCGTCGGCCGGGCCGACCTCGTCGACCCGTGTCTGCGCCACCCGCTCGCCCGCGCGTTGCGGCCCGGTGGCCTCGTGCTCGGGGCGCTGCAGCAGACAGCGCTGACGTACCTCGACCGGCGCGTCGTCGCCGACATCCCGTTCTGGAAGATGGTCGCGACCCCACTCGCCGATCTCCGGACGCGAGCGGACGACATCGTGACAGCGGTCGTCGACCGGCACCCGACGGCGCGGGTCGAGCCCAGTGAGGCGCTCCCGGGTGCCGGTTCGGCGCCGGGCGTGACGATGCCGTCGGTCGCGGTCGTCGTCGACGGCGACGTGCTCGAACCGCTCCGCCGCCACTCGCCGCCGGTGATCGCGCGGTCGCGCGATCAGCGCACCGCGTTGGACATGCGCGCCGTCGACCCGTCCGAGGACCGGGTCGTGATCGACGCACTGCTGGGTCCGAGATGACCGTCATCGCCACCGCCGGGCACGTCGACCACGGCAAGTCGTCGCTCGTCCTGGCGCTCACCGGCACCGACCCGGACCGTTTCGAGGAGGAGAAGCGGCGGGGGCTGACGATCGATCTCGGCTTCGCCCACACGGTGCTGCCCTCGGGCGCCGAGCTGAGCTTCATCGACGTGCCGGGCCACGTGCGGTTCCTTCGCAACATGCTCGCCGGAGTCGGCGGGGTCACCGCGTGCGTCTTCGTCGTCGCCGCGACCGAGGGATGGAAGCCCCAATCCGAGGAGCATCTCCGGATCCTCGAACTGCTGGGCATCGAGGACGGGATCGTCGCACTGACGAAGGCCGACCTCGTCGACGACGAATGGCTCGAGCTCGCGCGGATGGAGGTCGCGGATCATGTCGCCGGCACGTTCCTCGACGGCAAGCCGGTCGTCGCGGTGTCGTCGACGACGGGCGCAGGGATGGACGACCTCGTCGTGGCCATCGACGAGCTGATCGCCGGCGGCAGGGGGGCGGCCGATCGTGGCCGCCCGCGGATGTGGCTCGACCGGGTGTTCGCAGCGAAGGGCAGCGGCACGATCGGCACCGGAACGCTCGTCGGCGGCACGCTGCGTGCCGACCAACTCGTGGTCGTCCAGCCCGGCAGTCACGCGGCCAGGGTGCGCACGATCCAGACGGCGGGACGGACCGTCGAAGAGATCGGTGCCGGGCACCGGGTGGCCCTCAACCTCGCGGGCGTCGACCACCACGACCTCCACCGCGGGCATGCCGTCATCGAACCGGATCGGTGGAGGTCGACCGATCGCGTCGACGCCTCGCTGCGCGTGCTCGACTCGCTCGATCACGACGTCTCGCGACGCGGCGCCTACGTGGCGTACATCGGCGCAGGCGAGCATGCCGTCCGCCTTCGGGTGCTCGGAACCGACGAGCTGCGGCCGGGGTCGACCGGGGCGGTCCGGATGTTCCTGCCGACGAAGCTGCCACTGTTGCCCGGGGATCGGTTCGTGCTGCGCGAGTCGGGTCGCGACGAGACCGTCGGGGGCGGTGAGGTGCTCGACATCGACCCGGTGGTGCGCGCATCGCGGGCCGCTCCGGATCGCAGCATCGAACGCGTCGTCCGCGAACGAGGCTGGCTCACCGTCGACGAGTTGGAACAGCTGACCGGCGACGTCGTCGACCCGGTGATCGGTGACTGGGTGACGACGGCGGAGGCCGTCCAGGCCCTCGCCGACGACGTGACCGCCCGCGTCACCGAGGCAGGTGCGGCCGGGGTCGACCTGGCCGCGTTCGACGAGCGCGAGCGGGCGGTGATCGCCACGCTCGACGAGTTGTCGGTCGACGCGGGGACGGTGCGCCCGGCGGACGCCGTCGACCCCTATGCAGACCACCCGTTCCTGGCCGAGTTGTTCGCCGGCGGATTCATGCCGCCGCCGCTCGACGACCTCGACCGCAACGACTCCCGCGAACTCGTCCGTCGAGGCATGATCGTCGTCCGCGACGGCGTCGGCTTCCACCGGGACACGATCGACCGCGCCGGTGCGGTGGCGGCCGAGTTGCTCGTCTCGTCGCCGGACGGGTTCACCGTCGCCGAGTTCCGCGACGCCACCGGCGCCAGCCGCAAGTACGTGTTACCACTCGTCGCCGAACTGGATGCCCGCGGCGTGACGCGCCGGCGCGGGGACGTGCGGATCGCGGGCCCGCTGCTGCCCGAACGCTGACCGGATCCGAGCGCCGGGGCGAGCCCGGGTGCGTTGTCAGGTCGCGGCCAGCCGAGCGCGTTCCTGGTCGGTGAGGCCACCCCAGATGCCGTGACGCTCGCCGTTGGCCATCGCCTCGTCGAGGCAGTCGCTGCGCACCGGGCACGAGGTGCAGACGTCTTTGGCCCGCCGTTCGCGCGCCGCCTTGGCGGTGCGTTTCTCGGACCGCATCGGCGGGAAGAAGATCACGCCGACCTCTCCCTGACATGCCGCGTCGACGCGCCAGTCGAGTGGTCCGTGCACATCCCTGATCCCCGTGTCCATCCGTTGCCACGCTACGTGGCGTCGCTGACGCAGGTCAAGGGTCGGTTGCCTGGGACGTTCGGCACACCGAACGCACGGAGTGGTGGTAATGCCACCTCCGTGGCCGTACTGTCCGTGGCGCAGGCGCGGGCGCGCGGGACGTGAGATCAGCTGCCGGATTCGACCGTGCCGTCGGCCGGTCCCGAGTCCGCGGACTCGTCGTCGTGCCCGCCGCGCCGCTCTCGATAGTCCTTTGCGGCCCCCTCGAGGGGTTCGACCTCGAGCGTGATCCCATCGATCGCCGCGACGCGCACCTGCTCGCCACGCAGCACCGGCGTCGCCCGGTTGGTGCGCGCCCGCCACCGCCCGCTGCCGACCTCGACGACGCCGTCGGGGTCGACGCTGTCGACCACGGTGCCGAGCTCGCCGATCATCCACTCGCGCCCGATCGTCGGCGTGGCGAAACGAGTGCGAACCATGTTCGGCATGCCGACGATGAATGTCAGCGCGATGCCGCCGACGCCGGTGATCAGCGCGATCCACGACGGGCGCATGCTCGACCCCGGGATCGAGGTGAACAAGAACCACGAACCGAGCACCGTCAGGACGAGGCCGACGCCGGTCCAGAAGCGGGGGATGCCCACCTGGACGTCGATCGAGAAAGCGAGCATCGCGAACATGATCGCCGCAACCGCCCACGTGCGCGTCGGCAGCACGGCGAGGCCGCTGAACGCCAGCACGGTGCAGATCGCGCCGACCACGCCGGCCACGCCGACGCCCGCCGTGAAGAACTCGAACACGAGCAGCGCCAGGCCGATCAGCAGCAACAGGTACGCGACCGGCGGGCTGGCGACCGTGTGGAACAGCTGGTCGGTCAGCGACAGCTTCGAGAAGCGGACCGTGGCGATCGTGTCGAAGCGGGTGTTGCCGTCGTCGGCGACGACCTGTTCGGTCGTCCGCAGCGTGACACCGCCCTCCTCGTAGCCGTTCATCGCCTGCAGCATCGACGTGACGGTGGGGATGCCCTCATCCGTGATCCGCTGCTTGAACACGTCGAGCGCGCGGGCCTCGGTGAGGCCGACCGAGTTGTTCCGCAGGTTCTCCTCCGCGATGCCGAAGTCGACGTCACCGCCGGCGAAGCCGATCGGGACGCCGACGTAGCCGACGCGCGCGCCGGGAGCCATCCCGGTGACGTCGGCGACCGCGAGGATCTGGGCGGCCGTCCCGTAGAAGCGCGACCCGGTCGGCCCGACCCACACGCCGATCGGGATCGGCGCCGCGGCGACGTCGGCGAGCAGACCGGCGACGACGTTGTCGTCGACGACGGTGCCCCGACTGTTGACCTGGAGAATCAGCGCCTGCGAATTGCCGGCCGCGGCGCGCTCGATCGCGTCGCCGATCTCGGCGACGAGGATGTCGTCGACGAACCCGCTCACCTGCAGCACATCGACCGGTGGGATCGCCGCCTCGCCGCCGCCCGCGTCGTCCTGCGCCTGCGCACCGGCCCCGAACAGAGACAGCCCGCCAGCCGCGGTGAGCAAAGCGATCGCTAGTCTGCGCAAAAGTGCCTCCGGAACTCGAGAGTCCGCTGCGGTCGTTGACTGCCACGAACGTCGTCATCGTGGCGGGCAAGGGGGGAGTTGGGAAGACCACGGTAACGGCTGTGATCGCCCGTGCGGCCCGCCGTGCCGGACGGCGGGTGCTCGTCGTCGAACTCGACGGCAAGCCGATGCTCGACCACCTCGTCCCGAGCGACGGTCCCGACGGCGAGGACGGCGACCCGGCGATCGATGTCGTCCACATCTCGGCCGCTGATGCGCTGGACGAGTACCTGCGCGACCACGGCTTCGCCCGGATTGCCAAACGGCTGAACAAGACGGGCGTGATCGACATGGTCGGCACCGCGGCGCCCGGCATCGACGACGTCGTGGTGCTCGGCAAGATCAAGCAGTTCGAGCGGTCGGGCGACTACGACCTGATCGTGGTCGACGGTCCGGCGGCCGGGCACGCGATCACGTTCCTCACGTCGGCGACCGGCCTGGCCAACGCGGTGCGCGGCGGTCCGGTCAAGACGCAGTCCGACGAAGTGCTCGACTTGCTGACCGACAGCTCGCGCTGCCAGGTCGTGCTCGTCACGTTGCCGGAGACGACGCCGGTCAACGAGGTCATCGAGACGGCGTTCGCGCTGGAGGACGTCGTCGGCGTCCGGCTCGGCCCGGTCGTCGTCAACGGCGTCGACACCGGCGTCGCGCTGCCGGATGCCGATGCGGAGGCCGCCGCGGTCGAGGCGCTCGACGAGGTCGAAGCAGAGCCGATTCGAGCGGCTGCTGCGTTTCGGCGGTCGCGCCGCGAGATGGAGCACGACGAGCTCGCCCGACTGACGCGCGACCTGCCGCTCGCGCAGGTTCACCTCGAAGCGTTGCCCGTGGCCGGCCTGACCGCCGCCGATGTGGATCTGCTCGTCGACGCCATCGCCGCGGCGGTACCGGTGGAGGACGGCGATGGCTGACTACCGGGGCTTGATCGACGACGCCGAGGTGATCGTGTGCTGCGGTGCGGGAGGCGTGGGCAAGACGACGACCGCTGCGGTCCTGGGTTTGGAAGCCGCCCGCATGGGCCGGCGGGTCGTCGTCGTGACGATCGACCCGGCCCGCCGCCTGGCCGACGCGTTGGGCCTGGCCGACGGGCTCGCCGCCCAGCCGCAGCGGATCGAGCTCGTCGCCGCGGACACCGACGCCGGCGAGCTGTGGGCGATGATGCTCGACACCGAGGCGACGTTCGACGGCCTGGTGCGCCGGTACGCGGGCGACGACGAGCAGGCCGATCGGATCCTGTCGAACCCGCTGTACCGCAACATGGCCGGTGCGATGAGCGGCACCCAGGAGTACATGGCGGCCGAGACGCTGCATGCACTCCACGGCGACGATCGGTTCGATCTCGTCGTGGTCGACACGCCACCGAGTCGGAACGCGCTCGACTTCCTCGAGGCCCCCGGTGTGCTCGCCCGGTTCCTCGACCACCGCGCGTTCAAGTTGCTGATGCTCCCGACGAAGACCGGCCTGAAGGTGCTCGGGTCGGCGGCCCAACCACTGCTGAAGGCGATCGGCCGCGTCGTCGGCTCGGACGTGCTCGCCGACTCGGTCGCGTTCTTCCAGGCGTTCTCGGGGATGGAGTCCGGCTTCCGCGATCGGGCCGACGAGGTCGTCACGCTGATCCGTGCCTCGGAGACGAAGTTCGTCGTCGTGGCAGCTCCCCGTCACGATGCGATCGACGAGGCGGTGTGGTTCGCCGGTCAACTCGTCGAGCAGCACGTCGGCGTCAGCGCGGCGATCGTCAACCGGATGCAACCCGCGTTCGGGGTGGGCTCGGCCGACGATGCCGAACAGGCCGCGACGGGCGCAGATGACCCGACCCTTGCCGCGCTGTGGCGCAACGTCGCCGAACTGCGCACGCTGCGCGAGCGCGAACAGGCGGTGATCGCGCCGCTCGTCGACATCGTCGGACTGGATGCGACCGTCACGCTGCCCCTGCTCGACAGCGATGTGCATGATCTCGACGGGCTGTGGACGATCGCCGGGCATCTGTTCCGGGATGCCGACCCCATCGGGCCGAGCAGATAGCGTCACGGGGCGTGAACATCCTCATCGCCACCGACGCCGACTGGGTCGTCGACGACGTCACCGCTGCACTCGGCACCGACGACGTCACCTTCACGATCTGCCGCGAGGGCCGAGTGGTCGCAGGGCAGGTCGCCGAAACGGTGCCGGATCTGGCGATTCTCGACATGCAGATCGGCTCGATGGGCGGCATGGCCGTCACGATGTCGCTGCGTCTCGACGAGTCGTCCGGCACGTTGCCGCATGTCCCGATCCTGATGCTGCTCGACCGCGCCGCCGACCTCCATCTCGCCCGCCGCAGCGGTGCGGAGGGGTGGCTGATCAAGCCGCTCGACTCGTTGCGGCTGAAGCGCGCTGCGAAGGCCATCCTCGCCGGTGACACGTACACCGAAGGCGTGCCGAAGCCGGCGGTCGTCACCCCGGAAACGCCTGCGGACGGCGAGGCCGGCGGCCCGACCGACGAGGCGACCGAATCGTCAGAGGAAGAACCCGTCACCGCCGGATAGCGTTGTCGGTCGCTACGGGGTGTAGCGCAGCTTGGTAGCGCGCCACGTTCGGGACGTGGAGGCCGGGAGTTCAAATCTCCCCACCCCGACCACGAGCCGCACTGTCATGCGCAGCGGCGGCTCGTTTCGCGCCTCCCCGCGCCCCATCGGTGTCAGGCAGGTGTCAGGCAGGTGTCTGACACCAATGTGTCGCTCTGTGTGACACATTGGTGGTTCGGAGACCGCTCGCTCAGGTGTCGTCGTGCTCGCGGCGGGTGGGGCGGTCGGTGAACTCCTCGACGATCGCCTCGATCAGCGGGCCGGCGATGTCGGGCTGCTCGCCCGGCACGGTGCGCACGATCTGGAGCACCGGGGGCAGGGGTTCGAAGTCCGCCGCGCGTGCCCACTCGCCGATCTCCCCGCCCACGTGTCGCGAGGCGAGCACGCCGACGCCGAGCCCGGCGGCGACGGCGGCGCGGACGGCGGCCGACGTCGGTGCCGAGACGGTGTAGGTGTACTCGATCTCCTCGCGGTCGAGGATCGGCTCGATGACCGGCCGGTAGAACCCGTTCTGACCGAACGTGACCAGCGGGACCACCCCGTCGTCGAAGGGCATGTCGCGGTGGGCAACCCAGCGCAGCTCGTCGCTCCAGAGCACGACATCGTCCGGCTGCTGATCCTCGGGCGTCACCTGGATGACGGCGACGTCGATCGCACCTCGCTCCAGCAGCGGCGCCAGCAGGCGGGACTGGTTGACGACGAACTCGATCGTCGCGCCCGGGTGCATCCGCTTGAACCGGCCGAGGATGCTGGCCATGCGCGGGGCACCGGTGTCCTCGTTGGCCCCCACCTTGACGGTGCCGGTGAAGTCGGGGCTCGCCAGCCGGTACACCGCCCGGTCGTGGGCGGCGACGATCGTGCGGGCGTCGGCGAGCAGGATCCGGCCGTCGCGCGTCGGGCGCAGCGTGTGGCCGTCACGGATCAGCAGCGGTCGGCCGACCCGCTGTTCGAGCCGTTTGATCTTCCAGCTCACCGCCGACTGTGTGAGGCCGACGTGCTCCGCCGCCCGCGTCATGCTGCCCCACTCCAGCACCGCGACATACGTGCGGAGCGATTCGACGTCGAGGTGCATCCGTCCATTCTATGACAGTTCGTCATGAATCATTCAATAACTCCATGGTTGTGTCATGACGATTCGGTGCCGATCATGGTGGTATGAGCATCGCAACCCCCCACCTCTCTTCCCCGGCCGGTCTGCTCCGACGCACGGCGCGTCGCCCCCGGCCCTCCTCCAGCCGCCGCATTCACGCCTCGCGTGTCGTGCCGGCCGGCCGCTTCCGTCGTCGCAACGAGCGTCACGACAGCGAGTGCAACATCTCTGCCACCGACATGGCCATGCGCCAGGTCGCCGGCATCCACTCACTGCACCGCTGACCGCCCGGCATCCCGGTGTCAGGCAGGTGTCTGACACCTGCCTGACACCGATGGGGCCGGTACGGTCCTCTCGATGACGCTGGCCGAACTGCAGGACGTGATCGAGCGGACGTACGGCGACCGCGACCGCGAGCGTGGCGTCGCGGCGACCGTGGCGTGGCTCGCCGAGGAGATCGGCGAGCTCGCGCAGGCGGTCCGCAAGGGCGACCGAGCCCAGCAGGAGCACGAGTTCGGCGACGTGGTCGCCTGGGTGGCGACGCTCGCCAACCAGCAGGGCATCGACCTCACCGAGGCGGTCCAGCGCTATGCGCACGGCTGCCCGAAGTGCGCCGCGCTGCCGTGCACGTGCGCCTGAGCTGACGGCTCTGCGACGTCAGTTGTCGAGCGGGTGAGCCCTGAACAGAACGTTGTCCTCGAACGTGAGCCGAATCGGATCGAGCGAGATCGTTCGGTCGCCGGCGGACGCTGTCGCAACAGCCTGATGGTGCAGAATCGAGAACGACTGGACGCGGTACGTGATCTCGTCGCACATGCCCGTCTCGGGATCGGGTTGGTCGTCGCACAGGACGAGGTCGTCGTCGAAGGACAGATAGCCGGCGCCGACACCGTTGCCCGCGCAACCTGCCAGCGACACTGCAGCGACGGCGACCACGAGGAACACGGGCGCTCTCATCGGTCGGACTCTAGGTGGTGGTCACGCGCGGCGCAGGGGTTCGAGCGCGAGCGCGTAGTCGGCGAGCCGGGCACCGATCTCGATCGAGGCCTCCGGGTCGTCGGGGTCGGGGGCGTCCCACACCTCGGAGATGCGCCGCCAGCGGTCGCTGCCGATGAAGTCGCCGGCCTCGGCCTCCGTGCCGATCGCCTTCCGCCACCGCTTCTCGGAGGCGAGCAGCTTGGCGAGGACGACGTCGTTGTCGGCCGGCTGCGGGTACTCGCTGTGGAAGCCGATCTCGAGGCCGACCGTGCCGCCGCCGAGCCTGATCAGTTGTGCCTCGTAGTGCTCTTTCTTGGCGTCGTCGTACCAGACCTTCAGCCCCCGGCCGTGCGCCGAGCAGTGCAACTCACCGTCGATCTCGTCCGCGAACCCCTCGAACGCGTCGAACACCCACTCGAAGAACCCACGGGAGAGACTCATCTCGATGGCTGGCTAGTCGATCAGCAGTTCCGCGATCTGCAACGCGTTGAGGGCGGCACCTTTGCGGAGGTTGTCGTTGCTGACGAAGAGGGCGAGGCCGCGGCCGTCGGGCACGCCCTCGTCGCGGCGGATGCGGCCGACGAAGCTGGGGTCTTTGCCGGCCGCTTGGATCGGCGTCGGGATGTCGGTCAGTTCGACGCCGGGCGCCGCGGCGAGCAACTCGGTCGCCCGCTCGACCGAGATCGGGTGCGCGAACTCGGCGTTGATCGCCAGCGAGTGGCCGGTGAACACCGACACGCGTACGCAGATCCCTGACACGAGCAGGTCGGGGATCTCCAGGATCTTGCGCGTCTCCCGGCGCAGCTTCTGCTCCTCGTCGGTCTCGAAGCTGCCGTCGTCGACGATCGACCCGCACATCGGCACCGCGTTGAACGCGATCGGCCGGGCGAACTTGACCGGTGCCGGGAACGTGACCGCGTCACCGTCGTGCGTCAGTGCTGCCGCACTGTCGACGACCTCGCGCACCTGCTTGTCGAGTTCATCGACCCCGGCGAGGCCGGCACCGGACGTGGCCTGGTACGTCGCCGTGATCAGGCGGGTCAGGGCCGCCTCGTCGTGGAGCGGCTTGAGCACCGGCATGAACGCCATCGTCGTGCAGTTCGGGTTGGCGATGATCCCCTTCGGCGGGTCGTGGGCGAGATGACCGTTCACCTCGGAGACGATCAGCGGCACCTCCGGGTCCATCCGGAACGCGGACGAGTTGTCGATCACGATCGCGCCGGCGGCGGCGAACTTCGGCGCGAGCGCCCGCGAGCCGGTCGCCCCCGCGGAGAACAGCGCGATGTCCAGACCGCTCGGGTCGGCGGTCTCCGCGTCCTCGACGACGATGTCGGTGCCCTTCCACGGCAGCGTCGTGCCGGCCGAGCGGGTGGACGCGAAGTACCGCATCTCGGTGACCGGGAAGTCCCCCTCTTCCAACAGGCGGCGCATCACGCTGCCGACCTGTCCGGTTGCTCCGACGACTCCTACACGCATGCGAAAACCCTAACGCCCGGCCGCTCGACTGCGCCGCCCCGTTTCTCCAGCGTGCGTGCACGCGGTTCGGGCCGGCGCTCTGGCACAATCAGAACCGATGCGCCGCCGTCCCCAACTCATCCCGTGGAGGTCGGCCGGGCTGCTGAGCGAACGGCAGGCCAGTGGGGACGACGTCGTGCGCACGACCGGGTGGGTGTTCAACAACGAGCGCGGCCCGGACCTCACGCTCGAGGAGTTCGTCGCCACCGGCGACGCCGAGGTCGGCTCGTACCTGACGATCTTCGGATTGCGCGAGCGGGATCTCGACCAGCAGACGCTCGTCGAGATCGGCTGCGGCATCGGCCGGATGACGTGTGCGTTCACCCGCGAGTTCGGCCGGGTGGTGGCGTGCGATCTCGACGCCGGCTTCCTCGAACGCTGTCACGAGACCGTCGGCCGGTTCGGCAAGGTCGACCGGCTGTCGACGACCCACGTCGCCGACGGACAGACGCTCGACCTCGCACCGAACTCGGCCGACGTCGCGTTCAGCTACATCACGTTCCAGCACTGCGACCCGGACGATGCGCTCGAACTCACCTCCGAAGCGGTGCGGGTGACGAAACCGGGGGGCAGGGTCGTGTTGAACTACCGGTCGCGCGGCGTCGGTGACGCGGTGCTGCTGCCCCTCAGCAAGGTGATGCGGGGGTTGTTCCGGATCCCGAAGCTCGGGACGTGGCTGGCCCGCCACCGGATGGCGGCTCGGATCGGCTGGCAGGCGAACCGGCTCAATCCCGACGAGATCATCGGACCGCTCTCGGCGCTGTTCAGCCGGGTCGAGATCTGGCGCAACCCGAAGGGCAACGTCGAGGGACGGGGTGCCGTGATCGAGACGTTCGACGGCATCAACCGGCACCACTACTGGATCGTCGCCACCGTTCGCTGACGCGCCCGGGCCCGCGCCGTTCCATCTTCAGCCAGCCCCCGACCACCGAAATTTGGCGTTCTCGGCCCGCTCATCGGGGCGACACCGTCAAATTTCGGACTGATCGCGCAATCCGGCCGGAAACTTGGCGTTCTCAGCCCGCTCATCGGGGCGACACCGCCAAATTTCGGAGGGCGGGGGCAGCAACGGACGACGTCGGGGTGCGGTCAGCGGCGCTCTGGCAGCGGGGCGCTGTAGTCGGCGCCGGAGTCGAGCCCGAACGCGGCGTGCAGCTTGCGCGCGGCGCGCTCCATGTCGCCCGCCGGGATGATCACCGAGATCCGGATCGTCGACGTGGAGATCATCTCGATGTTGACGCCCTCGTCGGCGAGCACGCGGAACATCCTCGCCGCGATGCCCGGCGACGACTTCATGCCCGCGCCGACCAGCGACACCTTGGCGATGTCGTTGTCGTGGGTCACGCCGCTGGCGTCGATCTCGTCGGCGACGCGTTGCACGATCGCCTCCGCCTGGGCCATGTCGGACATCGGCATCGTGAAGCTGATGTCGGTCGTGCCGTCGGTCGACGTGTTCTGCACGATCATGTCGACGTTGACGTTCGCCTCAGCGAGCGGCTCGAACAGCGCGGCGGACACACCGGGACGGTCGGGCACACCGAGCACGGTGACCTTCGCCTCGGTCATGTCGGTGACGACACCGGAGATGATCGGATCTTCCATCGAGGGCTCCTCGTTGCTGACCCACGTCCCCTGCTCCCACGTGAACGCGGAACGGACATGGAGTGGAACGTCATGGTTTCGGGCGAACTCGACCGAGCGCAGCGCGAGCACTTTCGAGCCGGCGCCGGCCATCTCGAGCATCTCGTCGAAGTGCACCTTCGCAAGCTTGCGGGCCTGCGGCACGATGCGCGGGTCGGCCGAGAAGACGCCGGTGACATCGGTGTAGATCTCGCACGCATCGGCGCCCATCGCCTGGGCGAGCGCCGAGGCCGTGAGGTCCGAGGCACCCCGACCCATCGTGGTGATCTCCTTGTCGGTGCTGACGCCCTGAAAGCCGGCGATCACCGCGACCTTGCCTTCGGCGAGCGCCTGGCGCACCCGGTCGCCCTTCACCTCGAGGATCTTCGCCTTGCCGTGTGTCGTGTCGGTGATGATGCCGACCTGGCTGCCGGTGAAGCTGATCGCCTCGATGCCGCGGTCGGCGAGTGCCATCGTCAACAGCGCCGCGGTCTGGCGTTCACCGGTCGTCAGCAACATGTCCATCTCGCGGCCGGGCCGGCTCGTGGAGACCGAGTTCGCGAGCGCGATCAGGTTGTCGGTGGCCTTGCCCATCGCCGACGCGACCACGATGACGTCGTTGCCGTGCTTCTTCGTGAACATCACGTTGTCCGCGACCGCGCGGATGCGGTCCGGGTCGGCCACCGAGGTGCCGCCGTACTTCTGGACGATCAGAGCCACGAGGACGAGAGGTTACTGGTCGGAACGGTGCCTGGACCCGTTGGTTCGGGTGCCGGTCGCTCAGAGGTTCGCCGGGGCGGCGCCCGACGGCGGGTTCCCTGCGGGAGGATCGTCGTTGTCGGTCGGATTGAGCGCCAGCATGACGACGAACAGCGCGACGAACCCGGCGGCGACTGCAGCGACGATCCAAACCCGGCTGCGGGCAGGGCCGTGATACTCGGCATCGCGGCCGGTCGGCTGGGAGCCCGTGACCGGGGAGATCCGATACTTGTTCGCTTGGTAGTCGTCGAAGCTCACTACGCCGTCAACGGTACCGGACCCGCGTGGGAGACGGAGCTCAGGACTCCTTGACGACGTGCTCGACGACGTCGAACGACATCAGGTCGGCGCCCTGGGCGACCGGCTTGCGCTGCTCGGCGTTGCCGTCGGCCTGGCCCGAGCCGTGCCCGCGCTCGAAGTCCTGGCTGTTCATCCAGTTCTGGAATGCCTCCTCCGAGGCCCACCGCGTGTACACGAAGTAGCGGTCCTCGCCTTCGGTGGGCCGCAGCAGTTGGAAGTCCTCGAAACCGTCGAACTGCTCGACCATCTTGGCGCGACCGGCGAAGCGGCCTTCCAGCTGCGGGCCCATGCCCTCGGGGATCGTGATGGCATTGATCTTGACGACGCTCATCTCCCCAGCATGCCGGTTGTCCGCCACGTTTCGTCAGCCGACGAGTTGGGCGAGCGCCGTCAGCGCGTCGACTACGTCGGTGA
>JABDKP010000057.1 GCA_013002175.1 Ilumatobacter sp.
TATCTCGATGCGTCGCCCTCACCGTGGCATGCCGTCCACTCGACGATCGAACGGCTCGACGGCTTCGTCGGCCTCGACGAACTCGACCCGTGGGACGACGTGCCTGCTGCCGGGTACGTCGTCAGGGGCGGCGCGATCGTCGCATGGAGGATCCCGGCCGGGACCACGGCGTCCACGCCGTTGCGGGTTGCCGGCGCGCACACCGATTCGCCCTGCCTCCGCGTCAAGCCGCGGCCCGACACCGGCACCGCCGGCTGGCGGCAGCTGGGGGTCGAGGTGTACGGCGGGATCCTCAACAACAGCTGGCTCGACCGCGACCTCGGCATCGCCGGACGCCTCGTGGCCGACGATGGTTCCGCGACGCTGGTCCACATCGACCGACCGATCGCGCGCGTCCCCCAGCTCGCCGTGCACCTCGATCGCAACGTCAACGAGGGCGGCCTCGTGCTCGATCGCCAGCAGCACCTGACGCCCGTCTGGGGCGTCGGGCGGGGCCAGGGGGGCGAATTCGCGGCGTGGATCGGCGACGCCGCCGGGCTCGCTGCACCGCCCGCGTGGTGGGACCTGTGCCTGTACGACACGCAGGGCGCGGCGCTGCTCGGTGCCGATGCCGACCTGCTTGCGTCGGGCCGGTTGGACAACCTCGCCTCGTGCTGGGCGGCGACCACCGCGCTCGCGGCTGCCGACCCGGTCGACCACATCGCCGTGATCGTGCTGAACGACCACGAGGAAGTCGGCTCGGCGAGCACCTCCGGCGCGTCCGGCCCGCTCCTGGAGGCCGTGCTGGAACGGTTGACGCTTGCCCGGGACGGCACCGCCGAGCACCTCCATCGAGCGTTTGCTGCGTCGATGTGCGTGTCCGCGGACAACGCCCACGCGGTGCATCCCAACTACACCGACCGCCACGACCCGGACCACCGCCCGATCGTCAATGCCGGACCGGCGATCAAGGTCAACGCCAACCAGCGGTACGCCACGTCGGCGGACACGGCGGCAGCGTTCCAGCGTGCGGCCGTCGCGACGGGCACGCCCTGGCAGGTGTTCGCCTCCCGGAACAACATGCCGTGTGGCTCGACGATCGGGCCGTTGACCGCGACCCGGCTGGGAATCGCGACGGTGGACGTCGGCATCCCCCAGCTGTCGATGCATTCGGCGCGTGAACTGTGCGGCCGCGACGATCCCTCCCACCTGGCGACCGTGCTGACCGCCTTCTTCGACTGAGGTCCACCACCCGCGCTCGCGGCCGCCGACGGACCGTCAGCCGACGACGGACTGGGCGTGGTCGTACAGGCGCTGGAGGTCAGCGTGGAGACGTTCGGTCATCGCGGTCATCGCAGGCCTCGGCACCCGGCCGGCCGCGTTGCGCTCGGCGTGGATCGGTTCGCCGACGACCACGTGCACCTTGCGCGGGAAGATGAACTTCGCCCCGCGCGGCATCACCCGTGCAGAGCCTCCGATTCCGACCGGCACGATCGGGACGCCGGCCTTGGCGGCGATGAACGCGGCACCGTCGAACAGCGGTTGGACGAGCGGGCCGTCCTTGCGCTCGCCCTCCGGGAACAGCACGAGCGGTTCGCCGCCCTCGAGGACCGCGATGCATCGGGTCAACGCCTCGCGGTCGGCGGTCCCGCGGGACACCGGGAACGCCCCGAGCGCGGTCAGCAGCTTGCCGAACAACGAGTACTTCCACATCGTGTCCTTGCCCATGAACCGCACGCGACGAAGGGTCACACACGCAGTGATCGGCGTGTCCATGTAGCTGCGGTGCACGGGGGCGAGGATGTACCCGCCGGTCTCGGGCAGGTGCTGCTTGCCCTCGATCGTCATCCTGGTGTAGAGCTGCGTCGTCCAGCACACACCGGAGCGGCAGATCGTATAGAGCACCCGGCCGCCGAGGGTCTGGCCGGCGAACCGGGTGCGGACTCGCGCCATGTCAGCTCGCCCCCGCTCGTCCGAGCAGGTCGAGGATCTGATCGACGACCTCGTCGATCGTCAGCCCGGTCGTGTCGACGGTGATCGCGCCAGAGGCCTCGACGAGCGGGCTGTCGGCCCGGCTGGAGTCCTTGCGGTCGCGCTCGATGATCGACGCCTCGACGTCGTCGATGTCGCCGCCGATGTCGGCGACCCGCCGCTCTGCGCGCACCCGCGGTGACGCGGTGATGTACAGCTTGAGCGCGGCGTCCGGAAACACGATCGAACCGATGTCGCGACCCTCGACGACCCCGCCGCCGTGCTCGACGACCCACGCCCGTTGGCGACGGACCATCTCGGCGCGCACCCCGCTGTTCGCCGCCACCGCGCTGACCGCAGCGGTGACCTCGCGGCCACGGATCTCAGCGGTCGCCTCGACCCCGTCGACGCAGATGCACCCGTTGCCGATCTCCAACGCGACGTGTTCGGCCACCGCGGCGATCTCCGGGTCGTGGGGGTCGAGCCCACGCCGGAGGGCTGCGAACGTGACCCCGCGGTACATCGCACCGGTGTCGAGGTATTCGAGCCCCAGCCGCTCCGCCACGGCGTGCCCGACGGTGCTCTTGCCCGCGCCGGACGGGCCGTCGATCGCGATCACGAGTTCGTTCACCAGGAGACCCCGACGGGGCGGCCCTCGTCGTAGCCCTGTGGGCTCTGCACGCCGACGATCGCCCGGTCGTGGAACTCCGGGATGGTCGTCGCGCCGGCATACGTACACGCGGACCGCAAGCCCGCGACGATCTGATCGATGATGTCCTCGACGCTGGGATGGTTTGGGTCGAGATACATCCGCGACGCGCTGATGCCCTCCTCGAACAACTCCTTGCGGGCCCGGTCGAAGGCCCGTTCGGAGCGGGTCCGGTGCTTGACCGCCCGGTTCGAGGCCATCCCGAAGCTCTCCTTGTACAGCCGGCCCTCCGGGTCACGGAGCGTGTCGGCGGCGGACTCGTACGTGCCGGCCAGCCACGAGCCCAACATCACGTTCGCCGCTCCCCCAGCGAGGGCCAGCGCGACGTCGCGCGGGAACCGGACGCCTCCGTCCGCCCAGATCTTGTGGCCCAGGCGCTCTGCCTCCGCGGCGCATTCGAGGACCGCCGAGAACTGTGGTCGACCGACGCCCGTCATCATCCGGGTGGTGCACATCGCCCCGGGGCCGACGCCGACCTTGACGATGTCGGCGCCCGCCTCGATCATCTGCCTCGTCCCGACATCGGTGACGACGTTGCCGGCGACGAGCGTGGCGGCCGGGCAGGCCCCGCGCACCGCCTCGATCACCCGCAGCGTCCGCGTCTGGTGGCCGTGGGCGGTGTCGACGACGAGCACATCGGCGCCGGCGTCGTGCAGCCGCTTCGCCCGGTGCGAGGGTTCACCGTTGATGCCGACCGCGACGCCGACGAGCAATCGGCCGTCGGCATCCACGGCCGGCTGGTAGATCGTCGACCGCAGCGCACCCTTGCGGGTGATCACACCGATCAGCTGCCCGTCGTCGACGACCGGCGCGACGTGCAGGCGGGACGCCTCGAGCTGTTCGTACGCCGCTGCCGGGTCGACGTCGGGCGCGAGGATGTGGACGTCGGAGCTCATCACGTTGTGCAGCTGCGTGAACCGGTCGAAGCCCTCCTGGTCCCTTTCGGTGAACACCCCGACGGGGCGGCCGTCGTCGACGACGACGACGGCGCCGTGGGCCCGCTTGTGGATCAGCGACAACGCGTCGCCGATCGTCGCGTCCGGTGCGAGGGTGATCGGCGTTTCGTACACGCGGTGGCACTGTTTGACGTAGCCGATGACCCGCTCGACGACGTCGATGGGGATGTCCTGCGGAAGGATCGCGATCCCGCCACGGCGGGCGACGGTCTCGGCCATCCGGCGGCCGGCGACTGCGGTCATGTTCGCGACGACGATCGGGATCGTGGTCCCGATGCCGTCCGGCGTCGCCAGGTCGACGTCCATTCGCGACGCCACGTCGGACAGGCTGGGCACCATGAACACGTCGCTGTAGGTCAGATCGTGGTTCGGGTCGTGCAACAGGCGCATGTGCTTCCTTTCAGGCCGCTCAACGATACGGCCTAGCCTGTCGTCTGCATGGCATCGTCGGTCGTACTGGTTCACGGGTGGGGCGGCTCGTTCGCGACCACGTGGCAGCAGAGCGGTTTCACGGCGCTGCTCGAGGACGGTGGCAAGGACGTGATCGGCGTCGATCTGCTCGGCCACGGCACCGCTGCCAAGCCGCACGACCCTGCGGCCTATGCCGACCTGACCGGCGAGATCCTTGCCGCGCTCCCCGACGAACCGGTGGAGGCGGTGGGCTTCTCCCTGGGTGCACTGACGTTGCTGCGTGCCGCCGTCGCCCACCCGGAGCGATTCAGCAGGCTCGTCCTCGCGGGGATCGGGCGCAACGTGCTCGAACCGGACGACTCGGGCACCGCCCAGATCGTGGCCGCGCTCGACCAGGCCATCGGTGGAGGCGAAACCGACTCACTCGGCCAGGTCCCCCGGTTGTTCGTGCAGTACGCCGAGCAGAACGGCAACGACATCCGGGCGCTGGCCGCCGTGATGAAACGTCCACGCGGTTCGATGCTGGACGCCACGGCGATCGGCACCGTCCAGTGCCCGGTCCTGGTCGTCGTCGGCGATCAGGACTTCGTCCACCCCGGCGACGAGTTGGCGGCGCTGTTCCCCGACGGGCGATGCGAGACCCTGCGCAAGGTGGATCACTTCGCGACACCCGAGGCGTTCGGCTTCTTCGACGCGACGCTCGAGTTCCTCGACGCGATCTGAGCCTCGCCATGTCGTTGCTGACCACCGACGTCGACCGTGCCGCGTCTGCGCTGCTGCGGGGCGGACTCGTCGCCGTGCCGACCGAGACGGTGTACGGCCTGGCGGCCGATGCGTCGAACGCGGCGGCCGTGGCGCGGATCTTCGAGGTGAAGGGACGGCCTGCGGACCACCCGCTGATCGTCCACCTCGCCGACCCCGCCGACCTCGACGAGTGGGCGACGGCGCCCAGCGCGGCCGCCCGCCGCCTCGCCGAGACCGCGTGGCCCGGTGCGATGACGATCATCGTCCGCAAGGCGGCCAAGGTCGCGTCCGTGGTCACCGGCGGGCGCGACACCGTCGGTCTGCGTGTGCCTGCGCACCCCCTCGCTCGGCGCCTGCTGTCGCTGTCGGGGGTCGCGGTCGCGGCGCCGTCCGCCAACCGTTTCGGTGCGGTGAGCCCGACGACGGCGGCGCACGTGATCGACGACATCGGGCACCTGCTCGATCCGGCCCGTGACGTCGTCCTCGACGGCGGGCCGTGTGAGATCGGCCTCGAGAGCACGATCGTCGACACGACGACGACGCCGCCGCAACTGCTCCGCGTCGGGAGCATCACGGTCGAGGAGGTCGAGACGCTGCTCGACGATCACGTCGCCGCGGCATCGGGCCCCGCCCGGGCCAGTGGGATGCTGCCGTCGCACTACGCGCCACGATGCGCGGTCCGGCTCGTCGACAGCCCGGACGATGCGATTGCGCTCGCCGCCGGCACGTCCGGCGCCGAGATCCTCGACCTGACCGGCGACCTCGCCGACTTTGCGCGCCGGCTCTACGCCGAGCTGCGGTCCGCCGACGAGCGCGGCGCGGCAGTGGTCATCGCCGTGTTACCGCCCGCAACGGGCCTGGGCGTGGCGATCCGCGACCGGCTGCACAAGGCGGCCGCGCCGCGGCCCGGTTGACCCCGATCGGCCCGGATTCTCACCACTCGTAGCGGTTGAGTTGGTCGACCCAGACGTCGCGCACCGCCTCGAGGCTCGGCAGCGCCGCGCCCGTCCGTGCGATCGTGATGCTCACCGACGACGCACCGGCGTCGGGCACGAGTTCGAGCCGACACCAGCACGGGACGGGCTCGAACAGGTGGGTGTCGAGGCGGTAGGGCGGGTCGTCGTCGAGCACTTCGCCGATCCAGGTCGCGACGACGAGCAGCGCCTCGAAGGTCTCCGCGGGGAGCGCCTCGACCGTGAACGACGGCACATCACTCGTCAGGCCGGTCGGCTGGCCATCGAACCCCGACGCGGGATCGTCGGGAGTCAGTGGGCCGTCTGCGGGCGTCGGGGATCGTGGTGGGGGCGATCCCGGCGGCGCCTCGATCGCCTGCAAGGCGTCGGCCGCGGCCGCGTTGATGCGGCGCATCTGGCCCTCGTCCCCGCCGGTGTCCGGGTGGTGCTCCTTCGCCAGCCGGCGCCTGGCCGCGCGTACGGCATCGGCATCGGCGGACCGTTCGAGGCCCAGGTCGCGAAACGGGTCGCGGCTCACTGCGAACCGAGCCACTCCGGGGCGCGGCCCCACCGGTCATCGAAGCTGAGTTGGCCGAGCGGCTTGCGCTTCAGTGGGCCGTGCCGGCCCGCGGGCACGCCGATCGTGATGCACGCCGACAGCGCCACCGGGTCGGGGATTCCGAGCAGCTCGCGCAGTTCGGTCTCGACGCCGAGATGCCACATCGTCAGGGCACCGCCGTAGCCGAGTGCCCGCGCCGCCAGGAGCAGGTTCTGACACGCCGGGTACACCGACGCGCCTTCGTACGGCGAGGGAGGGCGGTATCGCTCCAGGCACACCAGCACGACGACCGGCACCTCCTCGAAGTGATCGACGTAGTGCTGCATCGAGTCCGCGAACCGCGACGGCCGGTAGCCGTCGGCCTCGCGCTTGGCACTCCACCCCGTCCGAAACGACGTTCCGAGGAGCCGACGCGCGCTGACGGCGTTCGGGCCGTCGCGCAGGATGACGAAGCGGAACGGTTGACGATTGGAGCCGGACGCCGCTCGGCTCGCCGCCCACAGCATCTGTTCGAGGTCGGCGTCGGTGACCGGGTCGGAGGTGTAGCGACGGATGGCGCGCGTCGTCGCGATGCCGTCGAGCAGGGAAATCTGCTCCGGGACGGCGGGACTCACGAGATCAACCTACTGCTTGGCATTGCGCTGGTAGGGCGCCTAGGATGTTCGGACCTTACGACTCAGGGCATCCCGCCCTGGTCCGAACAGGGGGAGAACCATTCACATGCAGAAATCACGCGTGACGCGCGTCGGTGCACTGCTCGTGGGTTTGACGCTCGTTGCTGCCGCATGTGGCAGTGACGACGACGAGCCCGTGGCAACCGACGCACCCGTCGAGACCGAGGCTCCGGTGGAGACCGAAGCACCCGCCGAAACCGATCCGCCGGCTTCCGGCAGCGACGGCATCTTGCGGCTCGGTGGCATCCTGCCCGAGACCGGCAACCTTGCGTTCCTCGGCCCGCCCGAGTTCGCGGGTGTCGACCTCGCCATCCAGGACATCAACGAAGCCGGTGGCGTGCTCGGCAACCCGATCGAGTGGCTGCCCGGCGACTCCGGCGACAACGGTGAAGTGGCCAACGCCACGGTCGACCGTCTGCTCGCCGAGGATGTCGACGGCTTCATCGGTGCGGCCAGCTCCGGTGTGTCGTTGACGGTGATCGACAAGATCACGCAGGCCGGCAAGGTGCACTTCTCGCCGGCGAACACCTCGCCGACGTTCACCGACTACGCGGACAACGGCCTGTACTTCCGTACGGCGCCGTCCGACGTCGTCCAGGGTGCTGCGCTCGCTGACATCATGATCGCCGACGGCACCGCCACGGTGAGCTACCTCGTGCTGAACGATGCCTACGGCACCGGCCTGCTCGAGTTCTCGAAGGGCCCGTACGAGGCTCAGGGCGGTCAGGTGCTCTCCGAGATCATCTACGACCCGAAGGCTGAGAACTTCGACGCAGAGATCGCGGAGACGGTTGCTGCCGGCGCCGACGGTGTGGTCATCATCGGCTTCGACGAGACGTCGAAGCTGCTGACCGGTCTCATCGAGAGCGGCTTCGGCCCCGCCGACAAGGCCGTGTACGGCACCGACGGCAACATGGGTAACGCCCTCGCAGCCGCCTTCGACGACCCCTCGGTCGTCGCCGGCATGCGCGGCACGCTCCCGGGTGTCGACGTCGAAGGCGAGCTCGCGGACTTCCGTGACGCCCTCCTCGAGATCGATCCCGAACTCGTGGACTTCTCGTACTCGGCAGAGTCGTATGACGCTGCCGTCGTGATGGCGCTCGCTGCTGAGGCAGCCGGCTCCGACGACGGTGTCGCGATCGGCGCCGAGATCAACGACGTCACTCGCGGTGGTACGAAGTGCACCACCTACGCCGAGTGCCGCGACCTGATCCAGGCCGGCGAGGACATCGACTACGACGGTGTCTCCGGACCGCTCGAATTCCGTGACGAGGGCGAGCCGACCCAGGCTTCGATCCTCATCCTCGAGTTCGACGAGACGGGCACGCTGTTCGTGGACGGTTCCGTCCAGGGCTCGGTCGAGATCTGACCGACAACTGAACACTCACAAGTGAACAACTGAACGTGCCCCGGGGTTTCGACTCCGGGGCACGTTCGCGTCTGTGTTGCGTTTGCGTGTCGGACCCCGTGCTCGCGGTGCTCGTGGTTCGTCGGGTGCGATGAGCGGT
>JABDKP010000078.1 GCA_013002175.1 Ilumatobacter sp.
TCGCCGCCGACCGCACTGCGCTGGACATCACCGACGAGCGGGCGGTCAGGACGTTTCTCGCCGATGCCCGCCCCGACGCGGTGATCAACGCCGCCGCGTACACCGCCGTCGATGCGTGCGAGACGAACGAGGCCCATGCGCAGCTCGTCAACGGCACCGCGGTCGGCTGGGTCGGCGAGGCGGCTGCCGACATCGGCGCGCACCTCGTCCACGTCAGCACCGACTACGTCTTCGACGGCACGCTCGACCGCCCGTACCGCGAGACCGACGCGACGAACCCGCAGTCCGCCTACGGCCGGACGAAGCTCGCCGGCGAGCAGGCGGCCGGTCCGCGGGCCACGATTGCGAGGACGTCGTGGGTGTGTGGCGAACACGGCGACAACATGGTCGAGCTCGTGTTGCGGTTGGCCGCCGGGGACGCTGACCTCGCATTCGTCACCGACCAGCGCGGCTGCCCCACGTTCACCGCAGACCTCGCGCCCGCACTGCGCCGCCTCGCCGTCGACCGGCGCGCCGGCGTGTACCACCTGACGAACCAGGGCGCGGTGTCCTGGTACGAGTTCGTCCGGGAGATCCTCGCCGCAGCCGGCCGCGACCCCGCCCGCGTACGGCCGATCACCACCGCCGAACTCGACCCACCACGACCGGCGCCACGGCCCGCGAACAGCGTGCTCGACAATGCCGCCTGGCGGGCCGACGGCGAGGTGCTGCTGCGTGACTTCCGTACACCGCTCGCGGAACTCGTTGCAGTACTTTCCCGATGACGATGGGCTTCACCCGTGCCGAGCTGGAGTCGTACCGCGATGCGACCGTCCCCGACCTGATCGGGCCGGACCTCCGCCTGCTGTTCGTCGGCATCAACCCGGGATTGTGGACCGCGGCGACCCAGACCCACTTCGCGTACCCCGGCAACCGGTTCTACCCCGCCCTCCTGCGGGCAGGGATCATCGAGCGCGAGATCGACTGCGGCGTCGGGATGACCGCTGATGACCGCGTGTACTTCCTCGACCGTGGCCTCGGCATCTCGAACGTCGCGCACCGCGCCACCGCCAAAGCGTCCGAACTCACCCCGGACGAGTTGCGCGAGGGCGGCGAGCAGCTGCGGGCGCTCGTCCGCGAAAGGCGGCCGGCCGTCGTCGCGATCGCCGGCATCACCGCGTACCGAACCGCATTCGGCCGGCGCGATGCGGTGATGGGGGAGCAGGCCGACGGTTTCGAGGGGTCCCGGCTGTGGGTCGTCCCGAACCCGAGTGGGCTCAACGCCCACGAAACCGTCGAGTCCCTGGCGGCCGCGTACCGCGAGCCTGCGCTCGCCGCGGGCGTCGTGGCGTGAGCGCGGCTCAGGCCGACGGGTCGCGCTCGGCTTCGGCGCGGTGTGCGAGATACCAGTCGATCGTGGCCCGCAGACCGTCCTCGAACGGCATTGCCGGCCGCCAACCGAGTCGTTCGTTCGCGCGCGCACCGTCGACACCGCGGCGGGGTTGACCGTCCGGCTTGGAGGAATCCCACGTGAGTTCGCCGGAGAAGCCGACGAGCCGCGCGATCGTCTCGACCGTCTCCGTGATCGTGATCTCGCGATCAGCGCCGAGGTTCAGCGGCTCGACCGTCAGGTCGTCGGAGCGCTCGGCGGCAGCGAGCACGATCGCGGCGGCTGCGTCGTCGACGTAGAGGTACTCGCGCGACGCCGCCCCGGTGCCCCACACGTCCACGCTCGGCAGGCCGGCCTCACGAGCGTCCACGCACTTCTTGATCAGGGCCGGGATCACATGCGAGACGCTGGGATGGAATTTGTCGCCCGGGCCGTACAGGTTGGTGGGGATGACGTACGCGAACCGCTGGCCGTACTGCTGGGCGTTGACCTGCGCGTGCACGAGATGCGCCTTCTTGGCGATGCCGTACGGCGCGTTGGTCTCTTCGGGGTAGCCGTTCCACAGGTCGTCCTCCGAGAACGGCACCGGCGTGAACTTCGGATACGAGCAGACGGTGCCGACCAGCACGGTCTTCTCGACGCCGGGCGTGTGCCGCGCCGCTTCGATGAGGTGCGTACCCATCAGCAGGTTGGAGAGGTACAGCGGCGCCGGCTGCGCCAAGTTGAAGCCGATCCCACCGACGCGTGCGGCGAGGTGGATCACGTCGGTCGGGCGGTGGGCTGCCAGCATCGCCGTCGCGGCGCCGGGCTCGGTGAGGTCGTACTCGTCGTGCCCCGGGGCGGCGACGTCGGCGCCCTCGGCGCGGAGCCGGTCGACGACGCGCCGCCCGAGGAACCCGGAGCCGCCGGTCACGACAACCCGACGGTGGCTCCAGAACGACATCGCGGTGAGGATAGTGAGCAGCCGACGCGATGGCGCGGCGTGCGATGATGGGGCGGGTGGGAGATGAATCAGGTGTCGAAACGGGTCCTCGCCCGGTGCGCGTCGCCTACACGGTCGAGCAGTGTTGGGATTCCAGCCCTGGCGGCACCGCTGTCGCGGCGCTGCGCATCGCCCACGAGCTCGCGGCGCTCAGCGATGACGTCGATGTCCGCCTCGTCGCCGGGAAGCACCTGCGGGTGCCGGACAAGCCGTACCGGCCCGCCGGAACGGTCGCGATGCTGCCGCTGGCGCGCCCGCTGCTGTACGAGACGTGGGTGCGCTGGAACTGGCCGAAGGTCGAGTCTGCAACCGGTGCCGTCGACGTCGCCCATGCCACCGGGCTGATCCCGTGCGGGACGGCGGCGCCCCTCGTCGTGACGCTGCACGACGTCGCCTTCCTCCACTCGCCGCAGCAGTTCACCGCGCACGGGGTGCGGATCATGACGAAGGCACTCGACGTCATTCGAGACCGCACCGATCGGGTGCTCGTGCCGAGCGCGGCGACCCTCGGCGACTGCCTGGAGGCCGGCATCGCGGCGGACCGTCTCCGGGTGGTTCCGCTGGGTGTCGATGTCGAGCCGGCGTCGCCGTCCTCGATCGAACGTGTCGTCCGCCGGTACGAACTCCCTGACGAGTTCGTACTGTTCGTCGGCACGCTGCAGCCGCGCAAGAACTTGGCGCGCCTGGTCGCCGCCATGGCCGCTCGCCGGTCCACCCAGGCATTGGTCGTCGTCGGAGCGCAGGGCTGGGGCGATGACGTCGACGTCGCCCGCAGTGACGTCGACGTGCGCTTCCTCGGGTTCGTCCCTGACGACGACCTCGGACCGATCTATGCGGCCGCCGGCGTCTTTGCCTATCCGAGCGAGCGCGAAGGGTTCGGGCTGCCGGTCGCCGAGGCGATGGCCCAGGCGACACCGGTCGTCACGAGCGCCGGGACGTCGACCGAGGAGGTCGCGGGCGGTGCGGCCGTGTTGGTCGACCCGTTCGACGTGCGCTCGATCGCCGACGGCATCGACGCCGCGTTCGACCAGCGCGTCGAACTCGCCGCCCGGTCGGTGGCACGCGTGCGCGAACTGTCGTGGGCGAGCGCGGCACGGCGTACCCTTGACGTCTACCGGGAACTCGCCGACGGCGGCGGGCCGGCGGCGGCACAATGACTGATCAACTCGTTCATCCAGGTGACCCGGGCAACACGCGGCTGGCCGCAGTCGGCGTGGCGGTCAACCTGCTGTGGTGCGTGCCGGGTCAGGTCGGCGGGTCCGAGGAGTACCTGGTCCGGCAGTTGACCGGACTCGCCGCGCAGCGCTCCGAGTTCCTCCCCACGCTGTACGTCGTTCCGGCGTTCGTCGACGCGCACCCCGATCTGGCCGAGGTGTTCCCGATCGCGGTCGCCGGCGTCAGCGGGAGCGATCGGCCCAGGCGGGTCCTCGCCGAGCACACGTGGCTGCGCCGGCGGACACGCTCCGCCGAGCTCGTTCATCACGGCGGCGGAACCGTGCCCGCAGTGGGCACGCGGCCGGCCCTGCTGACGATCCACGACCTGCAGTATCTCAGCCATCCCGAGTATGCGTCGCGCCGGAAGTTGCGCTACCTCCGCCGGATGGTGCCCCGGTCGGTACGGCGCGCGGCAGTCGTCGCAACGCCGTCCGAGTGGGTCAGGGCGACGGTGATCGACTCGTTCGGCGTCGATGCCGAACGCGTGGTCGTCGTCCCGCACGGCGTCGAGGCGACGATCGGTGCTGACGCGCCGAGCGAGTTCGAGCTGCGGCGCGACTACGGCCTCGGGGCCGGCAGGGTGGTCGTCTTCCCGGCGATCACCCACCCGCACAAGGGCCACGAGTTCCTGTTGGACGTCATGGCCCGGCACTGGGATGACCCCGATCTGCGGCTCGTCCTGCTCGGTGGGGCGGGCTCGGCGGATCGTCAGGTCGAGGCGAAGATCGCCGCGCTCGGTCTCGACCGACGCATCGTGCGGCCCGGCCGCGTGCCGGCGACGCACCGCGACGGGCTGATCGCGCTGGCCGACGCCCTGGTGTTCCCGAGTGAATACGAGGGATTCGGCGCCCCCGTCGTCGAAGCGATGGCCCTCGGCACGCCGGTGATCGCCGCCGATCAGCCCGCGGTGGTCGAAGTGCTGGGCGACGCCGGCATCGTCGTCGCCCGCGATCTCGACGCCTGGGCCGGCGTGCTGGAAACGGCCGTCGACCGGCGTGCCGAGCTGATTGCGCTCGGCCGGCGGCGGGCCCTGGAGTACACCGCCGTCAAGTCCGGCGCCGCGCTCGCCGCCGCGTATCGCCGCGCGCTGCAGTGACGGCGACATCGGGCCCGCCCGCGACGACGCTGGTCGTGCTGTGTCCGCACTTCGAGCCCGACACCGCCCCGACCGGCACGGTGATGACCCGAATCGTCGCCGAGTTGGTGGAACGCGGCCACCAGGTGCATGTCGTCACGTCGCTCCCGTGGTATCGCGCCCATGCGATCGAACCCGGATGGCAGGGGCGGCGCGTCCGGCGCGAAGCGACCTCGTGGGGCTCGATCACCCGCATCGATCCGTTCGCCGGCGACGACAAGGCGAACCTCGTGCGCCGAGCCCTCGGGTTCGCGGCGTTCTCGGTGCTCGCCGGATGGCGCGGGCTCCGTGCCGGAGGACGGCTGCGCAGCGTCGACGGCGTCATCGCGATGTCGCCGCCGCTCACGCTCGGCCTCACCGGACGGCTGGTCGCATGGCTGCGCGGCGCAGGCCTCGTGTTCAACATCCAAGACGTGTTCCCGGACGCCGCGATCCGGACCGGCGCGATCTCGAACCGGCTGGTCATCGTTCTCGCGCTCGCCCTCGAACGATGGTCCTACCGCGCCGCGGACGCGGTCACCGTGCTGTCCGAGGACCTGCGGGTGAACGTCGTCGCCAAGCTGCCGCCGCGCCGCACCGACACGGTTCACGTGATCCCGAACTTCGTCGACACCGACGCCATCCGCCCGCAGGACCGGATGACCGATCATCGTGAGACGCTCGGACTCGGCGACCGGCCGGTGGTGATGTACGCGGGCAACATCGGCTTCTCGCAATCGCTCGATCTCGTCGTGTTCGCCGCCCGAGCCCTTCCCGAGGTGCAGTTCGTGATCTCCGGGGAGGGCGCCGCCAAGGCCACCCTCGCCGCCGAGGCGGCCTCGCTGCCGAATCTGCACGTCGGCGGATTCGTGGCAGCCGAATTTCTGCCCGACTTGCTCGCGACCGGCGATGTCCACGTCGTGCCGCTGAAGCGTGGCCTCGGCAACGTCTCGGTGCCGTCGAAGGCCTACTCGATCATGGCGGCGGCCCGTCCGATCGTCGCCGCGATCGACGCGGGCACCGCAATCCCGCAGATCCTCGCCGAATCCGGCGGCGGCATCGCGGTCGAGCCCGATGACCACGACGCGTTCGTCGACGCGCTCCGCCGGATGCTCGCCGACCCGGTCGAGGCGGCCGAGATGGGTCGGCTGGGCCGGCGGTGGGTCGAACGGGAGGCGTCGCCCGCCGCGGTCGGCGAGGCCTATGACCAGTTGGTTCGGGGACTGGTGACGCGCGCCGACCCCTGATCGGTGATGCGGACCGATAGCCTCCGGTCCTCGTGGCACCCTCCTCGTCATCCACCAAGAAAGCTGCCAGGCTCGCCCAGAAGGGCAAGGGGCAGAAAATTCGCTTCCAGGGCGGAACGCTGTTCCCGATGGCCGTCGCCATCGTGATCGTGCTCGGCCTCGCGCTCGTCGTCTACGCCCGCGAGAGCCGACCGTCCGCCGACGCCTCCGACCCCCAGATCGGCGACCACTGGCACGTCGCATACGGGTTCAACATCTGCGGCACCTGGGTCCAGTTGGCGGGCAACGCCGAGGAAGTCGATTCGAACGGGCAGTTCATCAACCAGGACTTCGCTCGTACCGGGATCCACAGCCACGACGACGGGATCATCCACTGGCATCCGAACTCGCGGGCGGCCGTCGGCCGGCGGGCGAAGCTCGACGTGTTCCTCGACGTCTACGACGTCGAGCTGACCCAGGACAAGTTGACGTTCCCCGAGGCCCAGCGCGGGGTGCTGCCGCCCGGGTTCGACGACGGCGTCTTCGAGGAGGGCGAGACGAAGTGCCTGGTCGACGGCAACGAGGAGGATGGGTCGCTGCAGGTCGTCGTGTGGGACAACTTCACCGACACCGATGGCGGCACCACGTTCGTCGCGGCCTTCGACAACATCCCCGTCGACCGTGATGCCAAGGTGTTCTCGATCGCGTTCGTCCCCGACGGCACCGATGTCGGGATGCCGCCGTGGGCCAGCGAGCTGCCCACCCTCGGCGCCGCCGACAGCGGCCAGCAGTTGCCCGACGGGCAGTTGTTCGGCGGGACGACGATCCCCGGCGACAGCGTCCCGGTGATCACCGCCGGCGTCAGCGACGACGGTTCGACCGATTCCACACCACCGGCGACCGACCCGCCGGCGACGCAGCCACCGACGACCGACAGTTGATGCGGGCCGTCGTCCTCGTCGGAGGCTTCGGGACCCGACTGCGACCGCTCACCGACACGATCCCGAAGCCGATGCTGCCCGTCGGCCACCGGCCGATGATCGCCCGGCTCGTCGACCGCCTCGCCGCGGGAGGCGTCACCGACGTCGTCTTGGCGCTCGGTTTCCGGCCCGAGCCGTTCGTCGAGGCGTTCCCCGACGGCCGCTGCGGCGACGTGGCGCTGACGTATGCGGTCGAGCCCGAGCCGCTCGACACCGGCGGCGCGATCAAGTTCGCGGCCGAGTACGCCGGCATCAGCGAGACGTTCGTCGTCGCCAACGGTGACGTGCTCACCGACCTCGACGTCGGTGCGCTGGTCGCCGCCCACCGGCGGTGGGGGGCAGAGGCCACGCTGCATCTCATCGGCGTCGACGACCCGTCGGCATTCGGCGTCGTCGCGCTGGACGGCGACCGGATCTCAGCGTTCGTCGAGAAGCCCGATCCGGGCACCGAGCCGACGAACCTGATCAACGCCGGTACCTACGTGTTCGAGCCGTCCGTGCTCGACCGGATCCCGTCCGGCGAACCGGTGTCGATCGAGCGCTCGACGTTTCCCGTGTTGGTCGAGCGGGGGTCGATGTACGGCGTGGCGACCGACGACTACTGGATCGACGCCGGCCGCCCGGACCTCTACCGTGCCGCCAACCTCGACCTCCTCGGTGGCGGCCGTCCGGGTCAGACCTGCAAGCCGGTCGCGTCGACGGCGGTCGTGGCGCGGTCGGCTGAGATCGTCAACAGCCTGATCGGCGAGCGGGCAACGGTCGGCGACGGCGCACGGGTGCATGACTCGGTCGTGCTGCCCGACGCAGCGGTCGCGCCCGGAGCGACCGTCGACGCGTCGCTCGTCATGGGTCGAATCGGCCGCAACGCCACGGTGCGGCGGGCGATCGTGGGTGCGGACGGCGAGGTCGAGGCCGATGCCTCGGTCGTCGACCGCTCCGTTCCGGACCCTTCCGCCGCCTGATCGGCGTAGGTTCGTGGCATGCATGTCGTGGTGATCGGTGGGGCCGGCTTCATCGGGTCCCACCTGGTCGATCGGCTCCTCGCGTCCGAGCACAGTGTCGACGTGATCGACGACCTGTCGAACGGCTCGCTCGCCAACCTTGCCGACGCCCGTCGTGCCGGCGGTGTGAAGATCCATCATCTCGACGGCTCATCTTCGGAGGCGGCGTCGCTGCTCGGGATGCGCCGACCCGACGTCGTCTACCACCTCGGCCTCTTCCCGCGGTGCGAACGACCGGCCGCTGCGGTGGCCGGCGCGCTGACGGCCGCCCTGGCGACACTGGAAGCATGTCGCGCCCACGGTGTCGGCAAGGTCGTCGTCGCCCTCCCGGCTGCCGCGCTGTACGGACATCCGCCGGTGTCGGCCCTGCCCGTGAAAGAGGGTGCAACGGCATCGCGCGGGGTGCGGGGTGTCGCCGCCGGCGCCGTCCTCGACCTGCTCGGTCACTACCGCGAACAGGAGAATCTGGAGTTCACCGCGCTCGCACTGGCATCGGTCTACGGTCCTCGGCAGCGAGCCGATGGGGGCGTCGTCGCCGCCCTCCACCACGCCTTCGTCGATGGGATGACGCCGACGATCCACGGTGACGGACGGCAGACCCGTGACTTCGTCTACATCGATGACGTCGTCGATGCGCTGGTGCGGGCCGCCGACCGCAGCACCGGGCTGCTGATCAACATCGGGACAGGACACCAGACCTCGATCCGCGACCTGTGGTCGGAACTCAGCGGCGGGACGGATGCGATCACCGGCCCCGGTCGGCGCGACGAGCTCCACCGGTTCGCGGTGTCGCCCGTACGAGCCCGAATCCACCTCGGGTGGTCGCCGTGGACCGAACTGCACGAGGGTCTGCGGCGTCTCGGTGAGCACCCGTCGACCTCAGCTGGCTGAGGCGGCGTCGAGCGTCGTCAGCGCCAGCCGGCGTGCCGCCGCCCGCGTGCTCATCACCGACGGCGCAACGACGCAACGGACGCCCTCCGCCTCGACACGGTCCGCGAGCGGCGCGTCGACGTCATCGACGACGAGCGCCGACGCGATCGGGGCGTACAGCCGGGCGACGCCGACGACCGATGCGTCGTGGCCGAGCTCGGTCAGCATCCGGTCGGCCGGACCCTTGAGCGCCGCGCCGCCGACGATCGGCGAGACTGCCACGACCGACTCCCGGCGGGCGGCGAGGATCGGATCGGTCGACGGCAACGATCGGATCGGGCCGATCGAGACGATCGGGTTCGAGGGGGCGATCACCACGACAGCGGCCGTGGCCAGCGCGTCCGCAGCGGCCTCCGCCAGATCCGCCC
Organism: Ilumatobacter sp.; assembly: GCA_013002175.1. Lineage (GTDB taxonomy): Bacteria > Actinomycetota > Acidimicrobiia > Acidimicrobiales > Ilumatobacteraceae > Ilumatobacter_A. The sequence goes on from JABDKP010000078.1 coordinate 9,186, forward strand.
GACCGTCGAAGCGGACACCGCTGACCGGGACCGCATGGCGGAGCCGGACGAAGTAGTCCTGGAACGACACTTCACCCTCCGTCGTCGTCGTGACGAGCGTGGCCCGGCGATCGTCGGTCATCGGCACGACGCGGATCGGCACGTCCCACGCCCGGGCGATCTCGTCGGTCACCTCGGTCAGCGTCGCCCCCTCGCGGAGGCGGGCGGTCCGGTAGAAGTGGGTGGCGAGGTCGCGGTCGCCGAGATTGAACCATTGTGGCGCTGCCGCCGAGCCTGACGGCCGGATCGCGGCGTAGCGTCCGAGTGCGTCCATCGCCGCCCATGTCTCGCCCGCCAGACCCCACCCGCGCTCGGCGTCGATCGCACCCGCCAGCGTGTACGTGATCGTGTCGAGGTCCGGTGAGATCCGCAGCCCGTGCAGCTCGGTGTCGTCGCCGGTGTTCACCACGGCGGTGATCCGGTCCGCGTCGATCGCGTCGACCAACCCGGCGAGGAAGCGGGCGGCTCCGACACCGCCGGACAGAACGGCGACACTGTCGACGGCGGTCATCGAGCGCCGTCCGCGAGCTCGACGTACAGCGCGCTCAGCTCGGCGGCGGTCTTCTCCCATGAGAAGCGGGCCAGGTTGCGGGTACCACGCGTGACCAGCTTGCGGGCCATGACGGGGTCGGTCAGGGCCCAGTGGATGTTGGCGGCGAGGGCGTCGACATCCGACGGCTCGGACAGCAGTGCGGCGTTCCTGGCGATCTCCGGAATCGAACCGGCGGTCGTGGCGACGACCGGCACCCCCGCCTGTGCGGCCTCGAGAATCGGGAAGCCGAAGCCTTCGTCGAGCGAGGGATACACCAACGCGGCAGCCCCGGCGAGCAATCGCTGCTTCGTCGCCTCGTCGACCTCGTCGACCACGGTGATCCGGGCGACCGTGGTGCGGTCGAGCAGCCAGAGCGCTCGTTCGAGCGCCGCGCTGTCGTCGCCTCGACGGCCGGCGATGACGAGCCGGGCCGACGGATGCTCGGCGCAGACGCGCGCGAATGCCTTGACGAGCAACGGGAAGTTCTTGCGACGCTCGATCGTGCCGATCGCCAACACGTACGGAGCATCGTCGGTGACGTTGTCGGTCTCGGTGCGAGGGCCGGTCTCATCGTCGGATTCGATCGCGGGAACGGCGTCGGTCTGAGGCGGAGGGCCGAGCAGCACGGTGTGCACCCGGTCGGTCTCCAGCAGGTCGCGCACCCGAGCCGCCGTCGCATTCGAGCTCGCCACGACCGTCGCGCCGTCGCCGACCGCCCGCCGCAGCACGTCGGCCGAGCGCCGCACGTCCGGGGCCGCCAGTTCGGGGTGTTCGAGGAACCAGCAGTCGTACACCGAGACGAGGCGTGGGCAGCGCGTCGGCGGCACCACGTAGTTCGTGCCGTGGACGACGTCGGGCGTACCGAGCAGGCGATCCAACGGGGGCGACCAGTGCGGCCACCACCGTTGGGCGACCGCGGCGGGCATCGGCAGCCTGCGGGTTTCGCCGTCGAGCCGGGCCCGCATGCTCGTGACGTACGGCATCAGTTCCACGTCGCCGCAGCGGCGGAGCGCATCGAGCGTCCACGTCACGGCGTTGCCGACGCCGGTCCGCGGGCCGTGCAGCGGTCCGACATCGAACGCGACCGACGGCGCAGCGGCCGGGGACGGTGTCGGCGGGGCGGAGGGTGACACGAATCCCCAGCGTACCGGCGTTCCCGGCCCGCGTCGGCGGGGAGGCGCCGTAGACTCCGCCGTTCTATGCCACGAGCGTTCATCACGGGGATCACGGGCCAGGACGGCCAGCACCTGGCTGAGTTCCTCCACGCCAAGGGCTATGACGTGTACGGCATGGTCAAGGGGCAGAGCAACCCGCGCGCCGAGCGGATCCAGGAAGAGCTGCCGTTCGTGGAGTTGGTGCCGGGCGATCTGGCCGATCTCCCGTCCCTGGTCGCGGCGTTGCAGTTGGCGCAGCCGGACGAGGTGTACAACCTCGGGGCGATCAGCTTCGTCGCACTGTCGTTCTCGCAGGCCGAGCTGACGGCCAACACGACCGGGCTGGGCGTGTTGCGGATGCTCGAGGCGATCCGGATGGTCGGCGGGGCGCAGAACAACCCGATCCGCTTCTACCAGGCGTCGTCGTCGGAGATGTTCGGCAAGGTGCGCGAAACGCCCCAGACCGAGCTGACGCCGTTCCATCCCCGCAGCCCGTACGGCTGCGCCAAGGTGTTCGGCCACGACATCGTCGTCAACTACCGCGAATCGTACGGTCTGCACGCGTCGTCCGGGATCCTGTTCAACCACGAGGGTCCGCGGCGCGGGATCGAGTTCGTCACCCGCAAGATCTCCAACGCCGCAGCCCGGATCTCGCTGGGTTTGCAGCACGAGTTGGTGATGGGCACGCTCGACGCCAAGCGCGACTGGGGCTACGCCGGCGACTACGTCAAGGCGATGTGGATGATGCTGCAGCAGGACGAACCGGACGACTACGTCATCGCCACCGGCGAGGCCCACTCGGTCGAGGAGTTCGTCGAGCGGGCGTTCAAGCAGGTCGGTCTCGACGACTGGCGCACCTACGTCCGCCAGGACCCGAAGTTCTTCAGGCCGGCCGAGGTCGATCTGTTGATCGGCGACAGCTCGAAGGCCGAGCGGGTGCTCGGCTGGCAGCCCGAGGTCACGTTCGAAGAGCTCGTCACGATGATGGTCGAGCACGACGTGAAGATCGAGTCCGCCCGGGCCCGCGGCTGACGTCGTTCAGCTCTCGAACGGCATGTCCGTGATCGCGTCCATCAGCGAATCCTGATCGGGTACCGCACCGGAGACCAGCTTGTGGCGCAGGGCCAGCCCGAAGCTGAGCATCGCGCCGATCGACGAGGCGAGCAGGCCGATCTCGACGCGGCGGAAGACCTCGTCGCTGGACAGCCAGGTGCCGAGGAGGAACGCGACGACGCCGACACCCCACCCGAGCGCCACGAGCGCGTGGCCCTTCAGGGCGATCACGGCCTGGGCGGTGGCGAGGGCGACCATGTAGCACGCGCTGGAGAAGGCGAGCAGGGCGAGGGTCCGCCCGCTGAGGCTCGCATCGTAGACGACCTCGATCGCCCACGGACCCAGCACGAATGCCCCGGAGGTGCCGACGGCCCCGACGGCGAGGACGACGAGCATCAGGCGTTGCAGACCGGCCCGGAACTCGTCGAGCTCCCCTCTCGCCGCGAGCCGGCTGAGACGGGGCAGCAGCGCGGCCTGGACCGCCTGGAACAGGAACAGCGGGATGCGGGCGAGGAGGACGCCGTAGCTGAACTGGGTGACCAGTGCATCCTGATCGTCGGATGCGAGCAGGCTGGCGGCGATCGGCCCGGCGTTCAGCAGCGAGGCCGCGAACACCGACCCGAGCAGCAGCCACCCGAGGTTCGGCGTGACCTCCGCCCAGGCGGCCGGGGGGCCGTCTTCTGCGGCGAGACCTCCCCGGCGGTAGACGAACGCGACGGCGAACAGCGGTGAGATCGCGACCGCGAGTCCGTACGCACCGGCCGCGGTGATCCCGACGACGGCGAGTGCGACGCACAGCACGATGCGGACCACGCCGTCGGAGCCCATGATGATCGCGTAGTCGCGGAAACGTCCGCTGCCCGAGCAGACGCCGCGGGCGAGGTGGGCGGGCGCGTACGCTGCGAATCCGAGCACGAGGGCGACCACCATGAACCAGTCGCCGTCGAAGTAGCTGCCGGCGATCAGTGGGCTGAAGACGCCGATGACGGCGATGACCAGCACCGTCAGCAGCACCCCGAGCATGACGACCTTGCGGATCACCGGGCGGGTGCCCTGGCCGAGTGCCCGGCGGTGGGCGAGCGCCCGCCCCAGCTCCTGCTCGAGGGGCAGGAAGAAGCCCGGTGCGAGCAGGAAGGTGGCGAACCAGAGCGAGGTGATCGGCTTGAACTCCTCGTCGCCGCCGACGGCGATGTTGCCGACCTTGAAGAACGCGTACGTCGCGACGCCGGCGATCAGCAGCGCGATGCCGACCGGGATCGTGCCCTCCGGCAGCGGCGCGCGTTCGGATCCCGGGCCGTCGCCAGGCTCGGCGGCGTCACCGGGATCGGCGGAGGTGGGAGGGCCAGGGGGGTCGGGAGGGAGGGCCACGAGAGTTCAGAGCTTACCGAGCAGGCGCCGGACGACCGGCGGATGTCCGGTGGTGCGTCGCCGCACGGAATCGGCCCGCACGAGTCAGCAGGCGATGTGCCAGACGCCCGCCGGATGACCGCCGACCGGGCGATGGCACAGCTAGCCTCGCTCCATCGTGGAACCGGAGATTCAGCAGGCGCCGCCCGTCGTCGCCGTCATCGTCGTGCACGAGCCGGGCGCATGGTTCGACGAGTCGTTGGACGCGCTCGCCGACCAGGACTACCCCAACCTGCGGTTCCTCTTCCTGATCACTTCGTCCGACGCTGAGCTGGAGGAACGGATCAGGCTGCGCCTGCCCTCGGCGTTCGTCCGCAGCCTGGGTTCCAACCCCGGTTTCGGCCCTGCGGTCAACGAGGTACTCCGGCTGGTGGAGGGCGACAAGGGGTTCTTCCTGATCGGGCACGACGACATCGCCCCGGAGCCGGAGGCGGTGCGCACGCTGGTCGAGGAGATCTATCGTTCCAATGCGGGCGTCGTCGGCCCGAAGCTCGTGGAGTGGGACGACCCCGGGGTACTCCAGACGGTCGGCCTCGGCGTCGATCGGTTCGGCGAGATCGACCAGGTCATCGAGCCGGGCGAGCTCGACCAGGAGCAGCACGACGGCGTCCGCGACGTGTTCGTCCTGCCCTCGGCGTGCATGCTGGTACGCGCCGACCTGTTCCGTGAGATCGGCGGCTTCGACCCGTCGATGACCTTCCACGGCGACGACGTCGAGCTGTGCTGGCGCGTGCACCATTCCGGAGCCCGCGTCGTCGTCGCCCCGTCCGCGCGTGTGCGTCACCGGGGCCGGCTGCCGGAACGGCGACCGGACCTGAACCACCGCCTGCTGCAGGCCCGTCACCGGATGCGCGCCGTTGCCACGTTGACCGGGCCGACCCGCCTGCCGGGCCGGTCGGTGGAGATGGTGCTGCTGACGCTCGTCGAACTGGTCGTCGGTGTCTTCACCGGGAAGGCGTCCGAGGCATGGGCGTCGTTGCGCGCACTGGCCGGCTTGATCCCGCGCACCGTGTCGACGCTCCGTCGGCGCAAGGCCGTCAAGCCGCTTCGCCGGGTACCCGAACGCGAGGTGCTCGGCCTGCAGGTGCGGGGCAGCGCGCGCGTCGCCGGGTTCCTGCGGTCGCGCGAGACGTCGACCTATGTCGGCCCGGAGAGCACGGTCCGCCGGTGGCGCGAGAGCACGACGGCACCGGTGCTGGCGTGGCTCGGCGTCCTCGCCGCCATCGCGATCGGCAGCCGGGACTTTCTCGCGGCGGGCGTCCCGAACGTGGGCGAGTTCCTGCAGTTCCCCGCCAGCCCGCGCGACCTCCTCGATTCCTACACATCGGGATGGAACTCGACCGGAGCCGGCTCGACGTCGGCGAACCCGACCGGATGGGCCACGCTCGCCGGCCTGTCGACGCTGACGCTGTTCCGGATGGGCGCCCTGCACACGCTGTTCATCGTCGGCCTCATCGTCGTCGGCCTGGTCGGGTTGTGGCGGTTGGCGACGGTCTTGCCCTCGACGCGGGGACGGATCGCTGCGCTCGTCGTGTACGCAGCGACACCGCTCGTCGCCGGGGCGATGGCCACCGGCCGGCTGACGACGCTGATCGCGTACGCCTCGACACCCTGGATCGTGCAGACCTTGCGCCGCGCCGTCGGGGTGGAGACCGCCGATCCGAGGCGAGCCGACGACGATCTCGTCGACGGGATCGTCGCCCTCCCGTGGCCCGAGCGGCTGCGCCGGGTCGCCGCCGCCGCAATCGTGATCGGCCTCGCGGTCGCGTTCGCGCCGGTGATGGCGGTCGTCGCGCTCGTCGTCGCCGCGTTGCTGGCCGTCGGCACCGTCCTCGCGCTCGCGCCGTGGCAGACCGCCGTGCGGTACGTCTGGGTCGGGCTCGCGGCGGTCGTCGGTGGCGTGCTGCTGAACTTCCCCTGGTTCACGACGTGGTCGTGGGACCAGCTGTCCGGCCCACCCCCGGTCGGCGACCCGGGGCGCGGGTTGCTGGACCTCGCGTCGTTCCAGATCGGGTCGATCGACTTCGCCGCGATCTCACTCGTTCTGTACCTGCCGGTCATCGCCGGGGTCGCGTTGGCGAGGGCGTGGCGGCTCACCTGGGCGATCAGGGCGGCGACGCTCGTCGTCGGCTTCGGGTTCCTGGCCGTGCTCAGCGACCAGGGCGCACTGCCGTTCGACGGTCCTGAGGCCGGCGTCCTGCTCGCCCCGGTCGCAGTCGGATTGGCGATGTCCGCGGCGGCGGCGCTGGCTGCGTTCGACCTCGACGTCCGGGGCGGCACGTTCGGGTGGCGCCAGCCACTGGGGATCCTGGCCAGCATCTCGGTCGTCGTCGGCGTGTTCCCGGGTGTGGTCGCGTTGGCCGATGGCGACTGGGGGATGCCTCCCACGCCACTCGCCCGTCTCCTGAACGCGCCGTTGCCGGACGCCGCCGACGGCGGCGACTACAACGTCCTGCTGCTGGGCGATGCCCGGTTGTTGCCGGTGCCGTCGACCGAGTACCGCGACGGCCTGTCCTTCGCGATCATCGACGACGGACCACTCGATTTCCGAGATCGTTGGACGTCGCCGTCGACCGACGCCGACGATGCCGTCAGGGTCGCGCTCGACGAGATGGCGAGTTCGTCGACGCTCCGCGCCGGCCGACTGCTCGCCCCGCTCGGCATCCGCTTCATCGTCGCGCCCGAGTTCGACAATGTCCTGTCGACGACCGCCGACCCGCTGCCGTTGCCGGGTGGGCTGGTCGATGCGCTGGAGGATCAGCTCGACCTGACGTCGGTCACCGGGCTGACGCTGGAGGTGTTCGAGAACTCCGCCTGGATCCCGACGTTCAGCGCCCTGACCGGGACGACGGCCGAAGCAAGCCGGACGGCCGGTGCCGAGGCACTGGTGCGCGCCGAGCTGACCTCGGTGTCGCCGAAGTTCCCCGGCGCGAATCATCTGTCCGATGTTGCAGATGAGGTCGTCCCCGGTGTCGTCCACCTCGCAGTGCCGTACGACGAGCAGTGGGAATTGACGATCGGCGGCGAGACGCTCGAACCGCGCCGGGCGTTCGGCGTGACGACGGCGTTCGACGTGGAGCGGTCCGGTACCGCGACGCTCGGCTATCGCACCGGGTCGCTGCGGCCCGTGCTGCTCGCTCTCCAGGTGCTGCTGTGGCTGGTCGTGCTGTTCGCGGCGACGCGGGTCAGCGTCCCGCTGGCCCGGCGCACCGGGTCGCTCGTCGAGGACGAAACGTTGATCGACCTCGAGGACGTGCCGTTCGCCGACGGCGACGACCTCGACGATGATCTCGGCGACGAGCCATCGCGGCCGGCGATCGCCGATCCCGGCCTGGACCTGAGCGGAGAGATCTCCCGGGCCGTGGAGGGCGACGAGGACGCCGACGAGGTGTCGGAGCTCGCCGACGACGGACCGGAGCGGTCCGACGACGAGTCGGACCCGTCCGACGACGAGTCGGACCCGTCCGACGACCGAGCCGAGCTGGACGGCGAGCTGTCGGACCCGCCCGACGAATTGTCCGATGACGCGTCGCTCGACGGCGAGCCGCTGTTCGACATCGGCGACGGCGCCGACGACGACCCGCCGGACGGCACCCTCGTGGAAGATTGGGAGACGCGATGAACCGACGCTCGCTCCCCGCGCTGATTCTGCTGGTGGCCGGCCTGGTCGGCATCGTCGTCGTCGGACGCGACACCGAGGCGACCCCGCCGGCGGTCTTCTCGGCCCCGGCCGGCACCTGGATGCCGTCGGTCACCGACTTCGGTTCGCTGACGGGTAGCTGGTTCTGTCCTGGCGTGCCGGCGACCGGCGTCGACGGTGTCGGCGGGTCGGTCGTCATCTCCAACCGTGGCAGCGAGCAACTCGCGGGGCGGTTCACCGTGCTCAGTCCCGAGGGTGTCGTCACCGAACAGGGCTTCACGGTCGGAGCGTGGGCGCAGAGCACGATCGACGTCGACGCGTTCGTCACCACGTCGTTCGCCAGCGTGGTCGTGGAGATCGACGGTGGCCAGGGCTTCGTCGAGCAGATCGCGATGCACCCGGCGGGCGATTCGGTCGCGCCGTGTGCCAGCGACACGTCGAGCGAGTGGTACCTCGCAGACGGATTCACCGCCGGCGGCAGCATCGAGACGCTGATCCTGACGAACCCGTACGACGATCTCGTCTTGGCCGACCTGACGTTCTCCACCGAGTCCGGGTTCAGCGAGCCGAACGCGTTCAGGGGTTTTCCGGTGCCGCCGAAGTCGGTGAAGGTGATTCCGATTGCCGAGCTGGGCAACCGGGACGAACCGGTGATTGCGGCAAGCGTCACCACCCGCAGCGGACGACTCGTCGTCGGGCGGGCCCAGCACTTCACCGGTGCGGGTCGTCTCGGCTACGACGTGTCGCTGGCTGCGCCGGCACTTCGCGATCAGTGGTGGTTCGCCGACGGTGAGCGGGGCGAAGGGATCACCGAGACGTTCGCGATCTACAACCCGACTGCCGGCGACGTCGAGGTGGACGTGTACTTCCTCGGGTTGCCGCTCGAAGCCGACGGCGGTGGTTTCGCACCGATCAACGTCCCGGCTCGCCAGGTCGTCGTGTTCGAACCGTTCGAGGGCGCCGCCGAGGAAGACGAGGCGACCACGTCGGACCCGGAGTTCTTCACGTCGCGCATCCCCAACGGTCGGCACTCGGTCGTCTTCTCCACGCTGGCCCAGCCGACGGTGGTCGTCGAACGCGTGCTGACTCGGCCCGTCGGCGAGACGTTCTCGACGACCGTGCTGCAGGGCGCCCCACCGCGCCCCGACGGCTTCGTCGCGACCCGTTGGCACGTCGGGATCGGGCCGACGACACCGACCCCCGAGGCGCTCGTCGTGTACAACGTCGACAACGAGCAGGCGACGATCACGATCGAGGCGGTCGGTCCGGGCGGTCCGTCGCCGATCCCCAGCCTGACCGACATCCCGCTCGGGCCCGGCGCGGTGATCACGATCGACCTGGTGACGCCCGACGCGCTCGGCCAGGAGCTGATCATCAACGCCTCGAACCGGGTGTTCATCGAGCGCTCGCTGCTGCGCGGCGAGGGGCTCAGCGGCCGCTCCGGCTCCTGGGCATTGCCCGCGTCGAACAACTGAGTCGCCCGACCCCGGCGATCGCGGCGACAGGAGCGCGTCGGTACGCTCCCGCAGATGTCCGCTCCCGACGCTGCCCCGGAAGCGGCCGGCCGGGAGGCGTGGCTCGCCGTCGGCGTGACGACGCTGGTGTTCTTCCTGTCGGTGATCGACGTCTCGGCGGTCAACGTCGCGTTCCCGTCGATCCGCGAGGACTTCGGCGTGTCGGACACGACGCTGGCGTGGATCATCTCGGGCTACAACATCACGGTCGCCGCGCTGCTGATGGTGGCGGGGCGGTATGCGGACAGCCTCGGCCGCAAGCGGCTGTTCATCCCTGGCGTGATGGTGTTCGCCGTGGGCTCGATGCTGTCGGGTCTCGCTCCCAACGCAGCCGCACTGATCGCGGCGCGGGTCGTCCAGGGCGTCGGCGGGGCGATCATCGCGCCGACGGCGCTGGCGGTCGTGCTGCCGGCGTTCCCGGTCAACAAGCGGTCGACGGTGATCGGGCTCGCGGGGGCGACCGGAGCGCTGGGCGCGGTCGTCGGGCCGGCCGTCGGCGCGTTCGTCACCGATGTCTGGTCGTGGCGCGGCATCTTCCTGCTGAACGTGCCGCTGTGCCTGATCGTGCTGTTCCTCGCGCCGCGGCTGCTGCAGGAGTCGAAGAATCCTGCTGCGACCGGTCGGGTCGACCTGCTCGGCGTGCCGATCGGCACCGTCGGCGTCGGCCTCGTGATGTTCGCGATCGTGCGGTCGGAGGCGGTCGGTCTCGGCGACCCGCGGATCTGGGCGCTGACGGTCGCCGGCCTCGCGCTGATCGTCGTGCTCGTGCGCCGGTCGGCCCATCACCGCGAGCCCCTGATCGAACTCGATCTGTTCCGCCACCGGTCGTTCGCCAGTACCAACCTCGGCGTGGCGTTCTACGCGATGGCATTCACGTCGGGCTTCCTGATCAACTCGCTGCTGCTCCAGGAACTGTGGGACCAGTCCTTGCCGACGACCGGCAAGGCGCTCGTCCTGTCGCCGCTCGTCGCCGCGATCATCTCGCCGTTCGCCGGGCGGCTGGCGGACCGCATCGGCCACCGGTGGATCCTTGCCGGCGGGAGCCTGCTGTGCGCAGCGGGCTATGTGTCGTATGCGCTGCTGCTCGACGGTTCGCCGATGGTGTTCAGCCGCTTCGTGCCGCTGTCGGTGCCGATCGGGATCGGGATCGGCGCGACGATCGCGACGTGGGCGAGCGCGGGGCTCGCTGACGTCGACCCCGCCCGGTTCGGCACGTCGAACGCGATGATCCGTACGACCCAGCAGGTCTGCTACGCGCTCGGCATCTCGATCGCGGTCGCCATCATCTCGAGCGGGAGCGGTGACACCGACATCGCCAATTACCGGCTCGCGTGGTGGTTCGTCGCCGGCGCGTACACGGTGAGCGCGGTCGTCATCGCGTTCACGTTCCCCGCGGGGTCAAGCAGCGAGCGCTCGGCGGCCGCGGATCCCGCGGTTGCCTCCTAGCATCGGGTGGCGATGGAACGTCTGCTGATCGCTGCTGCGATCGTCGTCGTGGTCGGCGTCGTCGCACTCGTCGCACGGACGCGGCGCCGGCCCGATGCGCCGACACAGCGGCGGTACAGCGTGCCCGAGCAGCTGGACCGAGCCGACTTCCCCCGCCCGGACGCACAGTGGTTGGTGACCGTGTTCAGTTCCGCCACGTGCGTGGCGTGCGCCGGTGTGATCGAGCGGGCGCGGGTGCTGGAGACGGCCGAGGTGGCCGTGTGTGCGATCGACTTCGACGAGCACCGGTCGTTGCACGAGAAGTACGGCATCGACGCCGTCCCGACGCTGGTGGTGTGCGACGCCGACGGCGTGACGCAGGCGAGCTTCCTCGGTCCGGTGAACGCGACCGACATGTGGGCCGCGGTGGCCGAGGCGCGCGAGCCGGGTTCCAGCCCCGAGCCCGGGCTCGGTCAGCGCTGACTCGGCCGGGGGGAGGGCCGGCCCGTGGTGCGCGGTACGTGTACATCTCCCATCTCTCGATGATCCCGCCCGGCTGCGTGGTGTCAACCGGCCGCGGCGTGCGCCGGTCTCGGTCGTATCCTGGGCGGATGGCGCGACTGAGTGCGGCGGAGCGGGCGAAGCTTCCGGACCGGGCGTTCGCCTACGTCGATTCGGACGGGAAGCGGCGGCTGCCGATCTACGACGAGTCGCACGTCCGCAACGCGCTGGCCCGGTTCGGGCAGGTCGAGTTCGAGAGCGAGCGGGCACGGGACGAGGCGCGGACCCGGCTGTTGCGGGCGGCGAAGAAGTTCCGGATCGTGCCGGTCGGGTTCATCAACAGCCAGCTCCGGACCGAGCGAGGCGCGGCGCCCGCCGTGGTCGACATGCCATCGGGTTTCGTCACGATGCTGATGACCGACATCGAGGGGTCGACGCCGCTGCTCGACCGCGCCGGCGACCGCTACGCCGAGCTGCTGTCGACGGTGCGCGAGATCCATCGGGCGGCGGTGCATCGCCAGTGCGGACACGTCGTCGAAGCGCGTGCCGACGAGTTCTTCGCCGCGTTCGAGTCGCCACCGGCGGCCGTCGAGAGCGCCCTCGCGATCCATCGTGACTTGGCGGGATACCGCTGGGACGGCGCCGAGGCCGTTCGAGTGCGCATGGGCGTCCATTCCGGGTATCCGACGCGCAGCGAGGCGAACTACATCGGGATGGCCGTCCACACGACGGCCCGCATCTCCGATGCCGCCCATGGCGGCCAGATCGTCGTCTCCGGTGACACCAGGACCGCGCTGACCGGGATGACCCCCGACGGTGTCCGCTTCAAGAAGCTCGGCGAGTACCGGCTGCGCGGCATCCCCGACGAGCACCACCTCTACCAGCTCACCGCGCCCGGTCTGTCGGCCCGATTCCCACCGTTGCGCCTCTGAGCGACGGGTTCACGTCGACGTCCGGCTCAGCAGCTGAGTCCGGCATCGGCGCAGATCTGAGCCTGCGTCCGCCCCGAGTGCCACACCCGGAGGTTGTCGACGGCACCGTCCATCGGCTCGTCGAACACCGGGCTCGTGTTCAGCAGGCTGACCGGGTCGGTGTTGACCGTGGCGATCGTGCCGGTCGACGGCATCGTGGCCGCCGGCGCGCCGTCGATGTACAACGTGAGGTCCGCTCCGTCCCAGGCGCAGGCCATGTGGAACCACACGCCGGTCGGAACCGGCACGTGCGGCAGGTTGTCGACGCCGTTCGAACAGCGCAACCCCGTCGTCGCGTAGAGAATGACGCTGTACTGCCCGTCGTTGTCGAGGATGCCTGCCCGTCCGCTCGCCGGCTGGGAGTCCAACCGGACCCATGCCTCGATCGTCATCGCGTCCGTCAGGTCGAGCGACGCACTGTCGGCCATCTCGTACCGCCGGGTCGGTTCACCGTCGGCAGCGAGGCCGCTGATGCCGGTGACGAGGAGGCCGTTCGAGTGGGTGACCGTGTTCGAGTACCCCGAGTCGTCGGCGTACGTGCCACCGAGGTCCTCGTCGAAGCGAATGCACGCACGCAGGTCGGGATCGGCGGGACACGAGAACGGTCGAGCCGCGTCCTCGTTGCTGTCGACGCTCTCCCAGCTGGTGGTGAACGCACGCGCGACGTAGTAGTAGGTGCCGATCGGAGGCGCGTCGACGTAGGTTTCGACCGTTCGGGGCGTGACCTCCGCGATCTGGACGTACGGCCCGCCGGGACTGGTGGAGCGGAAGATGCGATGGCCGTCCGCGTAGGTGTCGGTCGTTGCCGTCCAGTCCAGCGTGATCGTTGTGTCACTCGTGGCGGAGAGCCCGCTCGGCGGGTCGAGGACGTCGGCACTGATGACGTTGGCGGAGTTGTCCCCGACGGCGGTGAATGCGCTGCGTGACGTCGAGATCGACGTCAGCGAGATGAGCACGACGATGGTGACCAGCGCAGCGACGAGGACGCTGATCAGGCGCGACGGGTTCGCGCGTGCGGGGTTGTCGGTCGTGGTCGTCATGGTTCGGGTGATGTTCGCCGGTTGTACGCAGCTGCTTCGGGCGTACGCGAGCCAGCCCCTGTAGATCGGTTGCCCCGCCGGCATCCTTGAGGCACCACAACTGTCGCGACCCTCGCGGCACGGGCGGGCAATCGCCGCGTGTCGGGCTGTCGTTGGTTTGTTCCGGCCGCCGGAGGCGCAGCGGCACGGGCCGGGCAATGGCCGCGTGTCGGGCGTGTCGTTGGTTTGTTCCGGCCGCCGGAGGTGGCCGTTCGGGCGGAGCCCGAAGAAATCGGTGGCGACGCCGTCAGGCGTCGGTGCCGCGCAGCGGCACGGGCGCGGCGATGGCCGCGTGGGTGGCGCGTGTCGTTGGTTTGTTCCGGCCGCCGGAGGCGCAGCGGCACGGGCGGGGCAATGGCCGCGTGGGTGGCGCGTGTCGTTGGTTTGTTCCGGCCGCCGGAGGTGGCCGTTCGGGCGGAGCCCGAAGAATTCGGTGGCGACGCCGTCAGGCGTCGGTGCCGCGCAGCGGCACGGGCGGGGCGGACGCCCCGCCCTCACCGAGCATGCCGGCCTGGATCAGCCGGGCGACTTCGGGGCCGTCGATCGTCTCGTGCTCGAGCAGCGCTTCGGCGATCAGCTGCAGGCCCTTCTCGTGCTTGGTGATGATCTCGGTCGCCCGCTGCTCCTGATGGGTGAGGATGTGGGCGATCTCCTCGTCGAGCAGCTTGGCGGTGTCGTCGGAGTACTCACGGCCCGACGACAGCAGGTCGTCGCCGAGGAACACCTGCTGCTGGCTGCTCCACGCCATCGGCCCGACGCGGTCGGACATGCCCCACTCGCGCACCATCCGGCGGGCGATCCCGGTGGCCTGCTCGAGATCGTTGGCGGCGCCGGAGTTGAGGTGGCCGAACGTCAGCATCTCCGCGACGCGGCCACCCATCGCCTTGCAGATCGTGTCCTCGAAGTACTCCTTGGAGTACGTGTGCCGTTCTTGCGGCAACGACCAGGTGACGCCGAGCGCCATGCCGCGCGGCAGGATCGTCACCTTGTGCAGCGGGTCGCCGTGGGGGAGCACGGTGGCGAGCAGCGCGTGTCCGCCCTCGTGGTAGGCAGTGGCCTTCTTCTCCTCCGCGCTGAGCAGCATCGACTCACGCCGGGCGCCGAGCACGACACGGTCGCGGGCGTTCTCGAAGTCGATCCGCTCGATCTGCTTGGACCCGCGGCGCACCGCCACGAGTGCCGCCTCGTTGACGAGGTTGGCGAGGTCGGCGCCCGACATGCCCGGCGTCGCCTGGGCCATCGTGTCCATGTCGACGTCGGGGCCCATCTGCTTGTCGCGGCTGTGCACGTCGAGGATCGCCTTGCGCTCGCTGAACTCAGGCAACGGCACGACGATCTGGCGGTCGAACCGACCGGGGCGCAGCAGCGCCGGGTCGAGGATGTCGGGCCGGTTCGTGGCGGCCATGATGACGAGGCCCTCGGACGTCTCGAAGCCGTCCATCTCGGCGAGCATCTGGTTCAGCGTCTGCTCACGTTCGTCGTGCCCGCCGCCGAGGCCGGCGCCGCGCTTGCGGCCGATCGAGTCGATCTCGTCGACGAAGATGATCGCCTTGCCCATCCGGCGGGCCTGCTGGAACAGATCGCGGACGCGGCTGGCGCCGACACCGACGAACATCTCCATGAAGTCCGACCCGGTGACGCTGAGGAACCCGACGCCGGCCTCACCGGCCACCGCACGGGCGAACAGCGTCTTGCCGGTGCCGGGCGGGCCGACGAGCAGGATGCCCTTCGGGACGCGGGCGCCGATTTCGCGGAACCGTTCGGGCATCCGCAGGAAGTCGACGACCTCGGTGATCTCCTGCTTGACGCCCTCGTAGCCGGCGATGTCGTCGAACGTGGTCGACGGGCGGCTGGCGTCGTATGCCTTGGCCTTGCTCTTGCCGATCGACATCACGCCGCCCATCTGGCCCTGGGCACGGCGCTGCAACCAGACGAAGAAGCCGATGATCAGCGCGATCGGCAGGAAGATCGAGAGCAACCCGAGCAGCCAGTTGTTGCTCGGCGGGATGAACTTGTACTTGACGTCGTTCTCCAGCAGCAGGGCCTCGTCGGCCTCGGACACGCCGCGTTCGCCGCCGCCGGACGTCGTGTACTTGTCTTCGTTGGTGAACTCGCCGGAGATCTTGCCCGATCCGGTGTTGATCTCCGCCGTTGCGATCTTGCCGTCGATGACCAGCTCGCGCCATTCGGAGTACTCGAGCGACTCGCCGGAGTCGGACGGCCACAGCGTCGGGACCAGCACGACGGCGGCGAGCACGCCCGCCATGAGCCACAGTGTCCACCGCGGCCAGCTGCCAGGGCCCTTCGTGGCCGGGGTGCCGTCGGGCTTGAGATCGCCGGGCGGGGTGTGGTCCTTCTGACGCTGCTGCTGTCCGCGACCACGCCCGGGGGGTGGCGGAGGCGGTGGAGGGGGCAGGTTGCTCATGGCCCTCATGATACGGGTGTTCGATCCCCATCGGAGGTCGATGCCGCGCACGGATGCTGAACAACTGGTGAACAGCGCGAACGGCGACTATCCACGATCGATCGCGCGGCGGCACCTACCATCTCGCAGATGGCAGTTGGGGTCGAGAAACACACCAATCACTACACCGGCGAACATGTGCGACCTGCCGCGATGCGCCGTAGTCGGCAGTGCTCGCGCAGTGGCTGCTCCGAAGCGGCGGCATGCACGCTGACCTACGACTATCGGCAGTCGCACGCCTGGCTGGACGCGCTCACACCCGAGCGCGACCCGCACTCGTACGACATGTGCGAGCGCCATGCGGCACGGTTGTCGGTGCCGAGCGGATGGCATCTCGACGACCGCCGAACGACGCAGCTCCCCGATCTGATCGCCGTCTGATCATCCGCGCCCCTGCCGGGTCGCCGTAGCGGCCAGTAGCGTTGCGGGCCGTGATCAACCACCCGACCGGCCGGTCGACGCACCGGGTGCGCAGCGCGATCCGCCCGTCGGCCTCGCCGTCGCCGATCGACGTACGGACCGCGATCCTCACGTTCGTCGGCGCCTGGGTGGTGGCCCAGCTCCTGACGTCGATCGTGCTGACGATCTTCGGCGAGACCGGCGACCCGTCGTCGATCCCGATCGGAGTCCTCGCCGTGGCGTTGGCGGTCACGTGGTCGGTGTACGTGGCATCGATGTGGTTCGCGTCCGACCGGTCGGGCACCGCCGACCCGATCGCCGACTTCGGCATCGTCGTCGTCCCGCTGGACCTCCTCGGTCTCGGGATCGGTGTCCTGGCCCAACTCGTCGTCGTTCGCCTCGTCTACCTCCCGCTCGAGAACTGGTGGCCGGACACGTTCACCAACGACGATCTGCAGCGCAACGCCGAGGACCTCGTCGACCGCGCCGGAGGCATCACGACGCTGCTGCTGGTCGCGATCGTGGTGATCGGGGCACCGGTCGTCGAGGAACTCTTCTACCGTGGCCTGCTCCAGCGTTCGTTGCTGGCGCGGATCAACGATTCGGTGGTCGTCGTCGGCGTGGCGGCCGTGTTCGCGCTGATCCACTTCCGTCCGGTCGAGTACCCGGGCCTCTTCGCGTTCGGCCTGATCGTCGGCGCGGCCGCCAAGCTCACCGGCCGGCTCGGCCCGTCGATCATGATCCACGTCGGCTTCAATGCGACCGGTCTGTTCCTGGTGCTCTGAACGATGCGCGGGGCGGAAGTTTGGGAGGGTGACCGATCGGTTCGCGGGCGGTTTGTCATGATGAGGGGGCCGTATGACTGACGACCTGAAGCACCCGGGCGCGTCCGAGCCCCCCGGGGACGAGTTCGCTGACTGGTTCGATCGGGAGTTCGCGCCGGACGAGCGGTCGACCGGCGAGCGTTCGGTGACCGCTCCGACGTGGTCGCCACCGACCCAGGTCGACGACGGCGAGGCCACCGCGGACGTGCTCGTGCTCGATGAGGTCGATGCGGACGACCTCGTCGCCGACCCCGTCGTCGCACCGTGGTCACAGCGCGCCATGCGCCGGGTCGTCCGCCGGCCGATGGCCTGGTGGAACCGCGAGTGGACGAACGAGCGCGTCGTCCGGGTGCTGGTGACGTCGACCGCGCTGGTCACGACGACGGTGATCATGATGTTGATCGTCCACTTCAACCCGCTGTCGCCCGGCCGTGACCTGCTGCTCGACGACACGACCCCGACCGGCGGCGACATGGGTGCACACGTGTGGGCGCCGGCATTCCTGCGCGACCACTTCCTGCCCAACTTCCAGTTGAGCGGATGGAGCATGGACTGGTACGGCGGCCTGCCGCTCTACCGCTTCTACATGGTGATCCCGGCGCTGGCGATCGTGGCGCTCGACGCGGTGCCGTTCGTGCCGTACGGGGTGGCCTTCAAGATCGTCGCGGCCTCGGGGCTGCTGACGTTCCCGCTGGCGTGCTGGGCGTTCGGCCGGTTGGCCGCATTCCGCCACCCGATCCCCGAGCTGTTCGCGTTCGCCGGCCTCTGCTTCCTGCTCGACGAGAGTTTCGAGATCTACGGCGGCAACGTCAAGTCGACCATGGCGGGGGAGTACTCGTTCTCGATCGCGCTGACGCTCGCCGTGCTCGGCCTCGGTCTCCTCGCGCACGGCCTGCGCACCGGGCGGTTCCGCGTCTGGACGGCCGTCGTGCTGTCACTCGCCGCGGTCTCGCACGGCATCGTGCTGATCTTCGTCGCGGTCGGCGCGATCATCATCTCGCTGATGTGGTTCGACCCTCGTCGGGCCTGGTTCGCGTTGACGACCGGCGTCACCACCGTGTTGCTGTCGGCGTGGTGGGTCGGACCCTTCCTGTTCGGCCATGAGTTCATGACCGACATGAAGTACGGGTTCCGGCCGAGCGGCGCGAGCGACTCGTTCTGGGACATGTTCTTCCCGCTGACGCCGGTGCTCGACATCCTGATCACCGGGTTCGCGATCGTCGGCTTCGTCGCGATGATCGTGCGCCGCCACCTCACGGGTGCTGCGCTGGGGCTGATCACGCTCGCGTTCGTCGCACTCGTCTACGTCACCCGCGACAGCCTCCCGGGCATCGGGCTGCTGTGGAATCCCCGGCTGCTGCCGTTCGTGTACCTGCTGCGGTACATGCTGATGGTGATCGGCGCCCTCGAGGTGATCACGTGGTTCGTCAATGCTGCCCGGCAGCGGTTGGCGACGGCGGAACTGACGGCGTTCGGCAGCGCAGCATCGCTGGGCGTCATCGGGCTGTCGTGCCTGACCGTGTTCGGCTTCATGTACGAGACGCTGCCCTTCGACGGTCGGGTCACCGAGGGCGACACCCAGGTGTACGCGTGGGGCCCGATCCGCAAGCCGGTGCCGTCGGGGACCGACTACCGCAGCCGGGCGGTGGCCGACGGCTGGACGCGTTACAACTGGGGTGGGTACGAGGCGCGCACGCTGTATCCGGAGTACCACCAGGTCGTCACCACGATGGGCGACATCGGCGAGAACCGGGGCTGCGGTCGGGCGCTGTGGGAGAACAACTCCGAGAACGGCCAGTACGGCACGACGATGGCGCTGATGCTGCTGCCGCACTGGACCGACGGCTGCATCGGATCGATGGAGGGGCTGTTCTTCGAGGCGTCGGGGACGACGCCGTATCACTTCCTCACCGCCGCGGCGATGTCCGAGCAGTCGTCGAACCCGGTGCGCGAACTGCGGTACACCAACAACGATGCCGATGTCGGCGTGCAGCACATGCTCGACCTCGGTGTGCGGTACGTGATGTTGCGCACCGATCCCGCCAAGGCCGAGGCGGCTCGACACGACGGTCTGCAGTTCATCACGACGTCGGCCCCGTGGGACATCTACGAGGTGTCCGGGTCCCGCATCGTCGAGCCGCTCACCGTGCAGCCGGTCGTGGTCAACGGTCGGGGCGGCGACCAGCGCGAGCGCAACCTCGAGTTGGGCACGAGTTGGTTCCAGCGTCGCGACGACTGGCCGGCGATTCCGGCGGACGATGGTCCGGACGACTGGCAGCGGATCGATGTCGAGATCGACCTCGACGCTCGCGTTGGCGAGCCGGGCGACCGCAGCCGCAACGTCGACTACGTTTCGCCGGTCGACGAGATCCGCTCCGTTGCGCTTCCGCCGGTCGATGTCAGCGACGTTCGGATGGGCCAGCAATCGGTCTCCTTCCGCGTCGACCAGGTCGGCGTCCCGGTCCTCGTGCGGGTGAGCTACTTCCCGAACTGGAACGTCAACGGCGCCGACGGGCCCTATCGGGTGTCACCGAACCACATGCTCGTGATCCCGACCTCGGACGAGGTGCGGCTCACGTACGACCGGTCGACGCTCGACTGGTTCTTCTACGCCCTCACGGCACTCGCAATTGGGCTCTGTGTCCTGTGGCGCCGTCGCGGCGACCTCGACATGCGCGGCGAGTCACCCTCGTGGAGGCGTCGCGATCTCGCGACCGCTGGGGAGGTCCCCGTCGGCGGAATCGGCGACGCCGACGTGGGCGACGTCAACGTCGTGCCGGACGTCTGGACGCCGTCGCAGCCGCCGGATCCGACGCCGATGTACCTCGATCAGCCGGACGTCGACGTGGACGCCGGCGACGCGACCCGGCCGTCCGACATCGTGATCGACACGACCCCGTCGGGCGAGCGCGCGCGGACAAATGTCAGACCGGATGTCGAGAACATCGCTGACCAGGGTGATCGCAGCGATCCGTTGCCGCCGCCCGGCTGAGACGGCCCCGACCATCGATCGACGCGCCGATCGCCTTCGATAGCCTGCCGCCCTCATGTCTGTGCTCGATCAGATCGTCAAGGCCTACGACATCCGGGGGACGGTGCCCGAGCAGCTCGATGCGGCCACGGCCCACGCACTCGGGGTCGGGTTCGCCGACTTCGTCCGCAGCTCGTCGACGGCTGACCGGGTCGTGATCGTCCGCGACATGCGTCCGTCCGGTCCGGCGTTCGTCGAGGCATTCTCCCGCGGCGTCGTCGGGCGCGGTCTCGATGTCGTCGATCTCGGCCTCGGATCGACCGATCTGATGTACTACGCGTCCGGTGTTCTGGACGCTCCCGGCGCGATGTTCACGGCGTCGCACAATCCGGCCGGCTACAACGGCATCAAGCTCTGCGCGGCCGGCGCGCGCCCGGTGGGCATCGACACGGGGTTGACCGAGGTCCAGCGCCACGCCCAGGCGGTGCTCGACGGACACGGGCCTGCTCCCGTCGCCGTGCCCGGCACCCGTACCGAGCGGAGCATGCTCGACGAGTTCGCCGAGCACGTGCTCACCTTCGTCGACGTCGACGACATCGGGCCGATGCGAGTGGTTGCGGACACCGCCAACGGGATGGGCGGCCTCGTCGTGCCGGCCGTGCTCGGACGGATCCCGACCGTCGAGTTCGAGATCATGTACCCCGAACTCGACGGGACGTTCCCGAACCATCCCGCAGACCCGCTGCAGCCCGCCAACCAACGCGACCTCCGGGCGCGCGTCGTCTCCGGCGGTTTCGACATCGGGCTCGCCTTCGACGGCGACGCCGACCGCGTCTTCGTCGTCGACGAGCGAGGCGAGGGCCTCAGCGGCTCGACGACCACCGCACTGCTCGCGGTGTCGGCCCTGCGCCAGCATCCCGGGGCAACGATCCTGCACAACCTGATCTGCTCGCGGGCGGTGCCCGAGGTCGTCCACGAGCACGGCGGCGTCCCCGTGCGGACGCGGGTGGGGCACTCGTTCATCAAGCAGGTGATGGCCGAGACGGGCGCCGTGTTCGGCGGAGAACATTCCGCGCACTACTACTTCGCGCGCAACTTCAACGCCGACAGTGGCCTGATCGCGTCGCTGATCGTGATGGCGGAGGCCGGCCGGTCCGCCGAACCGCTGTCGGTCGTTCGCAAGGCGTTCGAGCGGTACTCGGCCAGCGGCGAGATCAACACCCAGGTCGACGACGCGGATGCGGTGATCGAGCGGGTCAGTCGCGAGTTCTCCGACCGCGACCAGGATCGCCTGGACGGCCTCACCGTCGACTGTGGCGACTGGTGGTTCAACCTTCGCCCGTCGAACACCGAACCGCTGTTGCGGCTCAACCTGGAGGCTCCCTCGCGGGAGCACTGCGACGAGCGCGTCGAGCAACTGCTCGACCTGATCACCGCCTGATCGCCACCAGATCGCCACCAGATCGCCACGGACCCGTACGCTGTGCGCATGGCTCTGTCTCCCACGTTGCTCGAGATCCTCGCCTGTCCCGAGGACAAAGGTCCGCTGTACTACCTCGAGGCCGAGTCAGCGCTGTACAACCCGAGGCTGCACCGGCGCTACGAGATCCGTGACGACATCCCGGTGATGCTGATCGACGAGGCGGCGACGGTCGACGATGCCGAGCACGACCGGCTGATGGCGATCATCGACGAGCGCGGCATCGCTCCCACGTTCGGCTGAGGACCCGACGGGCCGACCGCGGTGCCCGCGCCGGCCGTTGTCGGATTCTTCACCACTCCGATCGTCGCGTCGCGTGCTCAAGATGGCCGGGAAAGTGCCGATGAAGTGGTCGAGGACGGCACGCGGAGCACCTCGCTTCGCGATCGGCGCCGACATGGAGTCTGCTGGTAGATAGGTTACGATTGACGTGATGAGCCACCCACACTGGACACGACGACTGCTTGGCGCGCTCTTGGCGTGTGCTGCTGTGCTCACGGTGGCGGGGCCGTCAGGATCGCCCGCCGTGGTGTCGGCCGACACCGTCGATCCGGGCGGCGAGTTCCACCCGCTCGATCCCGATCGCATCCTCGACACCCGCCCCGAGCAGGGCGAGTACGACGTCGCGCCGCTCGGCGTCAAGACCGCCGGCAAGGCCACCGCGACCGGCGGCACCGAGGGCGAGTTCGTGTTCGATCCGCTCGGTCGGGGCGGCCTGCCCACCGACGCCGCCGACGTGCTGGCCGTCGTCATGACGATCACGATCACCGAGCCATCGCACGACGGATACCTCTCGGTGTACCCGACGGGGTACGAGTTCGGCGGCGGCGGCGGCGAGGACATCTCGGCGTTGTTGACGTTCGGCAAGGGTGACAACGTGCCGAACTTGGCGATCGTCGGCCTCGGCGACGGCGGCACGATGACGTTCAACTCGAACATGACCGAGCAGGGCACCTACCACGTCGTCGTCGACGTGTTCGGCTGGATCTCGACGTCGAACTACGGCGTCGGTGGCTCACGCCTCGAGCTCGTCGACCCCGGCCGCATCCTCGACACCCGGTCGCTGCCCAACCCACGCGGGAGCGGCGTTTCGCTGCAGGCAGGCGACACGATGGTCCTGCCGATCCGCGGCGTGGACGCGGTGAGCCCGGCGCAGCCCGACATCGTCCCTGACGACCCGGCGGTCACCGCGGTGCTGGTCAACATCGCACTGGTCAACCAGAATCCGACGAGTGCGGACACGTTCGTGTCGATCACCCCGCGACCACTGACGCCGGGATCGCCGCGAACCGCGAACTCGCTCGTCAAACCGGGCGGCATCCACGCCAATACGACGATCATCCCGGTCGACCCACTGACCGGCAATGTGGCGATCTACAACAACCTGGGCGAGCTCGACATCGTCATCGACATGCTCGGCTACTTCAAGTCCGGGGTCCCCGCAGCGACCAACCGCGGTCGCGTCGTGCCGCTCGAGGCGCCGTTCCGATCGTTCGACACCCGCAAGCCCGAGTTCGGCGATACGCCGCTCGGCCATGGCAGCTCCGAACAGTGGAGCTTCAAGAACTTCGCTGCGTCGGTCACGCTGAACCCCGGGCAGACGAATGAGCAGAAGAACCCGCCGCAGCAGGGTTTGATCGGTGACCTCTTCGCCGTCGATTTGCAGAAGCTGTACCCGACCGACGGCAACCAGCCCTCGTATCTGCAGCTGTACCCCGGCGGGCTCGCGACGCGGCCGCTCAGCGCCAACATCAACTTCTTCCCGGGTGAGGTCGTGCCGAACATGGCGCTCGTGCGCTACGGCACCAACGGCGCGGGCGACGACTACGTCATCGAGGCATACAACGACTACGGCTCGGTCGACTACGTCCTCGACGTCTACGCCATCGTCCTCGACGACTGATTCGTCCCCCGATCGTCGGCCGTCCCCGGCACGCATCGCGCGTCGCCGGGTACACTGGTCCGACCGAATCACCGGGCTGATTCGATCGGTGCCTGCTGGCCCCGGCCCGGTTCTCCCACGAACCACCGGAGGTATCACCATGTCCGACACGATGAACGAAACCGCTCGCGACCCGCAGGCCGCCACGTCGAGCCTCGCCGCGACGAAGGACTTCCGCGTCGCCGATCTCTCACTGGCGCCGTTCGGGCGCAAAGAGATGACGCTCGCCGAGCACGAGATGCCAGGCCTGATGGCGCTGCGCAAGGAGTACGGCGAGTCGAAGCCGCTGCGCGGGGCCCGCATCTCCGGGTCGCTGCACATGACGGTCCAGACCGCCGTGCTGATCGAGACGCTCACCGAGCTCGGCGCAGAGGTGCGCTGGGCGAGCTGCAACATCTTCTCCACCCAGGATCACGCGGCGGCGGCCACCGTCGTCGGGCCCAACGGCACGCCGGACGACCCCCAGGGTGTGCCGGTCTTCGCCTGGAAGGGCGAGACGCTGGAGGAGTACTGGTGGTGCACCGATCAGATGATGACGTGGCCGGATGCGGCCGATGGCACTGCCCATGACGGCCCGAACATGATCCTCGACGACGGGGGCGACGCCACGATGCTGTTGCACAAGGGCGTCGAGTACGAGAAGGTCGGCGCGGTGCCCGACCCGACCGAGGCGTCGAATCCCGAGTTCGCGATCGTGCTCGGTCTGCTCCAGCAGACGCTGAAGTCCGATCCCGGGAAGTGGACGCGCATGGCATCGGGCATCAAGGGTGTCACCGAGGAGACGACGACCGGCGTCAAGCGCCTGTACAAGATGATGGAGGACGGCGAGCTGCTGTTCCCGGCGATCAACGTCAACGACTCGGTCACGAAGAGCAAGTTCGACAACCTCTACGGCTGCCGGCATTCGCTGGTCGACTCGATCTCGCGGGCCACCGACGTGATGATCGGCGGCAAGACCGCCGTCGTGCTCGGCTACGGCGACGTCGGAAAGGGCTGCGTGCAGTCACTGCAGGGCCAGGGTGCCCGGGTGATCGTCACCGAGATCGATCCGATCAACGCGCTGCAGGCAGCGATGGAGGGCCTGCAGGTGCTGCGCCTCGAGGACGTCGTCGAGACGGCCGACATCTTCGTCACTGCCAGCGGCAACTTCGACCTGATCAACATCGACTCGATGCGCAAGATGAAGCACAACGCGATCGTCTGCAACATCGGCCACTTCGACAACGAGATCGACATGGCCGGTCTCGCCCGCTCGGGCGCGACCCGTGACGAGCTGAAGCCGGGAACCGACGTGTGGCGCTTCGACGACGGCAAGCAGATCATCATCCTCGCCGAAGGTCGCCTCGTGAACCTCGGCTGCGCCACCGGTCACCCGAGCTTCGTCATGTCGTGCTCGTTCGCCAACCAGGTGATCGCCCAGATCGAGCTGTTCAACCACACGGAGAACTACCCGCTCGGTGTGTACGTGCTGCCGAAGCGGCTCGACGAGAAGGTGGCCCGCCTGCATCTCGATGCGCTCGGCGTGCGCCTGACGCTGCTCAGCGACGAGCAGGCCGAGTACCTCGACATGGACCCGGCCGGCCCGTTCAAGCCCGACAACTACCGCTACTGAGCCGTCCCTGGCTCCGCCCCGCAGGCGAACGCGTGAGGAAATTGCGCATCAGGTGCGCAACAACCTCACGCGTTCGCTGGATGGGTGGGCTCGGCGGCGGCGGTCATGCGGGCGCGACGACCGTCGCGGGCGCCATCGTCAGCCGCGGGAGAAACACCTGTACGAGCGGGCCGATGCCGATCGCGAACACCGCGGTGCCGATGCCGATCGCGCCTCCGAGCGCGATACCGACGGCGAGCACGATGATCTCGACCGACGTGCGCGCGGCGCGAATCGAGATCGAGTAGCTGCTGATGTGGCGCTTCGACAGCCCGGTCATCAGGCCGTCACGCGGGCCCGGGCCGAGGCCCGCGCCGATGTAGTAGCCGGAGCCGAGGGCGGTGATCACGACGCCACCGACGACGAGCAGCAGGCGCGGCGCCAGCCGGTCGGTGTCGGGGATCAGCGGCAGGCTGATGTCGACGACGATGCCGATCACGACGGCGTTCAGGAGCGTGCCGAGGCCCGGCCGTTCCCGCAGCGGGATCCACAGCAGCAGCAGGGCGATGCCGGTGATGATCACGATGTTGCCCACCGAGATGCCCGTCAGGTCGCTGACGCCGGTGTGGAACACGTCCCACGGCGCGGCGCCGAGGTCGCTGTCGATCAGCATCGAGATCCCGATGCCGAACAGCACCAGCCCGAACACGCACCGCACCAACCGCTCGACGGGCCGGTCGGGTGGGATGAACTGCGCCAGCGGCCGTGCCACGCCTGACCCGCCGCCGCGTGGCCAGACACCGTAGATCACGGAGACGACGATATCGGCGCCGGTGGCAGGCGCGGAGCGCCGGCTCGGGCGGAGCCCGAGGACTCACAGTCCCCGGCTCCGCCGGGGCGGCGGCGAAGCCGCCGGTTGCGGCGCACATCGCCGCAACCACTGTGACACCCCCTCGTCATGCTGGTCCCATGATGTTCGAGACTCGTTGTGCCGGATGCGACCAGCCGGGTGCGGCCGTGTGCACCACCTGCCGATTCGCCCTGGTCGGGCGCACACCGCGCCCGCAGCCGCACGGGGTGGTCGCCGCCGTGCCGTTCACGGGGCGGGCTCGCGACGTGATGTTGGCGGTCAAGTACCGCAATCGCCGCCAGGCAGCCCGCCACGTGGCCGGGTTGCTGGTCAACCGGCTGGTCGAAACCGGCGTGCACCTCGACGTCGATGTCGTCACCTGGGCGCCCACCAGCAGCCGTCGCCGCCGCGACCGCGGGTTCGACCAGGGCGAGGTGATCGCCCGCACGGTCGCCGCCCAGCTCGGTCTGCCCTGTCGTCGGCTCCTCGCCCGGGAGGGCGCGCACGAGGCGCAGACCGGGCTCAGCCGGGCCGATCGGCTCGACGGGCCGTCATTCCGCACCCGCGGCGGGCTCGCCGGGCGGCGGGTGCTGGTCGTCGACGACGTCGTCACCACGGGGGCCACGCTGCACGCCGCCCGCCGCGCCCTCAGTGCTGCCG
>JABDKP010000080.1 GCA_013002175.1 Ilumatobacter sp.
GGTCAGGCAGGTGTCTGACACCTGCCTGACCCCCGTGGCCCGGTGAGCGGCGAGCGTCGCTAGGTTGCGGAGCGATGGATCCGGTTCCGAAGTATCGGTTCGAGCGGCTCGTCGCCGACGCGTTGGACGACCTGCCGGAGGAGCTCCAGCACGTGCTCGACAACGTCGTCGTCCAGATCCGCGACCGTGACCCGGACGACCCGACGGTGCTCGGGCTGTACGACGGCGTCCCCCACACCGAGCGGACCGGGCAGGAGGGCCCCGACGTCGTGTCGATCTACCGGCTCGCGCTGTGCGACATGTGCGACGACCTCGACGACCTCGCCGAGGAGGTGTTCGTCACGGTGATCCACGAGATCGCCCACGCCGCGGGCATCGACGACGCCCGGTTGCACGAACTCGGCTGGGGATGACCCTCGCCGGCCCCGCCCCGGGCGAGCCGGTCGCGCTCGTCCTCACCGCGGATGCCGCCGCGGTCGCCGCCGGCGACGAGATCCGCGTGCTCGAAGGCACCGCCGCACTCGCCGAGATCGGCCGGATCGAACGCGACGTCGGGCCGCGCTGGATCTGGTGGTCGAAGGACACCGCCCGTCTGCTCGTCGAAGCCGGCATCCGCCCGGCGCGGTGCTGGGACCTCGGCGCGGTGCACCGCCTGCTGTTCGGCGGGTGGCGCTCCGGTCCCGCCGAGATCTGGGCGGCGCTGCACGACCTCGACCCCGGCGAGATACCGCAACGTGCCCCCGAGGACCTGTTCAGCCAACTCGACCCCCGCGGCGATCCCGACGAGCCGGTGGGCACCGACGGCCACCTCCGGCCGGAGTGGGTCGACGGCGAGTGGGCCGAGACGCCGGCCCGGCTGGTCCGCTGGGCGGAGCTCGCCCGTGACCTGCACCTGGCCCAGGTCGACCGGCTCGGAGCCATCACCGATCGGCCGGCGGCCCGCGCCACCGCGCTGTCGGAGTCGGCCGCGGAGCTGCTGTGCGCCGAACTCGAAGTCGACGGCCTGCCGTTCGACCGGGGCGTCGCCGAGACGATCGTCGCCGGCTTCGTCGGGCCCCGGCCCCGCACCGCCGAGGACGCGGGCGCCCAACTGGCGCGCCGCGATCACGACGTGCTCCAGCATCTGCCGCCCGGCGCCACGTTCGACCTGCGCAGCCCCGAGCAGGTGAAGTCGTTGCTGCGCCGCGTCGGCATCGAGGTGCCGGACACCCGTGCCTGGAGGCTTGAGCGGCTCGTCGACGCCCACCCGATCGTCGCTCCGCTGCTCGCATGGCGCCGCGCCGAACGGATCCTCACGACGTTCGGCTACGACTGGATCGACACCCACGTCGACGGCAACGGTCGCCTGCGCGGATCGTGGTCCGGGTCCGACGGCGCCGCCGGCCGGATGACCGCGACGGCCGGTCTCCACAACATGCCGGCCGAACTCCGTCCCGCGATCGCCGCCGAGGTCGGGCACGCGTTCATCCGGTCCGACCTCGGCCAGATCGAGCCACGCATCCTCGCCGCTGTGTCGGGCGACCCGAAGCTGGCGGCGGCGACGCAGGACGACGACATGTACGCGCCGGTCGCGCGCCAGCTCGGCGTCGAGCGCGAGGTCGCGAAGGTCGCGGTGCTCGGCGCGATGTACGGCCAGACGACCGGCACGGGGGCGCAGGCCCTCGCCCGGCTCGAACGGGAGTATCCGGTGGCGATGCAGTACCTGCGTGACGCCGACCTCGCCGCCCAGGGCAGCCACGATCTGCGCACGTACGGCGGCCGGCTCGTGCGGATGAGCTCGACGAACACGAACGACGTCACCGAGCGCGACGCCCGCTCGCGCGCCGCGGCACGGGGTCGGTACGGACGGAATGCGATGGTGCAGGGGGCTGCCGCCGAGTTCTTCAAGACCTGGGCGGTGTTGCTGCGCGCCCGCTCGGGGCACCTCGGGGCACGGATCGTGCTCTGCCTCCACGACGAACTGCTGATTCACGTCCCCGAGGCCAACGCCACCGCCGCGGCTGACACGCTGGACGCTGCGTTGCAGGAAGCGGCCCATCGCTGGGCACCGGCCGGGCCCGCCGGCGCGCCGCCCGTCCGATTCGTCAGCGACACCAGTGTCATCCTCCGGTGGTCCGAGGCGAAATGACGCCGGATAGCTTGTCGGTCGTGAGCGACGTTCCCCCTCCACCGCCCGGGCCACCCCCGCCGCCGCCTGGCGACGGGTTGACGCCGCCACCGGGGTACGTCGCCTACGGCAACGCGCCGACACCGATGACCCGCATCAGCCGCGTCAAGGGCCTCTCCACGGCGATCATGATCGTCGTCGGCATCGCCGGCGTCGGCAGCCTGGTCAACGCACTGCTGACCTCGTCGCTGCGCACCAAGGCCGAGGATTTCCTGGCGGGCTCGATCTCCGAATCGGAGTTCAACGACTCGGTCGTGTCGTTCTCGGCGTTCTCGGCGATCGCCGGCATCGGTCTGCTCGCGGGCGCGGTCCTGGTGATGATCTGGATGTTCCGGATCACTGCGAACCTGCGGGCCTTCGGTCAGTCGACGACCTGGCACCCGCTGTTCGCGATCTTCGGATGGTTCCTGCCGCCGCTCGTGCTGTACGTCATCCCGTTCCTCATGCTGCGCGAGCAGTGGCAGAAGTCCGCACCGCCGGTGACGGCCGGTGTCACGGCGCCGACCGGCGGGCGGGAGAACCCTGCACTGTGGATCTGGTTCGTCGCCTTCGGGCTGCTGCCGCTGCTGACGATCACCCTGCAGTTCGATTCGATCAACAACTTCGGCGACACCGGCGCCGAAGCGGTCGCCGAGAACCTCGTCGACGCCGATACCGCGATCACACTGATCTCGGGCATCGGCAGTGCCGTCGCCGCGGCCGCGTGGATCGTGTTCGTCCGCCAACTGACCGCCCGCCACCGGGCGATGACCGGCGAGAGCTGACCCGGGACCCACGATGAGTCGCTCGGCGGTGATCTACCTCGTCCGCCACTCCAAGGCCGGCGAACGCCGGGTGTGGACCGGCGAAGACATCGACCGCCCACTGAGCAAGACCGGCTGGAAGCAGTCGAAGGCCGTGGCGGCGCGCCTCGCGAAGAAGCAGGTGACGTCGCTGCACTCCAGTCCGTACGTCCGGTGCCGTCAGACGCTCGAGCCGCTCGGCGAACTGCTCGGCCTGGAGGTGCAGGAGGACAAGCGGCTGCTCGAGGACGAACCATTCGAGCCGGTGCTCGAGATGCTGACTGATGTGCCCGACGGTGCGGTGCTGTGCAGCCACGGCGACATCATCCCCGCAGTGATCCAGGCGCTCGTCCGGCGCGGCATGGAGGTCGAGACCCCTCCGGACTGGCGCAAGGCGAGCGTGTGGGTGCTGCGTCGCAAGGGCGACCGCATCACCAAGGGCAAGGTGTGGCCGCCGCCGACGCTGTCGGCCAAGTCGGTGAAGAACGCCAAGAAGTGACGGTGACGGTGCCCGTCAGCGCGCCGAACCGACCGCAACAGCCATCGTGTTGAAGTCGTAGGTGAAATCGCCGCCACTCGACACCAGGAACAGCACGATGATCCCGGCCCCGACGAGGCCGCAGACGAGCCCTGCGATCGCCAGCCCCTTGCCGGTGTAGCTCGGGTCCTCGTTGCACTGTTTGATCGCGATGACGCCGAAGATGATCGCGAGGATCCACGGGATCCACAGGAAGCACAGGATGATCCCGACGATCCCCAGGACGAGCGAGGCCACGGCGAGCCCGTTCGTCCGCTGGCCCGTGGTGGCGGGTGGGGCGGCGCCGAACGGAACGTACCCGGGCGGAGCACCCGCCGGTGGCGGTGGCGCGACCGGCGGATATCCGGGCGGCTGCTCGGGTGGCTGACCCCCCGGGGGAGGCGGCGGACCACTCGGCGGCGGCGGATTCGAACCCATCCGGCCACAGTACCGACGCCGACGGGCGCGAAGCGGGATGTCGTCACCGCGCTCAGCGCGCAGTGATGATCGTCAGCTCGCGGCGGAGCGGATCTCGTCGGCGAACCCTGCGACCAGCTCCGCCACGTCGGCCGGCGGGTCGAGCGCTTGGCACGCATCGATGTGCGGCAGTGCCGCATCGGCGTCATCGAAGAAGTTGTACTCCACGATCGCCAGGAAGCAGTTCGGGTCCGCGTAGTCGGCGTCGATCACGGTCGCCTGGCGGAGCGCAATCCGCGCCGCATCGAGCCGGTCGCGCGCGCTCGTCTCGTCGGGGTCCTGCACGGACTGCAGCGCCAGCGTCCACCCGAAGTAGGTGATTGCCTCGGCACTGTCGACGCCGCGCTCGCGCTCCATCTCCACGACGTTCGCGTACAGCGCATTCGCCAAGCCGAAGTCGCGCTGGTTCAGGGCCGTGCGTGCCGCGGCGAGCACCGTCCGGGCATCGTCGCCGGGCGTGAAACCCGTGATCTCCTGACCGGGCCGCCGTTCACCGAACGCGCTCGCCAGCGCGAACCCGATGCCCACTGCCAGTGCTGCCAGCGCCGCCACGACACCGACGGTGCGCGCCCATCGCCGGGGCGATCGTGGCGCCAACCGGGACCGCCCGGACTCGATCTCCCGCAGGACGGCGGCGGCGCGCACCGTGTACCCGTCCCGCAACGTCGCGAAGTTTTCGTCGTCGACGTCGCCGGCGGCGTGCTCGCGTTCGAGATCGTCGAGGGACCGCAGCAGAAACCGCCGCTCCTCTTCGAGTGCGGCGAGGTGGTCGAGATGGGCGCCGCTCTGCAGTGCCGAAACCGGCTCGGGCGGCGGGTCGTCGCGCACCGAGTCGATCACGGCCCCGCCACATCGTCCGCGTCCGCACGGCGCGCCGCATCGACGAGCGCACGGTCGGCCGCGGTCGGGTCGTGCGCAGCCGCAGCCTGTCGCTTCCAGCGGCGGAACGCGACGGCGAGGCCGGCGACTCCGGCGACGAACGCGATCGCCGGCAGCACCCACACCAGCGCGTCGAACCCGGACGCCCGCGGCACCAGGAGCACCTGCGCGCCGTACCGGTTCTCCAGGAAGCCGACGATCTGGTCGTCGTT
>JABDKP010000099.1 GCA_013002175.1 Ilumatobacter sp.
GGCTCAACCGACGAGCGCGTCGAGCGCGGCGAGGTCGAGCACATCGCGGATCCCGATCGCCACGAGCCGGGTGCCGGTCGGGTCCGAGGTGGTCGGACGCGTCGTCGCGGTGCGGCCGACGAGCTGCACCTCCCGCGTGCTGCCGTCGGCGAACCGCGCGACGCCCTTCATCCGGAGCAATCCGGACGGCGGATCCGCGAGCAGGGCGTCGAGCGCGCCCTCACCGACGACACCATCGGCTGCAGACCATGTGGTGTACCGGTCGGTGTGCGGCGCGCCGTCGGCAGTCGCCCCGGCGTCGGGGCGCAGACCGAGCACGACGTCCGCCGGAACGTCGCCGTCGACCGCCTCGACGCGCGGTACACGTGCCGCGACATCGTCGAGCCAGCGGTCGACCGCCGCGCGGGACGCGACGCTGCACAGGTCGCCGCGGGTGACGACGAGCAGGTCGGCGCCGGCGATCTGGCGGGTGACCTCCCCGCCCACGTAGCGGTCGCCGGCCATGTGCTGCACCTGGTCGGCCGCTGCGAGCACGATCACTCCGCCGGGCGCGAACCCGTCGCTGCTCCCCCACGCGGCCGCGGCTGCGGGGTCGGCGACGCCGCTCGCCTCGATCACGATGTGGTCGAGCGGTGGGTCGACGGCGGCGAGGGCCCGCAGCGCCTCGAACAGGTCGCTGCCGAGCGTGCAGCACACGCAGCCGTTCGGCAGGCTGACGATGCCGTCCGGCCCGGCGCCGGCGAGCGCATCGACATCGATCGCCAGCGAACCGAAGTCGTTGACGACCACCCCGATGCGGCGACCGCCCGGCGCCCGCAGGATCCGGTTCAGCAACGTCGTCTTGCCGGCCCCGAGATATCCGCCGAGCACGGTGATCGGAATCGGGCCGGAGGGCATGTTCACCCGGCGATGAAGCCGGCGGCCTCGAACGCCCGGTTGATGAACGACTCCAGTCGCGGGGTGTTGCTGGGATACGGCCCGGCGACCGTGATCGACCAGGTCACGCCGTCGCCGCGGTTCATCGTCATCGCGTGGGTGTTCTCGATCGTGCCCGTGTGGCCGTAGCGGCCCGGGCCGTACGAGATGAGGCCGAGGCCGTAGCCGCGCTGGCCGAGTTGGCCGTTCACCGGCGTCTTCATCAGCTCGAGCGTCTCCGGCTCGAGCGGCTTGACGCCGGGCGTCGACGGGTCGAGCGAGTCCATGATCGTCACGAGGTCGGTCGGCGTCGCGATCCAACTGCCGGCCGCGCCGAGCGTCTCCATGTAGTTCCGTCCTTCGGACGTGAAATGGAGGATCTCGTCGGGGCCGGGGTCGACCGTGTTCGCCAGCCGCAGGCCCGACAGCCCCAGCGGCGTCAGCACGTGGGTGTATGCAGCCGTCTCGTAGGTCGTGCCGGTCAGTGCCTCGATCAGCACCCCGGCGACGCAGTAGTTCATGTTGCTGTAGCGGTAGCCGCCGCCTCCCACGCCGCGCGTCATGCCGGTGCGCGCCGCGTCCTCGCAGTCGTCGGACGCCTTCCGGAAGAACTGCGAGTCGTACTTCCCGAAGCCGGACGTGTGGTTGAGCAGTCGGCGGACCGTCACCTGCCGGGCACCGTTCGACGGCGTCACGCCGAGTTGGTCGGCGATCAACTGGCCAACCGGGTCGTCGAGGCCGACGACGCCGTCCTCGACGAGTTGCAGCAGCGCGATCGCGGTGATCGGCTTGGAGATGCTGGCGATCCGGAAGCGATCGCGCGGCTCGGCGGGGTCGGTGCTGAGCAGAGGTTCACGGAACCCGAACGCGGCCGAGTGCACCACGTCGCCGCCGATCGACACGGCGACCGACACGGCGGTGTTGCCGTTGCGCAGCAGCGCGTCCTCGAGCGAGGCGTCGAACGCCGTCCACCCGGTCGGCTGAGCGAGCCCGGTGTCGTCGACCGCCTGGACCGCCGCGACCTCGAACGGCTGGAGTGGCTCGACGTCGAACGTCGGGTCGTCGGTCACGAACGCGGACAGGTCGACCGGCTCGCCGTCGTCGCCGATCGGCAGCAGCTCGTCGTCCGTTCCCGCCGCCGCGCCGTCGCCCGCGGCGGGGTCGGTGGTCGCGGGCGGAGGTGTCGTCGTGGGAGCCGGCGTGGTCGGCGCGGGCGCTGTCGTCGGCGGCACCGTCGTCGGCGCGAGCGTGGTCGACGTCGTCGTCGTGAGCAGCACGGTCGTGGTGACCTCCGGTGCGGGGTCCGTCGGTGCCGGGTCGGCGGCCGCTTGGGCCCGGCCGGCAGACGGCAGGCTCGTCGGGTCGGTGTCCGCACAGCCCGTGGTCGACGCGATCAACGCGACCACGGCCGCGGCAATCGTCGTCTCGATCATCCTGGCGCCGCGCACTGCTCCATGATGACCGCAACCGTCACCGAGGTGGTGGCAACAGCTCGGGTCAGCCGATGAGCAGGCAGTCGATCAGCACGTCCCGGCGCGCCGCGTAGCCGGGCAACTTGAGATGCACGCCGTCGCGTTCGAACCAGCTCGGGTTGGCGAGCGCGATCTCGCGCCACGCGCACACCTCGAACGCCGGAACGTCGACGTCGGCGGCAGCCAGTGCGAGGTTCCAGTTGTGGGTCCGGCTGAACAACCGCTCGACGGTGACGTCGACCCACACGATGCGGATGCGCGGGTTGACGGTACGCAGCTCGCGCACCATCCGGTCGATCGCCACCCGTGACGTCGCCACATCGAGCCCCGGCGTGTCGAGCACCTCGTTCGTGCCGAGTCCGATGAGCGCGACGTCGGCCTGCGCCACCGCCGACCGGTTGTCGCGCACGACATTGACGCCCCACGGGACGCTGCGTCCGATCTCCGCCTTGGTGAACACCGTGCGGCCCGTCGCCCGCAACCGGGCCTGGATCGTGTGCTCCGCTCCGAGGAAGCTGTGCCAGACGATGCCGGCGAACAGGCTGTCGCCGATGATCACGATGTTGCTGCTGGGCGGCAGCGGCGACGTCGTCGTCGGTGGGGAGACGCGCACCGCCGGTTCACAGCACCCCGCCGCGTCGTCGATGCCACCGGTCGCCGCGAACGCCGTCGTGGCACCGGCGAGGAGTCCGACCACGAGGCCCGCCCGCAGGAGCGTCTTGAGCTGCATCGCCCCGGATGCTACGGACTCCGACCTCCCGCGCCCGCGTCAAAGTCGTGCCAGGCACAACTTTGACGCTCAGGACTCGAGTGGGGGCGGGATGGTGCGGTAGGAGCCGTCGGTGAAGCCGCCGAGCAGCAGCGCGTTGTCCACGATCCGCGCGAGTTGGCGGGTCGACGCCGGGTAGTCGCCGCTGACCGCGATCGCCCACGTGATCCCGTCGGGGCGGTGGACGACCATCGCATGGGTGCTCTCGACGGTGCCGGTGTGGCCGTAGCTGCCCGGGCCGAAGATCATCACGCCCATGCCGTAACCCGACTCGGGCGGCGGGGGCGTCGTCGTCGGTGCGGCCGGCTCGGCGAGTGGGTCGACCGGCTCGACCGGATCGACGGTGATCGTCATCATCTCGGCCACGGTGTCGGCGCGCAGCGGTTTCCACCCCGGTGTCGTCAGGTCGAGCGAGTCGAGGATCGTCACGAGGGCACCCGTCGGGGCAACCCACGCGCCCGCTGCGCCGAGCACCTCCATGTAGTTGCGGCCCGCTTCCGAGCGATGCTCGACATCACCGGGCTGCACGTCGAACGTGCCGGCGAGACGCAGCCCCTCGAGGCCGAGCGGAGCGAGCAACTGGGCGTCGACGACCGCTTCGTAGCTCTGGCCGGTGACCTCCTCGATCAGGATGCCGAGGACGCAGAAGTTGAGGTTGCTGTAGCGGAACGTCGTGCCGGGCGGGACGGCCAGCGGCCTGGTGAGTCCGACGACCGCCGCCTGTCGGCACGACTCGACTTCGTGGCGGAAGAACAGATCCTCGTACTGGGCGAACCCGGACCGGTGCGTCAACAGGTGGCGCACCGTGATGTCGGACGCGCCGGCGACCGGGGCGACGCCGAGTCGTTCCGCGACGAGGCCGCCGACCGGACCGTCGAGCGCCACCACGCCGTCTTCGACCAGGCGGAGCACCGTGATCGCCGTGATCGTCTTGCTGATGCTGGCGATGCGGAAGCGGTCCGCCGGGGTGACCGGTGTGCCGGCCACCCGCGTTCCGATCGCGACGTCGTGCAACGCCACGCCATCGCGGGACACCGACGCGGACACCGCCTGCGAGCCGCCCCGCACGACCGCCACGTCGAGGTAGTGGTCGACCGCATCCCAACCGGCGAGCGGGACGACCGGAGTCGTCGTCGTGACCGGTGTCTCGGTCGTCGGCGCGGCGGGCGTCGCGACGGTGGACCCGATCACGGTCGGCGAGGTCTCGTCGGTCGACGGCGCGGCCTCCGTGACGACCGTCGACACCTCGGTGAGCGCCCCCGACTCGACGGTCGACCCCGAGCACGCCGCGAGCATCGCCGCCACCACTACGGCCCCGGTCACCCGCCAGGTGTCAGACACCTGCCTGACACCGAGGACGGCGCGATGAGCGCAGGGCGGGGGCATCGACACATGATGGCGGGCGCCGTCACCGAGGTGGTGGCAACCGCTCCGAACGATCGCAACCGTGCCAGGCACGGCAACGACTCACGTCAAAGTTGTGCCTGGCACAACTTTGACGGCGACTCAGCCGGGATTGGGGCCGGGAAGGTGTTGCTCGAGGGTGAGCACGGGTTCGAACACGTCGCCGTGTTCGGCGACCCGGGCGAGCACGTCAGCGGCCTCGAAGCGCAGGTCGATCCTGCCATCAGCGCAGTCGCCGACCTCATCCCAGGTCACCGGCGTCGACACGGTCGGCTCGGGGCGGGCGCGCAGCGAGTACGGGGCGATCGTCGTCTTGTGGTGCGCGTTCTGGCTCCAGTCGACGAACACCTTGCCGGGCCGCTCGGACTTCGCCATCACGGTCGTGACACCGACGCCGCTGCCCGCGCTCATCTGCCGTTCCAGCACCTGGCCGACCGCAAGCGCGAAGTTGGCCGCGCCGTCATGCGTCGCGCCGGGCGTGTTGAGCGGGACGTACATCTGCAGCCCTTTCGAGCCCGACGTCTTGCACCAGCCCTGTAGCTCGACCGACGCCAGCACCCCCCGAGCAGCGAGCGCGACCTGGCAGCACTCGACGACCGACGTCCGGGGGCCGGGGTCGAAGTCGAACACGAGCGTGCGCGGCGTCTCCAGGTCGGCGGCGAGCGCCATCGGCGCATGCAGTTCGATCGCGGCCAGGTTCGCCGCCCACACCATCGCCGCCGGCTCCTCGATGCGGCAGTACTCGATGCCGCCGACACGGTCGCCGGGGCCCAACGCGACCGGCACCCACTCGGGGCGGTGCTGCGGGCAGCGCTTCTCGAAGAAGCCAGGCTTGTCGGTGCCGTCCGGGTACCGGCGGAACGTGATGCAGCGACCCGCGAGGTGCGGGATCACGGTCGGCGCGATGCGCGCGTGGTAGTCGACGATCTCCGCCTTGCTGAAGCCCGACGGGTACAGCACCTTGTCGAGGTTGGTGAGACGGACGTGACGACCGTCGATGTCGACCTCGATCGGCGCCGCCATCGCGTCAGGCGGACTTCTTGGCCGACTTCTTGGCCGCTGCCTTCTTCTTCGTCGTCGTCGACTTGGCCGCCGACTTCTTGGCGGTCGACTTCTTCGTCGCCGACTTCGTGCCGGCGGACTTCGCCGGCTTCTTCTGCGTCCGCTTCTTCGCGGCCGACTTCTTGGCGCCCGCGGCGATGTCCGCCTTGGTCGGCAACGCCGTGACGTCGGCGTCCTTGGCCGCTGCCGCCGGGTGGCGCGTCCGCGACTCCTTTGCGGCGGCGACACTCGCCTCGAGCGCGGCCATGATGTCGACGACGTTCGGCTTCTCGGCCGCCGCCTCGGGCACCTCGAACTCCTCGCCGTCGGCCTTCATCTGGATGAGCGCCATCACCTGCTCGCGGTACTCGTCGTGGTACTTGTGCGGCTCGAAGTCCGCCGTGAGCGACTCGACGAGCGACTCGGCCATCGCGACCTCACGGTCGTTGACCTCGACGTCGTCGAGACCCTCCAGCTCCTCGATGTCGCCGGGGTCGACGACCTCGTCGGCATACGCCAGCGACGACATCACGAGCCGGCCGTCCTCGGCGCGGATCGCCGCGGTGTACTGCTTGTTGCGCATCACGAACCGGCCGATCGCGACCTTGCCGCTCGCCTCCATCGCCCGGGCCAGCAGGACGTACGGCTTCGGGGCGCCGTCCGGCGCGAGGTGGTAGGCGGTGTCGAAGAACACCGGATCGATCTCGTCCAGATCGACGAACTCCTCGAGGTCGACCGACTTCGTGGCGGCGGGCATGAACGGCTCGAGCTCGTCGGGATCGACCACCACGTAGCGGCCCTTGGCGATCTCGTAGCCCTTGACGATGTGGGCGTCGCTGACCTCCTCACCGGTCTCCGCGTTGACCTTGCGGTACCGGATGCGGGCCATGTTCCGCTCGTCGAGCTGGTTGAACGACACGCTCTGCCTGCGTACGGCGTGGAACAACTTGACGGGGATCGCGATCAATCCGAACGAGATCGTTCCACTCCACACCGGGCGAGCCATGCGTCAAGAGTACACAGGCGTTCCGGACGGCAAACCGGCCGGCCGGAGAACCAGGCTGACGGCTCAGGTCTGGTCGAGCACGGCGCGGGCGACGATGTCGGTCCCGAACGCGGTGAGAATCGCCAGGTAGAGCAGACCGGTGGCGGCCATCACCGCCGAGTAGTACCGCTCCTTCAGCGCGGCGCGGGTGACGAACACGAGCACGATCGTCGTGACCGCACACATCGCCCACATCCAGCCGAGCAGACCGCCCCAGCCGTCGTCGACGGTTCCGGTCCACACGCTGACCATGCCGGTCGGCAGCAGCAGCGCGCCGACCTCCAGCGGCCACAGCCAACCGAGCGCGGTGACCATCTCGTTCAGCAGCTTGCGCGGCAGGCCCGGCTGCACGAGGTACCAGTGGCCGAGCAGCATCCCGTCGCTGATCGAGCCGATGAACGCAGCCCCGATCAGCGTCCGCAGGAGGGCAACGGTGGTGTTGCCACCGGCGTCGATCGAGGCGGCCACGAGGCCGACGACGCCGAACGCCACCGGCACGAGGTCGAGGCGCGGGTCGAACTCCGGCCCGGTGCGAGCAACGGTGGGTACGGCCGTTCGCTCGATGCCGGTCATCGCGGCGACCCGGTCCGAGCGCCGATCGAACTCCGCCTGCTGACCGCTGACGCCCGCCTCGCGGCGCGAGACCGAGACGGCGAGTGCACCGAGGCACGACACCGCGACGAGCGCCGACGACGCCTCACGTACCGGGTCGCCACCGAATGCGAGACCCGCGGCGAGCGCGCCGAGTGCGAAACAGCCGTACGTCGCCCGCAGCAGCCAGCCGTAGCCCAACCCGATCACCCGACGCCGCGTCGTGAACCAGCAGAACAGCATCCCGCCCGTCGCCCACTGCAGCAGCACCGTGGCGGCGTCGAGGCGGATCACGGTTCGGCAGGGTAACGGCGTACGCTGGCGCCGCCATGGGCCCCGACTGCGACCATCCGCACCCCGGCGCAGCCGGGTTCGCACGTCGGACGCCGACGGCGGCGGGCGCGCTCGTGATGATCGTGCTCGGCATCGCGCTGGCGGGATGCTTCACCGGGGCTCGGCCTGGGTTCGAGGACAGCGCAGGCCGGGACCTCACCGGGCGCCGCGAGATCGACGCGGTGCTCGTCCGGCTCGATGCGGCGCCGCTGGCCCGCTTCACGGCCGAGTACGACATCCTCACGCGGCTGGGCGATCGGCAGTCGACCGCGGTGGTCGTGCAAGCCGACAACTCGCGCCGGTCGATCACGATCAACGACGTTCGCTATCTCTTCGACGAGGCGACCGTTGCGACGTGCCGGCTCGACGAGGGGACGTGCGTCGCCCAGATCACACCCGAGGCGACATACGGCGAACTCTTCGTCGACCACGACTTCTACGCGGCCACGCCGGCGACGCGACTGCGCAACGACGCCCGCTCCCGAATCGGCGAGCCGGTGGCGAGCGAGATCGTGCAGGCAGGCCAGACCGCCCTGTGCGTCGACATCCCCGTCAGCGGCGGGACGACGCGCTACTGCGCGCTGCAGACCGGCGTGCTCGCCGTGTACGAGGGAAACGACCTCGAGATCACGTTGACGCGATTCTTGCCCGAACCGGACGACGCGCTCTTCGGCACCGGGTGAACCGCGCCCTCAGGCGTCGACGCTCACCAACTCGTGGTTCGAGTTGTTCAGCGCCCGCGGGCCGTCGGCAGTCGCGACGGCGATGTCCTCGAGCCGCATCCCCCAGCTCCCCGGAACGTAGATTCCGGGCTCGACGCTGAACGCGTGACCGGCCTCCAGCGGCAGCGTGTTGCCCTCGACGATGTACGGGTCCTCGTGCTCTTCGAGGCCGATCCCGTGGCCGGTGCGGTGGATGAAGTACTCGCCATAGCCGGCGTCGGCGATGATCGCCCGCGCGGCACGGTCGACGTCCTGGCACGGCGTGCCGACCGTCGCCGCCGCGACGCCTGCAGCCTGCGCCTCGTGGAGCACGGCGTACGCCTCCGCGACGTCGGCGGGAATCTCGCCCGTGAACACGCACCGCGTCGTGTCCGAGCAGTAGCCGTCCATCGTGCCGCCGAAGTCGGTGAGCACGATCTCGTTCTCGCGGATCACCCGCGACCCGGCGTGGTGATGCGGGCTGGCCGCGTTCTCGCCCGCCGCGACGATCGCAAAGTTGACCCGCTGGTGGCCTTCCTCGATGATCCGGCGGCCGAGGTGGGCCGAGACCTCGGCCTCGGTTCGTCCGACGAGCGGAATCTCGCCGCGCTGGAGCTCGCCGGCGATCGTGTCGACCGCCGCTCCGGCCGCAGCGAGCGCGGCGATCTCGGCGTCGTCCTTGCTCATCCGCAACGGGCCGACGACGTCGACGGCTCGGGTGAACGATGCGTCGGGCAGGTGCGGCAGCAACTCGACGAGAAAGCGGGCCCACATCTGGTCGCCGACCGCGATGCGTCGCGCGCCGGCGCTGAGCGTGCCGACGATCGCGGTGGGGTCTTCGGTCTCACCCCACGGCAGCAGGTCGAACACGCCGGGCTGGGGTGTGACTCGGGCCGCTTCGAGACGTGGGATCACCATGGTCGCGTCCGCGTCACGCGGCACGACGAGCATCGTCAGCCGTTCCAGCGGCATTGCCGTGTAGCCCGACAGGTAGGGCAGGTCGTGGCCGACCGACAGCAGCAATGTGTCGATCTGCCGGTCGGCCATCGCGGCGCGCACCCTCGCGAGCCGGTCGAGGTAGACGGATGTGTCCGAAGCGGGAGAACTCACCGCGCCAGTCTGCCAGCCCGGCCGCGCTGCGAGTCGCGTCCCTCAGTTGCGCCGGACGCCGCTCCCGACACCGGGGATCGTGCCGAGCCGCCCGGCGTTGAAATCGTCGATCGCCTCGATGATCTCGGTGCGGGTGTTCATCACGAACGGGCCGTACCGGGCGATCGGCTCGCCGATCGGGCGGCCGCCGAGCAGGAGGACCTCGGCGCCGTCGCCTGTCGCTGCGATCCGCACTGACCCGGATGAGCGTTCCAGGACGACGAGCTGGCCGCTGACGGCATCGACGTCGTTGACCCGGGCCGTACCGTCGAAGACGTGCACGAGGGCGGTCTCGCCATCGGCGACGTCCCAGTCGACCGCCTCGCCCGGCTGCAGCGAGACGTGGGCATAGGTGATCGGGATCGTCGTCTCGACCGGGCCGACATGACCGCCGACGTCGCCGGCGAGGACGCGTAGCATCCCGCCGTTCGGCAGGTCGGCGCGGGTGAACTCGTCCGCTTCGAAGCCCTGA
Organism: Ilumatobacter sp.; assembly: GCA_013002175.1. Classification (GTDB taxonomy): domain Bacteria; phylum Actinomycetota; class Acidimicrobiia; order Acidimicrobiales; family Ilumatobacteraceae; genus Ilumatobacter_A. The sequence continues at coordinate 9,893 of JABDKP010000099.1, forward strand.
TACCGGGGCGGGGTCATCTTCTGCGCGGCCGGGAGGTTGACCCAGAGCTGGAACCCGTGGCTGCGCCCACCGCGCCGCCGGATGTCCTCGGTCGGCATCTCGCTGTGGATCACGCCGGACCCGGCGGTCATCCACTGCACGGCGCCCGGGCGGATCACGCCGACAGCGCCCGTCGAGTCGCGGTGCTCGACGGCGCCGTCGAGCATGTAGGTCACGGTCTCGAAGCCACGGTGCGGGTGATCGGGGGCGCCGATCGCCTCGCCGGGGCCGTACTCGACGGGACCCATCTCGTCGAGCAGCAGGAACGGGTCGAACTGGTCGGCCGCAGCGGTCGGAAACGGGCGACGAACGACGAACCCGCCGCCCTCGGTCTGGCGCTGGGCGGTGACGACGCGCTCGACGGGGCGGAGGTCGGTGGTGGGGCTGCGGTCGGTGGTGGGGCTCTCGACGGAGTGTTCGGGCATACCCATGTCAACATCGTTGCGGGCGCAAGTATTCCTTGATGGGGCCCGGCGCGTCAGTCCGAGATGACGCCTCCGCCCTCCGCGACGCCGTACTCCGCGAGGCCGAACTCGCCGCCGGGCGGCCGGATGACTCGAATGTCGTCGCCGCACGACCCGCCGGCCATCGAGAGGTCCTGGCAGACCGTGTCCCGCGTGATCTTCCAGATGCCGTCGATCTGCACCGCGATGCCGTAGCGCTCGGCCAGGTCGATGCTGCTCGTCTCGATGCGGTAGCGGAACCACGCCGTGGCCGGGTCGGTGAACACGAGTTCCTCGACGACCGCCTGCGCACTGGCCGCTGCTTCCTGGAACCCACCTTCACTGACCTGCTCCAGCGCCTGCTCGACGCCGGTCGGGTCGTCGAGCCGGTCGAAGAACTCGCCGACGCCGGCGCCGCCGTACATCGCCGACATCAGCTCCGTGATCTCGGCCTCGGCCGCTTCGGGGTCGGCAGGCTGCTCACCGGGATCGGGCAGCGCCGGTGGCGGTGGTGTGCAGGACGCCTGGAACTCGGGGTCGTCCCACGTTCCGACGCCGGTGCCGGCGACGGTCACGGCCTCGGCCCCGCCATCGAAGGTCACCTCGAAGTCGGGCACCTCCTCGATCCACGTGTAATCGCCCTCGTCGTGGACGGTCGTCGGCGGCTCGCCCGGCACGACCAACACCGCAACACCGTTCTGCGGCGCCACCGAGTCGACCGACCCGTCGCCGAACGTGGCGGTGACGCGGGTCGCATCTGCGGGAGCCTGCACGAACACGAGACGATGCGGGGCACGGTCGGCCCGTCCGAGCGTGACCCAGGAGATCGACCGGCCCTTGAACGGCTCGGTGTACCAGCTGACGCCTCCGACATCGATCAGCCCGTTTCCGGACACGGCCAGCCGCACCTGGCCGGACTCGAAGCACCATGCCGGTGGCTGCCACTCGCCGGCGGGCGCGTACTGGTCGTACGGCTCGTGCCAGAGCTCGCCGAGGTGGGCGCGCACGGTCACGCCGAAGTCGGTCGTTCGCTCGAACAGCAGCGTCAGCTCTTGGCCACCGTACGTCGACCACCCGGCCCCACCGGACGCGTCGATGGCGGCCGTGACCGTGCCCGGCTCGGCGTCTTCGGCACCGGCTGCGTCGGTCGTCGCCGGCCGGTCGGCCGGTTCGGTCGCGACAGGCGCGGCCGACGGTTCGGTCACGCCGGGCGCAGCTTGCGGTTCTGTCGCCGGCGTCGACTCCGCCTGCACTTCATCGGCTGCCGGTGTCACGACGGCGTCGTCGCGATCGAGGCTGCGGCCGATCCCGAAACCCACGCCGCCCGCGGCCGCGACGAGCATCGCCGCGCCGATGCCCGCAGCGACCCGCCGCCGCCGGCTTCCCTTCCCCGGGCCGGCCGGATCGATCGTGTCGAAGTCCACCGTCATGTCGTGCTCCTTTGCGCGCCGCAACCCTTCACTCTGTCAGACGTCCGCCGGTCCGGTGAGGTTCCCGCGGATGTCGAATCTCGAACCGTTACACCAGTTCCAGGGTGGACACCCGGGGCGTTCGGCTGCCAGGGTCGTCGGTCATCGGTTGTCACGCGCAGAACACGAGCGGATCACACGACAGGGCTCGCCGATACAGTCCGCTCTCCAGTTCCCAGTCCCGCCACAACGCCTCCAACTCGGCTTCGTCGAACGGGGACAGACTCGGCGTCGGGTTGTCGTCGCCGTCGCAGTATCCGGCGGCGAGCGTGAGGTCCTGGCAGATCGTCTGGCGGGTGATCTGCCACACCTCCCCGTTGAACGTCGCCTGACCCAATCGGTTCGAGAACAGACCGGTCGGGGAATCGATCGAGTACCTGAACCATGCGGTCACCGGGTCGGTGAAGACGAACTCTTCGAGGGTGTACTTCGCTCCGGCAGCAGACTCGGCATACTGACCGGCCTCCATCTGCTCGCGGGCCGCGGTGACGCCGGTGGCGTCATCCAGCAGCCACTCCGGCTTGTCCTCCGGCGCGACCGTCTGGTCGACGAGCAGGGCATGGCGGGCACGGATCTCCGCCTCCGCCGCAGCAGTGTCCGCTGGCTGCGCACCGGGCGGCGGCAACAGTGCCGACGGCGGTGGCGGGGGCTGACACGCCGGGTCGAAGAGGGCCGGCGTCTGCCGTATGTGCGCGTACAGCGAGAACTCGAGCTGGTCCGGCGCAGCCGCGAACGCGGGGTCCGTGACCATGGTGACCATCGGCCCCTCGGCACCGTCGCCGCTCGTCAGCTCGCCGTCACGATTGAGTTCCAGGATCGCGATGCCGCCGACGAAGGCGGCGCGGTCGGCGTGGATCCCTGGGCCGGACACGCCGACCTCGACGGCCGGCAGGATGGTCCGGACGACGACGAAATTCGAGTCATCGCCGAAATACAGCTCCTCGACGTGTGTCTCGTTCTCCACGTGCAGCGGCAGCCATTGCCGGACCGCCCACGCCGACGACCAGTCTCCGGCAAGGTCCGGGCCCCCGATCATCGCCGCCGGGTGCCCGACGCACAGTTCCGCCGAACCGGTCGGTGCGACCCAGTCGATGTCGAACAGTTCGCCGTAGGCCACGTCGCTCAGCCGCACGGTGACCTCATCGCCGCTGGGCAGCGTGCGTCGGTAGATCTCGCTCGTGCGGTCGAGGTACTCGTCAGCGGGGTCGGGGCCGTCGGACGGGCCGTTCGGCGGCGCGCTCGCCGGCGTCGTCGACAGCGGCACGTCGACCGACTGACCACCGACTGCGTCGAGGTCCTCCGGAGACGTCGCTGCGGCGGCATCGGTCGCCGCCGGTGCGGATGCCGTTGCCGGCGACGAGTCGACCGCGGCCCGCTGGGCGGCAGCCGACCGGTCGACGGGCGCCCTGTCCCGATCGGCGACGAGGAACACCCCGCCCACACCGATCGCCACGACCGCGACCGCGCCGCCGATCGAGAGCCGCCTCGTGCGCCGTCGTCGGCCGGATGCACCCGCCACCACCTCGTCGAGGTCGGCGTGCGCAGACACGGCAGACGCACCAGCGCGCAGCCGGTCCGCAAGGTCGCGTTCAAGATCCATGGCGTGGCTCCGATCCGTCCGTGGGCGCCGATCGACCGGCCCCCGGCGCGTCGAGGTGGTGCTTCATCGTGGCGAGGCCGCGCGAGATCAATGAACCGACCGTGCCGGGACGGCAGCCGATGAGCTCGGCGATCTCGGCCTCGTTGCGCTGCTCGTAGAAGCGCAGGACGATCGCGGCGCGCTGACGGGCGCTGAGCAGTGCGAGGACATCGTTCAGTTCCTCCGGCTGCTGCTGCGTGGTGGGCACGTTGGAGGAGACGCGACCGCGACGGAGCCGCTCCCATCGGGCACGGCTGCGGCACCCGTTGACGACGCTGCGCCGGAGATATGCCTGCGGCTGGTCGACGCCGGCCCACTTCACGTGGAGCCTGACGAACGCATCCTGGACGATGTCCCGCGCGACTTCCACCCGCCCGCACATCAGCGTGGCGAGCCGCACCATCGGCAGGAACTGATCGGCGTACAGCGCCTCGAACGAGACCCGCTCGGCCTCGAACTCGATCGTCGGGCCGGCCTCGTCACCGGTTGCGGCCGGCTCGATCATGCACACCCCATCTGGACCCATCACCCTAGAAGACGCCCGACGACGCCGTTCGCTTGCGTGCGCCGGCGTCGTCTGCGGAGATCAGGCCGGTTGCAGCAGGTCCCACCGGTTGCCGAAGGCGTCCTCGAACACGGCGACGACGCCGTACGGCTCGTGCCGCGGCGCCTCGAGGAAGTGGATGCCGGCGGCGGTCATCCTGGCGTGATCGCGGGCGAAGTCGTCGGTGTGGAGGAACAGGAAGACCCGACCCCCGGTCTGGTTGCCGATGCGCGCGCGCTCGTCGTCGTTGCTCGCCCGGGCGAGCAGGAGGTGCGTCGCCCGTGGGTCGTCCTCGGTGCCGGGTGGGGCGACGACGACCCACCGCTTGCCGTCCTGCGGCAGGTCTTCGACGAGCGTGAACCCGAGGTCGCCCACGTAATGGGCGATCGCACGGTCGTAGTCGTCGACGACGACCGCGACGAGCCCGAGTGACGGCATCCCGCCATGATGCCCGCGTGGTACATCTGGTGCCAGCACCAGATGTGACACGGTCCGAAATTCGGGGGCTTCGACGGGGAGTTCGTCGATCGGTCGTTACCTTGCACGTGATGGACGCGGCGAACGGCGATGATCAGCACCCCAGCGGGCAGCAGCTCGACCTGTACTGGCGGCCCGGGTGCGGGTTCTGCTCCAGTCTGCGGCGGCAGCTCGACAAGTTGGGCGTCGAACGTGTCGAGCACGACATCTGGGACGACCCGGGCGCTGCCGACGTCGTCCGCGGACACGCCAACGGCAACGAGACCGTGCCGACCGTCGTCGTCGGCGACATCGGCCTCGTCAACCCGTCGGCCGGCGACGTGATCGCCCTGCTGGCCGAGCGTGCCCCGCACCTGCTGCCCGACGGCGTCGAGGCACCGCCGCCCGGTCCCGTCAGCCGTTTCGTCGGGCGCGTTCTCGGCTCCTGACCGTCTCCAGGGGGATGCGCCTCGCGGGACTCCGGCACTGTCGGTGTCGCGCCGCGACCGGTACCGTTGCACCATGACGAATCCGCAACTGGAGGGCATGGAGATCGCCGACTCGGTCCTCGATCTCATCGGCAACACACCGCTCGTACGGATGAAGCGCATCAGCGAGGTCGAGGGCATCACCTGCGTCCTCGCGCTGAAGGCCGAGACGACCAACCCCGGCGGCTCGTCGAAGGACCGACCCGCGCTGGAGATGATCCTCGCCGCCGAGGCGAGCGGCGAGTTGAAGCCCGGCGGCACGATCGTCGAACCGACCTCGGGCAACACCGGCGTCGGCCTTGCGATCGTCGCGGCACAGCGTGGTTACAAGTGCGTGTTCGTCATGACCGACAAGGTCGGCAAGGAAAAGGTCGACCTCCTCAAGGCATACGGCGCCGACGTCGTCGTCTGTCCCGTGGCGGTCGAGCCCGACGACCCGCAGAGCTACTACTCGGTCGCCGCCCGGCTGACGAAGGAGCTGGATGCGTACCGGCCGAACCAGTACGACAACCCGAACAACCCGGTCGCGCACGAAAAGACGACCGGACCCGAGCTCTGGCGCCAGACCGCCGGCCGGATCACGCACTTCATCGCGGGGGCCGGCACGTGCGGGTCGATCACCGGGACGGCCCGCTACCTCAAGGAGATGAATCCCGACATCAAGATCATCGCCGCCGACCCCGAAGCATCGGTGTTCAGCGGCGGCTCCGGCCGGCCGTACCTCGTGGAAGGCGTCGGCGAGGACTTCTTCCCCGCCGCATGGGAGCCCGACCTGCTCGACGACATCATCCCGATCAGTGACGAGGAGAGTTTCCTCACCGCCCGCTACGTCAGCGAGACCGAGGGCATCCTCATCGGCGGTTCCGGGGGGCTCGCCGCTGCCGCCGCGATCAAGGTCGCCAAGGAAGCCGACGACGACGCCGTGGTCGTGGTCTTCAACCCGGACTCCGGGCGCGGCTACCTGTCGACGGTGTTCAACGAGAGCTGGATGACGAACTTCGGGTTCCTGAAGGAGTGCGACCAGTGCGTCGGCGCCGTGCTCGACACCCGCAACGCATCGATCGAGAACCTGCTCTACGTCAACCCGCACCAGACGGTCGCCGAGGCGGTCGAGTTGATGCGGGCGAACGGCGTCAGCCAGTTGCCGGTGTGCAAGAACACGCCGCCGTTCGCCAACGCCGAGGTGTCCGGCGCGGTCGACGAGCTGGAACTGATGGAGGTCATCCACCGCGACCCGAGCGTGATGAGCACCGCGGTCGAGAAGGTGATGAGCTCGAAGCTGCCGACGATCGGCGTCGGCCAGAAGGTCGAGATGGCCGTCGAGATGCTGGAGACGGCGCCGGCGCTGCTCGTGCTGTCCGGTGGGCGGCCGCTCAGCGTGCTCACCCGCACCGACGTGCTGTCGTACTTCACCGCGATCGCCGAGGACGCTGCGGCCCGTGGCTGACGAGGAACAGTCCAGCGGCACGGCGGGCTTCTCGACGCGGGCGATTCACGCCGGCCAGGAACCCGAGCCGACGACCGGTGCCGTCGTCACACCGATCTCGTTGTCGACGACGTTCGCCCAGGACGGCGTCGGCAACCACAAGGGGTACGAGTACTCGCGGTCGGGTAACCCGACGCGCACCGCGCTGGAGACCCAGGTCGCCTCGCTCGAGCAGGCCCGCCACGGGATGGCGTTCGCCAGCGGCCTCGCCGCCGAGGACAACATCCTGCGGCTGCTGCGTCAGGGCCAGCGGATCCTGCTCGGCAACGACGCCTACGGCGGCACGTTCCGGCTGATCTCCAAGGTGTGGAGCCCACTCGGGTTCCCGTGGACGGCAGTCGACCTCGACGATCTCGACGCGCTGCGCGCCGACTGGCCCGACGACACCGGGATGATCTGGCTTGAGACGCCGACGAACCCGTTGCTGACGTGCTTCGACATCGAGGCCATCGCGTCGATCGCGCACGAACGCGGTGCGCTCGTCGTCGTCGACAACACGTTCGCCACGCCCTACCTCCAGCAGCCGATCACGCTCGGCGCGGACATCGTCGTGCATTCGGCCACGAAGTACCTCGGTGGGCACAGTGACGTCGTCGGCGGCTTCGTCGCCACGAGCAACGACGAGCTGGCCGAGCAACTGGTCTTCACGCAGAACGCCGCGGGTGCGGTACCGGCGCCGTTCGACTGCTACCTCGTACTCCGCGGCGTCAAGACGCTTGCCGTCCGCATGGACCGCCACTGCGAGAACGCCCGCGCCGTCGTCGACCTGCTCGCCGGCCACCGGGCGGTCGACCGCGTGCTGTATCCGCAACTGCCGGACCACCCCGGCCACGCTGCGGCCGCGAAGCAGATGAAGGATTTCGGCGGCATGGTGTCGTTCACGCTGAACGGCGGCAGCGACGCCGCGATGCGGGTTGCCGCGGCGACCGAGATCTTCACGTTGGCCGAGTCGCTCGGTGCGGTCGAGAGCCTGATCGAGCATCCCGGTGCGATGACGCATGCGTCCGCGGCCGGCTCGCCGCTCGAGGTGCCCGACAACCTGATCCGGCTGTCGGTCGGCATCGAGGACTCCGCCGACCTCGTCGCCGATCTCGAAGCCGCCCTCGACACGGTCTGACAGCGGGCCGTCCCCCTCCACTCCACGTTCGCGTGAGGTTGTTGCGCAGCAGGTGCGCAATTTCCTCACGCGTTCGGGTCGAGGTGCGGCGCGCGGACCGGTGATCTACGGTCGGCCGGATGCGACCGTTCCGCTTCGGGCTCCAGACGACGACCGCGCAGGAGGTCGATCCGATCGCAGCCGGACGACGCGCGGAGGCGGCCGGCTTCGACGTGCTGCTCGTCAGCGACCACGTCGGGCCCGGCCGGTCACCGTTGCCGATGCTGGCCGCCGTGGCTGCGACGACGTCGACGTTGCGGCTCGGCACGCTCGTGCTCAACGCCGACATGCGCAACCCGGTGCAGCTCGCCTGGGACGTCACCACGATCGACCACCTCTCGGGCGGACGGTTCGAACTCGGGCTCGGCGCCGGCCACACGCCGCACGAATACGCCGAGACCGGCATCGAGCTGCGGCCCCCGGCGGTGCGCAAGGCGGCGATGGCCGAACAGGTCGAGATCATCCGCCGTCTGCTCGACGGCGAGACGGTCGACTGGGACGGCGAGCACCACCAGATCGCCGGCGCGAAGCTCGACCGGTCCGCGCAGGATCGTCTCCCGATCCTCGTCGGCGGCAACGGCGACGCCCTCCTGCGCCACGCCGCCCGGCACGCCGACATCATCGGGTTGCAGGGCCTCGGCCGAACCCACGACGACGGCCACCGCCACGACGTCAAGTGGAGCACCGAGCACCTCGATGCGCAGCTCGCGTGCCTCAGGGCAGCAGCCGGCGATCGGTTCGACGACCTGGAACTGAACGCGCTGGTCCAGGTCGTCGACGTCACCGACGACGCCGCCGGAGCGATCGAGGAACTGTGCGCCCGGATCGACGGCCTCGACCCCGACGAGCTGCTCACGACGCCGTACGTGCTCATCGGCACGGTCGGCGAGATCGTCGAGAAGCTGCACGCGTGTCGCGAGCGCTGGGGCATCACCTACTTCGCGGTGCGCGAAC
>JABDKP010000121.1 GCA_013002175.1 Ilumatobacter sp.
CCTCAGCCGAACGTCGGCGTCGGGCAGGCCGAAGGACCGACCTGGTCGAACGTCGAGTTGTTGTTCGCCTGATCCAGCGCGTCGGACAGCGCGAGGTCGTCGGCCCCCGACACCAGCGAGATCGACGCGTCGTTCATGAGACCGTTCACGCTGATGTACCCGAACGGGTTCGCACTCGGCGCCGCCGGGGCGTAGACCAGAGCATCGCCGTCGACCATCCCGGATGCCACGTTCAACGCCATCGCAGACAGCTGTGCCGACAGCATGTAGGACGGCGTCTTCGCGTGGGCCGACCGGAGCCAGTTGCGGTATTGCGCATATGAGGCCGGGTCGAAGGCATTGGCGTCGGCGTCCTCCAGCGGGAGGGCCGTGAGGAGGCCGAGCGCTCCGGCGATCCCGCCGAATGCGGCCTCCCCGTTCTTGTTCTGCCAGAAGCCCTTGGTCTTGCCGCCGCCTGCGCCGAGGCAGAGGTTGCCGAAGGCGACCGAAACGTTCTCCTCGGCGACTGCGGTCACGTCGACCGAGGCCGGTGACACGTTCATCCAACCCGACGCGAGGCCCTCGCTGACCGTGTAGTCGCCCGGTTCGACCTCCGTGGCAACCTTGCCGTCGGCGCCAGTGGTGGCGACAACCAGGTCGTCGGCGCCGTCGATGAAGATCGGCCAGTCAGCGATCGGGAGGTCCCCGGCATCGTTCACTCCGTTGGCGTTGGCGTCGTAGTACTTCGTCGCCTCGATGGTCGTCGGATCCGGCTCGGTGACCTTGCAGTCTGGATCCTCGCCGTCGATCAGGCCGTCGCCGTCGTTGTCGATGCCGTCGGTGCAGTTCTCGGGCGGCGTCGTCGTGATGCCTCCCGCTGAGAGCAGCACCCACGAGTCCAGCGCCGAATCGCTGCCGTCTGCGATCGCGAGCTTCATCGTGTTGGCGACGCCGGCGTTCACGGCGGCGTTGCACACGAGCGTGACCGTCATCCCGTCCGGTTGGATGTCGATCGTCGCGGCTGGATCATCGGGGTCGTTGTTGATGTACAGGTCTGGGTTCGTGGCATCCGTGCCGAACGGATTCCCCCCGTTGATCGTGTTGATCGACACCGGGTCGCCGGTTGACGTCACGGCGCAGTTGGTGCCGTTCACGAAGAACGCGAACACGTCGTTGAACGAGCTGTTGGTGAACTCGTTGTACTCCTCGGACGCGAACACGTAGCTGATGAAGATCGTGTCGGCATCAGGCGTGAAGTCGAACTCCAGCACAGCCGCATCGTTCGTCGGAACCCCCGCCAACGCCTCGAGATCGGCGTCGGACCCACCCGTCGTGGTTCGTGAGAGCCCGTCGTCGGTGTTCGGTCCGATGAGGTCGTCGACCCATCCCGAGCTGAGCACCACGCCGGACGCGAAGCTGAAGATCCCGGTGTCCTCCGTGAACGTTCCGGCCGAGAGCGGGTCGCCGGTGTACGTCACGTTCGCAACGGTGACTCCCGGCCCGGCGAGTAGTTGCGCAAGCTGGTCGGCGGTGATGCCGTCGTCCAGGTCCTGCGTGGTCGTGAGTGCTGAGACCGCGCCGGCGATCGTCAGACAAGCGGCTGTGAAGAGCGCGGCCGCGCGCGTAGAACGAGTCCTCATGTGATCCCCATTTCCCAAGTCGTGCTCGGCTGAGCGAGCCGTTCCGCCGACGGACGTCGGGCAAGCTCGAACATACGCCTGCGTCTACCGGTCGTCAATCGGATTCTCGGTCACGCGTCCGGCGGCCGGACGAACCGATCACCGGAGGTCGATCGTCGTCAGATCGAGGCGCGCCTCGACCTCGCCGTCGTCGATCTCACCCGTCGGCACGAACCCGAGCCGCCGGTAGAACGGCTCCGGCGAGCCGACTGCCGGGAGCGGGACGTAGCTGACGTCGAGATGGGTGGCGCCCGCCTCACGGCGCCGGCGGGCGATGTCGAGCACCACCCGCTCGCCGATGCCGCGCCGTTGGTGGCGACGATCGATCAGCAGCCGCCACAGGTATGGGTGCGGCTGCCGCCCGGCCGGCTCCGCGAGCATCACGAACCCGACGATCTCGCCGTCCGCTTCGACGGCCCGGTACCAGGGCTGCAGCGGGGCGCCGTCGTCGATCGGCGGGATGAGGGCCTGCGCGAGTGAGATCGACACCGGTGCGACGAAGTCGCGCTGGGAGAAGCCACGGTCGAGGCGGCTGACCGTTCGCAGGTTGGCGTCGGTGACCTCGACCAACCGCACCGTCCTCGGCGGGCCGGTGGGGCGGCGCTGCCAGTCCTTCCAATCGGCCTCGAGGAGCGAGAACCGGGCGTCGTCGGTCCACTCGCCGCGCTGGAACGCCGCCGAGCGGGCGGTGCCGACGTACTCGAACCCACACGCCTCGAGCACCCGGGCCGAGGCCACGTTGCGGGGGTCGATCGTCGCCGCGATGCGATGCACGCGCCGACGCCGGAACAGCCAGCCGATCACCCCTGCGGCGGCTTCGACCGCGTAGCCGTGCCCCTGGTGACGGGGGTCGATCGTGAACCCGATGGTGGCGAACGTCCCCGCGTCGTCGAGGAACACGGCCACGTCGCCGACGAGCCCGTCGCCGGCGTCGATCGCGAGCTGTACCCAGCGGCCGGGTGTCGGCCCGTGGGCCACCTCCATCTCGTCGGTCAGCTCGTGCGCCAGGTCACGCGTGTACGGCACCGGCCAGTCCTGGTACTGGTAGACCGCGGGCAGCTTCCGGTAGTGGACGAAGGCCGTCACGTCCTCGCGGGCGAGCATCCTGATCGTCAGGCGCTCGGTCTCGATGCGGAACGGTCGACGGGCCACGGCGCCATTCAACCGCTCCTGCGGCGACGCCGCTAGCGTGCGGCGCCATGTCCGGTGTCTGGATCTTCGGATACGGCTCCCTCGTGAGTCCCACGTCGTTCGGCTTCACGCTCGGTCGCGAGCTCCTGATGGGCGTCGATGTGTTCGAAGCGGAGCTCGACGGGTACGGCCGGCGCTGGAACTACGGCACCGCCACCCGGTTCTGGGCGCCCCGACTGGACGACGGCCGCGATCACCACTGGACGTTCGTCGCACTCGGCATCGAAGCCGCGGCCGGGGAGACGACGAACGGCGTCGTGGCGCACGTGACCGATGATGAACTCCCGGCCCTCGATCGGCGCGAGCGGAACTACGACCGGGTCGACGTCACCGACCAGGTCACGATCCACGGACGAGGCGGGCCGTCGACCGGCGACCGGATCGTCACCTACGTGCCGGGCGCGACGGCGATCGATCTGTACGAGACCGCGCGCGCCCGCGGCGAAGCTGCGATCACCCGGCGCTACTGGGACCTCGTCGACGGCGCCTTCGCCGCGCTCGGTCACGACCGGCGCGAGCGCTACCACGCGACGACGCCGCTGCCCGACATCCCGGTCATCGTGGCGCCCGACGAGCAGACCCCCGTCCGGCATCGGGCGTAGCACTCGCTCGGCTGACGAACAGGTGTTCGCTGCTAGGATGACGTGACGATGTCCGACACCACGACCGCCGCCCCGGCGAACCCCCCTGCGGTCACGACGCCCGTCCCCGATCTGGCCGACCAGACGATCGCACAACCGACCGCCGACGACCGTCCGTTCCAGGTCGTGTCCGACTTCGACCCGGCCGGCGACCAGCCGAAGGCGATCACGT
>JABDKP010000130.1 GCA_013002175.1 Ilumatobacter sp.
CACGAAGTTGAAGAATGACCGCGTACGTCGTCTCGAGCAGAGCGTCGTCGGACAGTCTGAGCGCTGCGCGTCGCCGGTGCGTCCTACATTCACAACGCGGTCTTACGTTCCACGACCAGGATCAACCAGATGACCCAGACCATTGCTCGCCGGCCGATCGCCGGACTCGCCGTCCCGATCATGCTGATCTTCAGTGCGTGCGGCGACAGCGCGAACGACACCGACTCTGCCGACACCGCGACCGTGACTGCGGCGGCGGAAACAGGCGCGGCCGACACGACCGACACGGTCGCCACGGAGCCGACGTCGACCTCGATCGGCGTCACGTCCGGCTACCTCGTTTCGTACAGCCTCGCCGACGACGAGTTCGGCACGATGGTCACCGTCACGGTTGATGAATCGACCCGCACGATCGAGACCAACGCGCTGCCCGATCACGAGACCGGCGGCTTTCCGAATGCCGGCAACCCCAACGTGATCTCCGCGCAGGACCTGACGTGGGAGTTCCCCACCGAGCCCGTCGTCACGGGTACGCAGACCCCGGTGCTGACGTCGGGTGTCGCGGTCAATGGCGTCAAATTCGAGCCGGGCACCGCCGAGACGCTCGCCTGCTCGTCCGGCGAGACCTATCGCATCGAAGCATTGCAGGACGTCTACGACCTCGGACTCGACTTCAACAACGCCCATGTCCAGCCGACGGGCGAGTATCACTATCACGGCATCTCCGAACTGCTCGTCGGCGCGTACGACACCGACGAGGACCTCGTGCACATCGGGTTCGCCGCCGACGGGCACCTGATGTACTTCTCGAAGTCCGGTGCCTACCAGTCCGGGTATGCGCTGAGCACCGAGGGCCGGACCGGCGCCGACTGCGTCGCTTCCGGGCCGTTCGGGACGACGATCGCGCTCGACGGGACGACGCCGGACGGCGCGTACACCTCCGACTGGGTCTGGTCCGACGACACCGGTGACCTCGACGCCTGCAACGGCACGACGATCGACGGCGAGTACGTCTACATCGTCACCGACACCTACCCGTACGTGTCGCGTTGCCTGATGGGCGAGGTTGCCGCCAACGCCGGAGGAGCGCCGCCGGGTGGAGGTCAGCCGCCTGGCGGTGGTGGCCGAGCCGGTGGCCCACCGCCCGCCGGTGCGCCGCCTCCCGGCCAGGGCGAGGGCTGATCCGGCGAGCCCGGGCGATCCGGCGCCGACGGACCGTGCCGATTCACGTGGCGGAGCGGCCGTGCTTCCAGTAGCCGCGTGCGGTCACCGTCGACCTGGACCGCCCGCAGGTGTCGAAGAAATGCTTGCGCAACCGCTGCACGGCGGCCGCCTCGCCCGCGACCCAGATCGCGTCGGGCAGCTCATCGAGTGCCTCGATCGCGGACGCCACCGCATCGCCCGGCTCGTGTCCGTCGCCGAGCACATGCCACGTGACGGACGTCAGCGGATGGGCGTGCAACTCCATGCGCGCCGACGGATCGGTGATCTCGACGTGCGCGGTGATCGGCATCGACGGCGGCATCGCCTCCAGCAATTGGTCGATCGCCGGGATCGCACTCTCATCGCCGGCGAGCAGGTACGACGAGGCATCGGTGTCGATCTCGTACCCGCGCCCCGGCCCGGACACGGCGACAACGTCGCCCGGTTGCGTCGAGCGCGCCCAGTCGGTCGCCGCCCCGGTGGCGTGCAACACGACATCGAGGGTCAGTTCGAGCCGCTGCACGTCGAGCCGGCGCGGGGTGAACGTGCGGATCGGGGCGCGTTCGCCGTTCGCCAGCTCGAATTGGTTGCCGGTCCACACCGGCATCTCGATCGCGTCCGACCCTCGCTGCGGGAGGAGCAGGCGCACGCTCGCCGCCGGCAGATCGAGCTCGAACCCGTCGAGCTCCGGGCCACCGAGCACAACGCGTCGCATGTGGGGCGTCAGGTCCTCGATGCGCCGGACTTCGAGACGCCGGAACGGCGGCGGTTCGCGCCGGATCCGGGTGATCGCCGCAGACTCGTCACCGGTCGACATCGTTCGGGCGGTCCCCGTCAGCGTGCCGGCGCCGGAGTCGGCCGGCTGCGGATCCAGATCCCGGCGTACGCGATGGCGGTGATGGTGACGAGCAGTGCCGCCACCAGGGCTTTCGTCGCGGCCGTGAACGCCCCGGGATAGAGGACCGGGACGACGTAGTGCTCGACGAAGCCGCCGTCGTAGCCGCCCGACCCGGCTCGGCGGCGCAGCATCTTCTCCAACGGGGTGAGCGGGCACGTGAACCCGATCACCTCGATCAGCACCCCGTAGATCGCGATCGGCAGGTGTGCAGACGCGACCCGCCTCCACCGCCATGCGAGAAACCCGCCGACGACGACGAACAGCACGAACGCGAGGTGAAACGTCATCACCGCGTCGGCCGCAAGTCGCCACCCCATCGTCGTCAGCCGTCGGTCATCTCGGCGACCGCCGTCGCCATCTCCTCGTCGGACACGTCACGGATGTGGGTGTGCAGCGCCCAGTGATGGCCGAACGGGTCGGCAACCATCGCCGCACGATCGCCGTAGAACTGGTCCTCGGGCGGACGCAGCAGCGTGGCGCCTGCCTCGACCGCCCGCTCGACGGCAGCGTCGACGTTGGCGACGTACTGGTGCATCAGCACGGTCGAACCGCCGAGCTTGGTCGGGTTCGCCATGTCGCCGTCCATGTCGTCGGGCGCATCGGCGAGATACACGACTGCGCCGTTGACGACGATCTCGGCGTGACCGACCTTGCCGTCGGGCATCGGGAGCCGGAACCGCTCCGTGGCGCCGAACGCCTTGCAATAGAAATCGATCGCGTCGGCGGCGCCGTCGATCATGAGGTACGGGATGATCCGCCCCTCGAGTCCTTCCGGGATCGGGTTCACCATGATGCTCGTCTCCTTCCGTGCGAGATCGATGTTAGGCATGACAACGATGTGCCTGGCACAACGCTGACGTGGGAACGTTGTGTGAACGGGGAACCGCGCCGCGGGTGGGCTGCGTCGAACTCGACATGATCCGTCACCTTGCCACCGCCACCACGATCGCTCTCCTCGCGCTGACCGCGTGCGGTTCGGAAGGTCCGGCCACCCAGCCGCCGCAGACCCTTCCGCCGACGACCGAGCCACCCACCGAGCCACCGTCGATCGACTTCGATCTGCCGACCGACCCGAATGCGATCGTTCTCCAGCTCGACGTCGGCGTGAACCAGCCGGATCCGGTGGCGATCGCCGGCGGCTACCCGGTCTTCACGCTGTACGCCGACGGCCGGTTGATCGCCCGCGACCGCAGCGTCGAGTCAGGTGACCTGCCGCCGCTGGTCGCCACTCGACTCGATGCGGAAGGGGTGCGCAAGCTGGTGGGTCTTGCGATCAGCCGGGGTGCACTCGACCCGCTCGACTCGTACGGCTACATCAACCTTGCGGACGGCAACGGCTACGGCTTCGTCGTCACCACCGCCGATCGCAGCAGTCGCTTCGGCGTCTACGGCCTGGGCGGCGAAGGCAGCGACGGCGACGACTTCACGACCGAGGAACGCGCTGCCCGCGCCGAACTCGTCGAGCTGCGCAACGCTCTCCGCAACTGGGTCGACGTCGTCGGCGACCACGTCGTCGACCAGCCGGAGCTGTTCAGCGGCGACCGGATCCTGTTGATCGCCCTGGACGAGACCGTTGCGGCGGGCGTCGAGATCCCGGCCGACACGTCCGGCGGCATGTTCTACGACGCCCGCATCGAGGACCTGTACTGCGTCGAGCTCACCGTCGCCGACTCGCCGGGGCTCGTCGAGGCGATCACCTCGGTTGATCGCCACGGCGGCCGCTACCTCTTCCGCCAGGTGCTCCCGCACGAGCCCGGCTGCGCCCTCGTCAGCGAGCTGTGACGACGGGTCATCGCACGAAGATGCCCAGCAGGTGATGCGTGGTTTGTTGATGGTCGGCGAGTTCGGTTGTCTGCGCGGTGAGCCGGTTCCTGTCGACGCCCGCGGCCACGAGCGCCTCGACGACCAGGTCTCGTTGATGGAGTTCGAGACGGTCATTGCCGGGGATGTCGCCGAGTGCGTTGTGGACGATCGCCACCTCGGCATCCGGGTCCGCCTCCGCAGCGGCCGCCGCCTTGTCGATGCGTTCGAGTGCCGACGGAATCAGATCTTCCCGACCGACTCCGATTCTGATGACCGTCACGGGGCGGACGGCGAGTCGAAGCGGATGCCGCACGAGTGAGTCCCCGGCGAGTCGCACTTCACCATCGACGAGTTGCGCACGCCGCCGTTCGACGAACGCCTCGATCGAGTCGGCCTCGGTGACAGGCGGCTGGTCCCACCACACCGCGAGCACATTCCCGGACGTGGGTCCGGGTCCGGTGTCGACGACGAGTTGCGGGTCACTCGGGCCGAGCGGCACCCACGCCGAATCGAAGAAGTCGTCCGATGACGCCTCCTCGTCGTCGAGCGCGGCTTCGCGGGCGATGGCGAGCAGTTCGCGTCGTATTTCGAGCGCAGCCGAGATCGAGACGATGCGCACGTCCAGAAAGAAGGGTGGTCCGTCGGGGCCGGTTCCGCCGCTCCAGGCGAAGAAGTCGACGAGATCGTCACGCGGTTGAATCCCGTGCTCACGCAATGTGGCACGGATCAACTCCGACCGATCGGCGGGCAGGAGTCGTGCGGGGGCCTGGGATCCGAGCGCCGCGAGCGCTGAGGAGTACCGCTCCAAAGCATCAATGACCATGTGAACCTCTGTTCGTCATGTTGTCCACGGACGGCAGACTAAGGCGGGTGGTGCTGCGCTTTGTGGCTCAGGGGCGAGAAATGATAATTTCCTGCACTTTGTGAATCGACTGATGCGGGGCAAGAGAATGATGATGCGGGGACGGTCGCCGAAGGCAGTTCGTGGGGCGGCACTTCTCGTCACATTCTTGATGGTGGCACCACCCGTGCCGGCGGTCGCCGCAGCTGCAACAGCGGCCGCGTTGCCCGGAGTTCCGGTGCAAGTGGCGCCCGGCGACCTCTGTGACCCGACGGCGCCCAACGCGATCGTCGGGACCGCAGGTGACGACACCCTCCTCGGGACGCCCGGCGACGACATCATCATCGGCCTCGGCGGCAGGGACGACCTCGAAGGTGGTGGCGGCAACGACATCCTCTGCGGCGGCGAGGGCGACGACAAGTTGCGCGGTGACGTCGGCGACGACCAGCTGTTCGGTGGCCCCGGCGACGACGATCTCGAAGGTCGCGGCGGCTCGGACGTCCTCGACGCCGGCGACGGCAAGAACAAGGTCAAGGGTGGCACCGGCAACGACACGGTGACCGCCGGCTCAGGGGACGACGACATCGACATCGACGGCGGTGACAACGACATCGACGCGGGCGGCGGCAAGAACGACGTCAAGACCGGCGACGGTGTCGATCGTGTCGTGACCGGTGACGGCGACGACAAGGTGAAGGCCGGCGGCGGTGACAACGACATCGACGCGGGCGATGGCAAGAACCACGTCGAAGTCGGTGACGGCGAGAACCGCGTCGTGACCGGTGACGGCGACGACAAGGTGAAGGCCGGCGGCGGTGACAACGACATCGACGCGGGCGATGGCAGGAACGACGTCGATACCGGCGACGGCGACAACCGGGTCATCACCGGTGACGGCGACGACGACATCAAGACGGGTGACGGTACCGATGCCGTGGCCAGCGGCGGCGGCGACGACAAGGTGCACACCGAGGGCGGCGCGGACGTCGTGGTGTCCGGTGACGGCGACGACGACGTCAAGACCGGTGACGGCGACGACATCGCCTACCTCGGTGCGGGCACCGACAAGATCGACGGTGGCGAAGGTGCCGACCACTGCGACTCCGGCGAGGATGTCAAGAAGTGCGAGACGACCGGCACCGTCGGCACGCCGCCATTGAGTATCGCGGACCCCGCCGACGGCGCCCAGGTGCTCGGCGACTTCACGGTCGCCGTCGCGCCGGCGATCACCGGATTCGACATCGACATCTCGGTCGACGGCGAACTCGTCGGCACGGCGGTCGGTCCCGACTACGCCGTACCGGTCCCCGAGCTCGATCCGGGCGAGCACGCCATCGAGGCGAGCTGGCTGTTCGGCACCACCTCGATCATGGTCGATGGCACACCGCTCGAGGGTCTGGAGCTCTTCGCCCAGATCGTCGCGGACAGCGAGCAGCACACCGGGGAGGCGGTGCTGCTGTCGGCGGTCGTCTCGGGCTTCGCCCAGGACCCGGTGACGATGTCGGTTCGGTGGGGCGACGGGACCACCGAGTCACTCGCGGTCGAGGTCGTCGGCGACGTCGCCAGGGCGTCGGCGCGCCACTACTACCTCGTGCCCGGCCAGCGGGAGGTGCGGGTCATCGCTCGATCCGGCGAACTCGGTGCGTCGTCGACCAGCACGGTCACCGTCACCGGTCCGACGTGCACGATCATCGGCACGAACGGACCCGACGTCCTCACCGGCACGCCCGGCGACGACGTCATCTGCGGCCTCGACGGCGACGACGTCCTCGACGGGCTCGGCGGCAACGACACCATGATCGGTGGGGACGGCGACGACACGTTGCTCGGTGGCGACGATGACGACGTGCTCCGCGGTGGCCCTGGCAACGACGGCCTCGATGGTGGAGCGGGCAACGACGACCTCGATGGTGGCGCGGGCGACGACGGCCTCTCCGGCGGCCCCGACGACGACACGGTCTCGGGCGGCCCCGGCAATGACACGGCCGACGGCGGCGACGGCGTCGACACGTGCGGCGGCGAGACCGCTGCCGGGTGCGAGAGCACGATCGACCCGACCACGCGTCCGCCGGAGATCGAGGTCGCCAGCATCGACGACGGCCAGTCGATCGACCTCAGCCAGAGCGGTACTGGCACCGGCGGCGTGTTCGTGGAAGGTCCGGTCACCGTCGGCACGACGGCGGTCACCGTCGTGGTGCTCGGCCAGACGTTCGCCGCAGACATCATCGACGGACCCGCCGGACCACGCTTCCGGTGGGAGTTGACCGCAGGAACCTCCGGGTCCTATCCGGTCACGGTCATCGCGACGGACGCGCAGGGCCGCGCCACGACGCAGACGATCGTGGTGCAGTTGACGGCGCCCAGCGCCACCGACATCCTCGTCGCGCCCGGTGTCGTCGTCGTCGAGGGCACGCTCGGGGCCGCATTGGTCTCGTTCGACGCGCAGTCCGGCGCGATCGTGTTCTCCGGTGACCACACCGGTGCGTTCGGTGTCGGCGACGTGCTCGTCGCCGGCCCGCTTCCGAACGCGCCGGACGGGATGCTGCGCCGCGCCCTCACGGTTGCCTTCGACGGCTCGTCGACCGTCGTCACGTCCGAGCAGGCTCAGATCACCGACGTCTTCCGTCAGCTCGTGATCGACGATTCGTTCGGGTCCGGCGCGTCCGGCATCCAGGGCCCGACTGGCTTGCGGGCCCGTCGCGCCGCGTCACTCCGGGCGTTCGCCACCGGCGGTCACCTGCTCGGTGCTCCGGCCGGGGCACTACCGGCACAGACCAACCCCAACGAGCAGGTCGACCTCGGCGAGTACTACGTCGAGGGCGCCGTCGAGTTCGTCATCTACGGCGGCGTGGACGTCGGGCTCGCCCTCGAGCTCGACCTGGGATGGAAGTGCAGCTACATCATCGCCTGTCGCCCCGTGATCGACCTGTTCACCGTCGACCTGTCGGCCGGATTCAGCGCAGGCGCCTCCGTCACGGCGACGGCGGCAGCCGGTTGGACCCGGTCGCTGCCGACGAAGGAGGTCGGCCTGCCGGGCTTCTCGTTCTCGGTGCTCGGAATCCCCGTCTGGTTCAAGAACGCGATCGAGTTCACGCCGGTACTCACCATCGACGCACGGGGCGAGGCGTCGATCGCAGCCGACTACTCGGCCGGCTTCTTCACGGGATACCGCCGCTCGAACGGTGAGAACTTCACCTACTTCGACCCGTGGGACGACGGCGGAATTCGCTGGCGCGCCTACGCCGAGATCGAGGCCAATGCCCGATTGGACATCCAGCTCGAGAGCCTGATGTACGGCGCCGCCGGTCCGACGTTCACCGTCGGCCCAGGCCTGACTGGCAAGCTGGTCTTGCTCGACATCGACAGCCAAGAGTGCGGCGTCGACCCGTTCCGCGCCGAGCTCGACTTCACGATGCCGATTTCGCTCGGCGTCGACATCGAAGACCCGATCACCGGCACGAACATCCTCGACGAGGACTTCGAGCTGGGATCGATCGACGTGCGGCTCTGGCCACGCCCGTCGGGGTTCAGCGCACCGAACGGCCTGGTCCGCCAGACCGGTGGCGGTGGCGGCTCGTCGTTCGAGTCCGGGCCGCTCCCCGACCACGATGCGTCAGGACCGTGCTCCTTGCAGCAGACGATCGAGAACCGCATCGTCGAGACCGTTCGCCCCGGCCGTGTTGCGAGGCAGAGCGAAGCGGCGCGGAAGGCACTGGCAGAGAAGGCAGCAACGCAGTGCGTCGATCGCGCCGCTGCCTGGGCTGCCGCGGACGGCGCCGATACGACCGGATGGAACGACGAAGCCACCGGGTACACCGCCCATCCCTGTGTCAGCGGCCCGGTCTTCTATTCAGGCAGAGGACTTCAGGACGAGGTCACCGACCACATCGCGGAGGCGATCGACGGCGACCCGGGCTGGACGCAGCTGACGTACCGACCACGTGAGGCCGACCGCAACGGCTGGTACTACAAGATCGGCACCGTCTGCGGGAGCTCCGCGCCCACTGGCAAGCAGTGCGACGAGTATCCGTTCTTCTCGACCAACAAGGGGTACGGCCCGACCGTCGTCGACACTCCCAGCGTCAAGCTGGTCGGAGCGTCGTCCAATGTGAGTCACGGGTCGACCTACGGCGCCTTCCTGCGACTGTGCCCCACCGTCAAGGGTCTGAATGGCGGTGATCGGGAGCCGTTCCTGGTGATCCCCCTCCCCGACGACCCGGCGATCACCGAGCGGTCGTTCTGGACGTGCGGCAACACGCCGGTCGGAACCGGTTCGCTCGCCGGTGACGACCCGGGCGGATTGGTGATCGTCGACGACCAGAACCGGGTGACGCGGTTCCAGAACGGCGACTTCTCGTCGCTGCCGTTCTTCGGGCAGGTCGGCCAGATCACCGACCTGGTCGAACTCGACGGCGTGCCGTACATCACGTCGATCGTCACCGCGATCGGACCGGGGTCGGGCGCGATCTGGGCGTGGGACGCGGCGGACGGACGGTTCGAGCCGGAGAAGATCTTCGCGACGACACACGGCAGGGTGACCAACATCGGCGTCACGGTCAGCGACGGCGCGCCGATCGCAGTCGTGTCGTACGAGCGCCCCGACGGCACGGACGAGGCACTGGTGTTCCGCAAGTACCCGGGCGGTTGGTTCTTCATCGAGAGCACCGCAGGCCACGACGTACCCGACGACGCCAACGGCTTCAGCGGGGTCGTCGACAGCATCGGCGACCAGACGTACTTCGAATTCAACGGTGACATCTGGCGGTACGACGAAACGCCGTCGAGCCCCGACGTCAGCACATTCACCCAGTCCGGTCTGCTCACCGAGCCCATGCTTGCGACGGCCGCTGATGGCGGTCTGCTCTACGTGACACGTCTGTCGCAACCGCTCGCGCGCACGGCTGGTGGCACGCTGTCGCCGATACCGACTACCGGTGACCAGGGCGTCGACGTCAGCGAGGGCAGCGCGGGCGTGCTCGCGCTGACGCGCACGGGCGCCACCCACTACCTGGAAAACGCTGCTGACACCGGCAGCGGCGCCGTCGAGTTGCCGGCCGCGATCAATCAGGTCGAACTCGCAGGCTCGGAGATCTTCTACGGTGACGCATCGGGGATCGGCGTCGTCGACATCGACACCGAGGCCGACACCGTCGCGCTCACCCCGCTCCCGAGTGCCCTCGTCGGCCGGGTGGTGCGAATGGTCGACACCTCACCGGTCGGGGCCGTCGGCCCGATCATCACGACGACGTTCGACACGCAACCGTCGCCGATCGTCCCGGGCGAGAGCGCGGTCTTCACGTTCACGACGGCGAACACCGGGCTCGTCGTCGGCCTCGACGTCGTCGTCCGCGTCCGGCTGCCGGAGGGCCTGAACAACCCGGAGTGGGACGGCGACTGCGTGGCCGAGGACCTCGACTGGATCTGCAGCGTCGGTGACATCGAGCCGGGCGACGAGGTCCAGACGCTGCTGTTCGTCGACGTCGCGCCGGACTTCGACCCCGAATCGCGGATCCGGATCAAGAGCGGTGTGAACGGCACCGTCGGCCCGTTCTCGGACGGGCCCGGCAGCGTCGACGACGGCGGGGGCGTGAACCCGCCGACGACCATGCCGTGCCAGAGCGGGTGCAAGGAGTCGACGTCGTGGGGCGACCCCCACCTCGTCACGTTCGACCGCCTCGCGTACGACCTCCAGACGGTCGGCGAGTTCCTGTACACCCGCACGATCGACCGCGAGGTCGTGATCCAGGTTCGTCAGGAACCGTGGCGCGGATCGACGAAGGTGTCGATCAACACCGGGGTCGCCGCGTCGGTCAACGGCCACAAGGTCGCGGTGTACCGCGGCGGCAGGGTGACCGTCGACGGGCTGGACGTGACGATCGCGTCGGGCGGCACGTACCTCCTCGGCGACGGCGCGGCGATCTTCCGGTCGGGCTCGACGTACAACGTCGCGTGGCCCGGCTTCGAGGCCCAGCGACCGCGCCTCGCCGTGCGCTTCACGAGCGACTACCTCAACCTCTACACGTACATCCCGCAGTCGTACGCCGGAACGATGGAGGGGCTGCTCGGCAACGCCGACGGCAACCCGCAGAACGAGTATGCCTACGCCGACGGCACCCCGATCCCGCAGCCGATCTCGACCCAGACGCTGTACGGCACGTTCGCCGACAGCTGGCGGATCACCGACGCCGAGTCGCTCTTCGACTACGGCGCGGGTGAGTCGACAGCGACGTTCACCGACCTGTCGTTCCCGTCCTCGATCATCCGGCTGTCCGACCTCGACCCCGCGGCGCGAGCACAGGCCGAGGCGTTCTGCCGCGGCGCAGGGGTCACCAACCCGGTGTTGCTGACCGCGTGCGTCATCGACCTGGTCACCACCGGGGACTCCGGCTTCGTCGTCGGCGCGATCGGCGTCCAGGAACCGGCCTCCGCCGCGGAGGGTGTCTACCGCGAGGACTTCGAAGACTCGCAGGCACCTGGCTTCTCGACGACCGTCGTGTCCACGGCGCCGGGCGACCGGCAGTACGTCGGCCCGCTCGGTGCGGGCACGAACACGCTGACCCTCACCGACCTGCCGCCGCACGACGCCCTGACGCTGTCCTACGACCTGTACGTGTTCGGCGAGTGGGACGGCGACGACGGACCGGACGCGTTCGAGGTCGCGGTCGACGGCGGCGCCGTGATCGCCACCAACACGTTCAGCAACACGGCCGCGACACAGAACTTCCCGGCGGCCGGGAGCGCAGCCCGCACCGGGGCGACGGAGATCGACACGCTCGGCGGTACGACGTCGACGGTGTACACCGTGACGCACACGATCGCCCATTGGGAGCCCGACATCGCGCTCACGTTCAGCGGCCTCGGCGTCGACATCGCCGCGGGTGAGACCTGGGGCCTCGACAACGTCGAGGTCGTCGTCGAACGGCTCGTGCCGCAGACGTTCCAGTTCACGTTCGGCGAGGGCCAGACCGGTGAGATCACCCAGCCGCGGGGCGAGGACCAGCACGTCTTCTACGTGCCGGCCGACGCGACGCGCGTGCTGTGGGACTGGGACGACTGCTTCCCCGGGCTCCGCGCCGAGCTGATCGACCCCGACGGCCTGCGTGTGCCCGGCATCAGTGGGTGCCGCGACGCCTACGTCGTCCTCGACGACGGGCCGCACATCGTGAGAGTGTTCTCGTCGGGTGCGGGGATCGGCACGTACGGATGGCTCACTGCCGAGACCGACATCGTGCCGCAGCGCTACTCCGATGTCGTGGTCGGCGACACGCCGGTCGCCTACTACCGGTTCGAGACTGCCGACCCGAGCGGCGACACGACCGGCGTCTCCGGGGCGCTCGCTCTCGGAGCGGGCGCGGCGACCGGCATCGAGGGCGCGATGCTGTCCGAGCCGGACGCCACCGGCATCGACCTGCCCGCCGGGGCCACGGCGGCCGCAGCGGTGGACGGCGCGGCCGGAGACGGCGACCGGACGATCGAGTTCTGGGCGAAGGTGGACGCCACCGCCAACAACTGGCTGGGGCGGTCGGGCAACTTCGGCCTGTACTACAACACGAACATCGCGTTCAGCAACGACAAGGGCAAGTTCCGCCTCTACTGGGCGAGCGGGTCCTACACGTCGTTCAGCCGGCCGTCGGGCTTCTCGCTCGGCGACGATCTGTGGCACCACTACGTCGTCACCTACCAGTCCGGTACCCAGCGCTTCTACATCGACGGCGTCCTCCAGGGCACGCGGTCGGGGTTGACACTGGCCACGCCTGCTTCGGAAACGCTCAGCATCGGCGGTCAGTCCGGCGCCTACGACGACGCTGCGCTCTACGACGTCGCGCTCTCCGAGCAGGAGATCGCCGAGCACTTTGCGGTCGGCCGGTCCGCGGCCGGCATCGCATGCATGGTCCCACCGACGGATCCCTACGGCGCGTCCGTGTACGCAAGCACGCCGACGTCGTACCTGCGGCTCGGCGACGGCGGTGACATCGGTGGCACCAGCCGCCTCGCCTACGACCACTCGCCGAGCTGCCTGCCGGGCAGCTACATGGCCGCGGCGACCGACGTGCCGGGCGCACTGCTGTCCGTCGACGACAGCGCCGCCGCGACCACGTCGGGAGTCACCGCGCAGGCCGGCGGGCAGAACCTGCCGACCGGCGACGAATCACGGACCGTCGAGCTCTGGGCGCAGACCACGGCGTCGACCAACCAATGGCTCGCATGGTACGGCGAGCGGTTCGGGCTGTACTACAACACGAACCTCGCGTTCACCAACGACAAGGGCCAGTTCCGCGTCTACTACGGGTCGGGCAACTACGTCTCGTTCGCACGTCCGGCCGGCATGAGCTTCACCGACGGGCAGTGGCACCACTACGTCGTCACGTACGCGGCGTCGCAGATCCGCTTCTACATCGACGGCTACCTCGTCGGCACCGCGTCCATCGCGGGGCCGCTGACCACTGCGACGACCACCGGCCTCAATGTCGGCGGACAGCCGGGGTCGATCGACGAGGTCGCGGTCTACGCCTCGGCGCTGAGCGGTGCGGGCATCTCTGCCCACTACAGCCTCGGTCGCTCGGCGGCCGGCAACGAGTGTGCGCCGGCGGACGTCGATCCGTACGCCGTCGATGTGGTGTCCGACATCCCGTCGCTGTATCTCCGCCTCGACGGCGAGACGAACGACCGGCTCGCGTACGACCACTCGGGATCCTGCTCCAACGGCGCGATCGCCGCCGCGGCGTCGCCAACCGGCGGCGTGCTCGACGTCGGCAGCGCGGTCAGCGCCGGGTCGGCCGTCGTGGCCGCCACGCACGGCGCCGACGCCCTGCCCAGCGGGGCCGCCTCGCGGACGATCGAGCTGTGGGCCCGCCAGACGACGTCGGCCAACAACTGGTTGGCGTACCACGGCAACCTGTTCGGGTTGTACTACAACACGAGCCTCTCGTTCACCAACGACAAGGGCCAGTTCCGGGTCTACTGGGGACCGAGTTCGTACGTGTCGATCCCGCGGCCGTCCGGGTTCTCGATCACCGACGGCGAGTGGCACCACTACGTCGTCACGTACGACGCAGGCACCGTCAAGCTGTACATCGACGGCGCGCTCGTCGGCACCCGCACCGGTCTCGCGGTGTCGACCGCGACGACCCGCGGGCTGGTCATCGGCGGCCAGCCGGCCGACTACGACGAGTTCGCGATGTACCCGGTCGCGCTCACCGCGCAGCAGATCAGCTCCCACTTCGCGATCGGCGCGTCGACCGACCGCGTCGAGTGTCTTCCGACGCCGACCGACCCGTACGGTGCCGACGTCGTTGCGGCCGGTGCGTCGCTGTACTTCCGGATGGACGGTCGCAGTGCGGACGCCGGCGGTGGACGCGTCGCGTACGACTCGTCGCCGAACTGTGCGGCGGGCGGCTTCGCCACCCAGTCCACCGTGACGACGGGCGGGCTCGGATCGACCGACGACGGTGCGGTCGAGACGACGGACTCCAGCGCCGCGATGCACGGTGGAGGCGTCGAACTGCTCCCCGGTGGCGACGCCCCGCGCACGCTCGAAGCGTGGGCGCGGATCACGACGTCGGGCAACGCGTACATCGCGCGATACGGCAACCGCTTCGGCCTCTACTACAACACCAACCTCTCGTTCACCAACGACAAAGGCCAGTTCCGGGTGTACTACGGCGGGAGCTACGTCAGCTTCCCCCGCCCGGCCGGATTCGACATCAACGACGGCCTCTGGCACCAGTACGCGGTGACCTACGGCGACAGCGTCTTGCAGTTCTACATCGATGGCCACCTCGTCGGGACAGCGACCGGGATGATCCTCGACACCGCGCTGACCTCCTCGCTCACCGCGGGAGAGCAGCCAGGCGCGATCGACGAGGTCTCGGTGTACGGCCAGGTGCTCACGCCTGCCCAGATCAGTGCCCACTTCGCAAAGGGGGCGTCAGCGCTCGGCGTCGCGTGTGTCGACGCACCCACCGACCAGTACGGCGCCACGGTGTACGCCGACAACCCGTCCGTCTACCTCCAGCTCGGTGACCAGAGCACCCCCGACGGGTCGGCGAGAGTGGCATACGACTCGTCGGCGAACTGTGGCGCCGGCAGCTACGTCGGCACGTCGACGCCCGCGACCGGGGCGCTCACGGTCGCCGACGACGGCGCGTCGACGAGCCCGGTCGGCGCGGCGGTGGCATATGCCGGCGCCGGCGACGCCCTCCCGATCGGCGATGCACCGCGCACGCTCGAGGTGTGGGCACAGACGTCCACGTCCGGGAACACCTGGCTCGCTCGATACGGCAACCGCTTCGGCCTCTACTACAACACCAGCCTCTCGTTCACCAACGACAAGGGCCAGTTCCGGGTGTACTACTCGTCCGGCGCGTACACGTCGTTCCCGCGACCGGCTGGGATGTCGTTCACCGACGGCGAATGGCATCACTACGTCGTCACGTACGCGAGCTCGCAACTGCGGTTCTACATCGACGGCTACCTCGTCGGCACCCGCACGTTGACCGCTCCGCTCACGACCGTCGCGTCGTCGGGGTTCGTGGTCGGCGAACAGCCGGGGACGTTCGACGAGGCCGCCGTCTATGGGTCCGCGTTGACCAGTGCCCAGGTCGCCGAGCACTACAGCGCGGCCCGCGCCCCGGCCGGGTCACTGTGCGCCGCTGCCGACACCGACGCCTACGGCCTTGCCGTGGCCGCCGCGGGTCCGCAGCTCTACCTGCGGCTCGACGGCCAGACGAACGACCGTCTGGCGTACGACCACTCGGGCGCGTGCGCGAACGGTTCGATCAATGCCGCCGCGACGCCGGCAGCCGGCGTGCTCACGGTCGGCAGTGCCGTCGATGCGGCCAGCGGCGTGATCGGCGCCGCGCACAGTGCCGACGGGCTGCCGGTCGGCGACGCGGCGAGGTCGCTGGAGTTCTGGGTGAAGTCGACGGCGTCGGCGAACAACTACCTCGCGCGGTACGGCGACTTGTTCGGCCTGTACTACAACACCAACCTCTCGTTCACCAATGACAAAGGCTGGTTCCGGGTGTACTACGGGAGCGGTTCGTACTTCTCCGTCAGCCGGCCGACGGGGATGACGGTCACCGACGGCGCGTGGCACCACTACGTGCTGACCTACGACACCGGCACGCTGACCCTGTACATCGACGGTCAGGCCGCTGGCTCGGCGACCGGGCTCACCCTCGGCACGCAGACGACGTCGGGCATGCTCGTCGGTGGGCAGCCGGGGACGTACGACGAAGTCGCCGTCTACGGACGGGCCCTCACCGCGCAGGAGGTCGCCGACCACCACGCCGCCGGAACGGGCCCCTGACCCGGCGGGTGATCACCGTGACGTCGCCGTTCACGAAACGAAACCGCCCGCGCGGTCTGATCGTCACCCCGGGCGCCAGTGCGGATCGCGACCACCGCACGCTGGTTGCGCTCGAAGCGGGTCTCGACGACATCGCGGTCCGCCGTCTCACGCTGGCGACCACCAGCGTTCCGGCCGCCGTCAGGAAGATCACCGCCGCTGCCGCGGAACTGGCCGACGAGCTCGGCGAACCCCCGGAGCGAATCGCGTTCGGCGGCCGGAGCTTCGGTGGCCGGGCATGTTCGGTCGCCGTCGCCGAGGGGCTGCCGGCCGCGGCGCTGGTGTTGCTGTCCTATCCGCTCCACCCGCCGGGCAAGCCCGACAAGCTTCGCACGGACCATTTCCCGGAACTCAGGGTGCCCACATTGTTCGTCTCGGGGACGCGGGACCCGTTCGGCACGCCCGACGAGTTCGCGGCGCACATCGGGACGATTCCAGCCGAGACGACGATCGAGTGGGTCGACGGCAACCACTCGCCGAAGGACGACGACCGCGTCGTCGAGGTCGTGCGCGACTTCCTCGGTTACGGCGACTGACCGTCGGCCTCGCGACGCAGCATCGGGCGCACCTCGCCGAGGAGTTCGATGCTGCGCAGGGCCGTCACTTCGTCGACGGCGATCGTGCGGGCGACGATGTCGTCGACGCCGAGATGCCGGTACGACGCGAGTCGCTCGGCGACGTGCGCCGGGTCGCCGCAGACGACCTGCCGATCGAGCCCTCGATAGCCGCGTTCGACCACCTCGCGGGCGATCCGCACCGTCGCGTCGTGGTCATCGCCGACGAGGACGTCTCGGCGCAATGCGATCGACGGCGTCCGGCCATGCCGTGAGCAGGCCTCGCGGTATGCGTCGGCCGAACGTGCCAACGCCTCGCCATCCAGGCCGGGTGCGACGTACCAGGCGTCGCCCTCGCGGGCGGCGCGTTCGATCGCAGCGGGCGCCGGACCCGCGCCGACCCACCATTCGACGGGCTGCCGCGGACGCGGCCGGATCGATGCAGCCGTGATGCCGAACTCGGGTGCGTCGACCGTCTCGCCGTCGAGCAACCCCCGGATCGTGTCGATCGCACGGTCGCTGACGTGGCCCCTCGTCGACCGATCGGCACCCATCGCGGCGAACTGTTCGTCGCCGGCGCCGATGCCGGTCTGGACGATGAACCGGGCATCTGACATCGCCGCGAGCGTGCCGATCTGCTCGGCGGCGAGCACGGGGTGCCACAGCGGCAGCAGCACGAGCAGCCCGACCGGACGATCGGCCGGCCAGTCGGCCATGATCCGCCCGAGCATCGGCACGTTCTGAACGTATGGCGCGTTGCTGCCGGTCGAGTGGTGGTCGCCGAGGCTGAGATGGTCCAGCTCGGCGCCGGCAGCCGCGCGCGCCCGGCCGATCACAGCGCGCACCGCGTCGCGATCGTCGCGTCCCGCGTACCCGCTGGTGATGCTGATCCCGAGGCGCATCAGGTGACCGGTCGCGGGCTGTTCAGGGCGAGACGCCCGGTCACGACACGTCGACGGTGACGCCGTCGCCGTCGAACGACCAATGACCGGCGATCCGCGCCGCATCGACGAGCGGCGTCGGGTAGCTCCACGCGACGTCCTCGACCGGCTCGTCGCCGACGAACGTCCAGTACGTGGTGTCGCCCTTGTACGGGCAATGGGTGGTGGTGTCCGACGGCCGGAACTGGTCGGTCACGACATCGGCGGCGGGGATGTAGTAGCGGTTCGGCAGTCCCGTCTCCGAGACCACCATCGCCGCCCTCGTGTCGGCGACTACCAGGTCGGCGACACTGACCCTGACGTGCCGGCCGGTCGGCCGGGCGTCGACGCGGTGGTACGGGTCGCGCAGATGGCCGAACACCTCGTCGTCCTCGTCGAACCACTGGTCGAGGTGGTCCCAGTAGAACGCCATGTGTCCCTTCAGCCACGCCGCATCGTCGGTTGGGGTCTCGTATCCCCACACCGAGTTGTCGGTCGTGCGCCCGCCGGCCGCGATGCTCCAGTACGACGCGTCGCCCTTGAACGGACAGTGGGTCGTGTGGTCGGTCTTCGTCAACAACTCGCTCCGGACATCTGCGACCGGCACGTACAGCACCGGCAAGATGTTGCTCTCGTGGAGCAACATCCCGTGGTCGGTGTCGACGACCGTCTCCCCGCCGAACTTCGCACGAACCCGCCGGGGGAACGGGGAGAACAACAGCTTGTGCTGCGGCCCCGTGATCTCATAGTTCACCGTGTCGGGAGCAGCGGCAGCGAGCGGACCGTTGGACAGCGTGAGGGTCATGATGTGTAGAGCCGCGCGACGTCGCCGAGTATTCCCCGCTGGGGCACGCGCACGAACCTGTGCGCCGTCAACGATCGGCGTGCCAGGCGGCGAGCTCGGACTCGGCGTCGGTCGACCAGTGCGTGCCCCGGTCGAGCACGTTCGTCTCGACGATCCGGAACGAACCGAACGCTGCAGCGGTGATCCGGACGACGTCGGCGACGTCGAAGGACTTGCAGGAGAACACATCGAGGAACATCGCGCGCATGAGCGGGTACGTATGAACGGCGGCGTGCGACTCGTAGAGCACCACGACGCCGGAATGTCCGTATCGCGCCGGGTCGCTGTCCTCGGTGCTGACGTGGGGCCCGTCGAGGATGCGCATCCCGATCCCCGTGACGAGACCGGTGAGGTACTGCTCGATCGCCTCCGGGCAGTCGAGCGATCGTCCGTTCTCGACGTCGCCGAGACGGAGCATGAGATGTCGGCCGTAGACCGCGTTCGTGTCGCTCGAAGGTGGGCGGCCGTGACTGAGCACCCGCGCGAGGGTAGGGGCTACCGGGCTCGCTCGCGCGGATCGTTCGCCGCAGAATTCGTCAGCTGTTGTGACACCATCGCGAGCGGAGGCAGACGATCCGACCGCCGGGCCCACCGACGGATGCGGCGCGATCACCTAACCTCGGGTCACCGCGTCCAAACGACAGGATGGTCATGTACGAATCACTGCACGGCACGACCGCGTTGGTCACCGGTGCCGGCAAAGGCCTGGGCCTGGCGATCGCCGAACGGTTCGCCGGTGCGGGCTGCAACGTCGTCGTGAACGACGTCGAGCCGGCCGACGCCGAGGCGGCGGCCGCTGCGATCTGCGACGCCGGTGGCGCTGCGATCGGCGTCGCGGCCGATGTGTCCGACGCCGAGCAGGTGGCCGCGATGTACGACCGGTTGTTCGTCGAGTTCGGCAGCATCGATGTGCTCGTCAACAACGCGGCGATCGTGCGGCCGATGCTCCACTTCTTCGAGGCAGACGAGGCGTGGTGGCGTCGGATCATCGATGTCAACCTCACCGGCCACTTCCTGTGCTCGCAGCCGGCGGCGCGGATGATGGCCAAGGCCGGCGGTGGCGTGATCATCAACACGAGCTCGGGTGGGGCGACGAGGGCGCATCGTTCGTTCACGGCGTACGACGCCAGCAAGGGCGGGATCGAGGCGCTGACCAGGGCGATGGCGCTCGACCTCGGCCCGTACGGCATCCGGGTCAACGCGTTGATGCCCGGCTCGATCGACACGCACGGCTACTCGGCGGCCGAGCGACGTCAGCGGGGCGAGAACATCCCGCTCGGTCGGATCGGTGAGCCGGCCGACATGACCGGCGCAGCCCTGTTCCTCGCGTCGGATGATGCGAGCTACATCACCGGCGAGGTCATCCGCATCGACGGCGGGATGCTCGCACAGCAACGTTCTGCCACGGTCGACATCATGCCCCCCGATCGCTTCCCGAGCGTCGAGGATCTGTGACGGCGACGACCGGCCCGGTGTCGCAGGACCCATGCCTGACGAGCTGAAGGCGCACTACGACGTCGTGTGCGTCGGTGGGGCGATGATGGGCAGCTCGGTCGCGTATTGGCTGAGCGAGAACCCGGACTTCGATGGGCAGGTGCTCGTCGTCGAGCCCGACTGGACGTACGAGTCCGCGCAGACGACACGCGCCCAGAACAGCATTCGCGCGCAGTTCACGAATCCGCTCAACATCCGGCTCAGCCAGTTCGGGATGGACTTCATCGAGCACTTCCACCAGTCCGTCGCGGTCGACGGCGAGTCGCCGGAGATCAACTTCCGCGGCACCGGGTACCTGTTCCTCGCCGATGACGACGACGAGTTCGAGCGGCTGCGTGCCGAGTCGGTCGACCAACTCGACGCCGGAGCTGACGTCACGATGCTTCGCCCCGCGCAGCTCGCAGAACGATTCCCGTACCTCGACGTGTCGCAGGTCGCGGGCGGGCGGCTGGGCGGCCTGCGCGAGGGGTCGTTCGACGGCTGGGCGCTGTTCCAGGGGATCCGGCGGCGAGCGGTGCACAACGGGGTGACGTTCGTCCGCGACGCGGTCGTCGGACTGGATGTCGACGCAGGTCGCGTGCGCACGGTGCGCCTCGCATCCGGCCGCGCCGTCGAGAGCGGGTGGGTCGTCAACACCGCCGGATGCCGCGCCCGCGACATCGCCGCGATGGCCGGGCTCGACCTCCCGGTGGAGCCACGCGCGCGGACCAGCTTCGTGTTCGACTGCCGGCGGCCGATCGATGCCCTGGTTCCGCTCACGATCACTCCCGCCGGGGTGCACTTCCGGCGCGAGCAGCACCACTACATGTGTGGCGCGGTCCCGGATCCCGACGTCGCGGTCGACGCCGCCGACCTCGACGCCCGCGACGCGGAATTCGAGGACCTGATCTGGCCGGTGCTCGCCCGCTATGTGCCGCAGTTCGACGAGGTGCGCGTCGTCACGTCGTGGGGCGGGCAGTACGACTTCAACACGCTCGACCACAACGTCGTCATCGGTTCCGCCGACGAGGTCGAGAACTTCCTCTTCGCCAACGGGTTCTCCGGTCACGGGCTCCAGCAGGGCCCCGCCGTCGGGCGGGCGATCGCCGAGTTGATCACCTACGGCGAGTACCGCACGATCGATCTGACGCCGCTCGGGTACCACCGCATCTCGACCGGCACGCCGATCATCGAGCACGGTGTGATCTGAGGCGCGCCGGCGAACGGCGCGCGGTGGTCAGCGCCCGGACGGATCGAGGAACCAGTCCAGCGGGTCGTCGCTGGCGACGCGATGGGGGTGCGCCGGCCAGTCCGGAGTGACCGGCTGTCCCCAGGGTCGGGGCCACGGATCCGACGAGCCGCCCGGCGGTGGGGGCGGCGTGTCGACGATCGCGTCGATCGTCGACTGACGCACGTCGGCGTCGTTGAGCAGGCCGATGTGTGTCTGGTCCGCCAGCGCGGTGACCTCGACCTTGTTCTTGCGCGTCAGCCGATCGATCTTGTCGTCGTTGTCGAGGTCCCGCGCCATCCCGAGCACCCGGACCGGCTTGGGGACCCAGACGCAGCGATCCCCCGCCGTGGCGCTCTCGTATCCGCCGCTCTGCTCGCCGTCGACTTTCAGCAGGGCCGTGTGGATGTCGAGACGCTTCAGGGCGAGGACGTCGGAGACCAGTTGCAACGGCGAGCCCGGCAACGGACCCATCGAGTCGGCGCCCTCGGCGGTCTCGTCGAGGGTGATCAGGTGCAGCTTCTCCAGATAGCCCGCCTTGAGCATCGGCGCGTACGTCGCCTTGAACTGCTTCATCGTCGTCGCCGGTGCCCACAACGTGCACGTGGAAATGGGTGCGGGCAGCAGCGTCGCCAAGCGCGACAGCATGAGGTCACCCGCGCCGTGGCCGACGAGGTGGACGTCGAACTCCGCCTTCGTCAGGTTGTACGCCACCGCGTCCGCCAGCAACCGGGC
This sequence comes from Ilumatobacter sp., assembly GCA_013002175.1. Lineage (GTDB taxonomy): Bacteria > Actinomycetota > Acidimicrobiia > Acidimicrobiales > Ilumatobacteraceae > Ilumatobacter_A. Next base: position 21,850 of record JABDKP010000130.1, read on the forward strand.
CCCGCCCTCGCCGGGGCGGCATGCGGCGAGCGCCCGCACGTTCAGCTGGTTCCAGATCTGGCGTGTGCCGACCTCGACGGCGGCGAACTTGCCGAGGTTCTGCCACAGTTCCTGCAGTTCGGCGACCATCGGGTCGTCGGACGCGTCGCTGTGGTGCGGCAGTGGTGTGCCCGGTTCACTGCCGGTTCCCGTGTAGAGCCAGCTCTGCATGTCGGCGAACCAGGGCGTGTCCCACAGGAGGAAGATCGGGTAGACCTCTGCGGCCATCATCGCGTCGCGCAGCGGTCGGAGCTGCGCAATGGCGTTCGGTGTCGACCAGTACCCGCCGTCGGCGAAGATCGCCAGGCGCCGCGTCGTCCACTCCTTGGTCTGCTGGCGGAACAGGAACAGCATCGTCTTGAGCCGTTCGTTGTCCATGCCGTATGGCGTACCGAGCGGCATCAGGCCCCCGTCGTCGCCCAACGTCACGCAGTGCAGCATCATGTCGGATTCGTCGTTCGAGTCGTCGGCAGGCCGCCCGTCCGGAATCAGCGAGTCCTCGTCGACGGTGACTCGATCGCGTCGTGTCGGTGGGAACACGAACCAGACGTCGTTGCCGTTGACCGCGAAATCGGCGAACGGCAGTACCGCGTACCCGTCGTCGCCCCAGTCGCTCCCCCAGGAGTTGTGGATCAACCAGCCCTGCTCGTTCCAGCCGACGACGACGAACGCGTGTCCTCCGACGGTGCGGTCGTCGGGTCGGATCACGTCGGGCGCATCGGGCAGATACTGGTCGATCCAGCCGACGTGGGTCGTCCCGCTGACGAGCAGCGGGTAGTTCAGGGCCAGGGCCTGCTTCATCCTGACGACGTCGGTCTTCTCGATGCGCAGGTAGGCCCCGCCCGGTCGTCCGAGCGCGTCGACGACGCGTCGCAGCGTGAGCTTGCCGAGCTGTTCGCCCTCCTCGTCGTCCGCTTCGTACCTCCACGCTGCGTCGCACGCGACGCCGACGACGTTCCAGCCCTTCAACGCGCCGCGATTGGTCGACCCCTCGCGGACCATCTGGCGGTCGTAGCGCTGGCCCATCTCGTACATCATTCGGCGGCTGACGGTGAGCCGTTCCCGCTCTGCGGGGTCGTCGGGCGGCCATGACATCGGCTCGTGGCGAATCGTCGTGTCGCCGGACCGGGCGCGGTAGGCCTCGCGGAGGTGGTACTCCGCGATCGACGAGAGCGCAAATCCGGTGCATTCCTCGCCCCACTGCTTCCACGTTCTGTCGGCGAGTTCCCGGTACCGGTCACACGTCCAGGTGGGCGGCAGTTCGACCGCGTCGAGCAGCGGCTCGAGGCGCTCGAGGTCCTGCTCGGCCTCGGTCGTGCGGTACCGGTCCCCGGCGTCGGTGTCCGGTGGGAACGGGCGGTCGCGGGGGTCGGGCGGGTCGGCCCACACCTGCTGGGTCGCGTGCTGATTGCCCCGTGTCGTCATCGTCCCGCCTTGCTCGTCCGCTTCGATCGCCTGCCGTGAAGCTAGCCGGTTCGGGGCGGGCGCTGTTCCGCTGCCGAGCCCGCCACCTCTTGTGTCCTGTCCGGGTCCATGACAGTATCTGCTCGGCGGTCGTGGGCGGAATGGCTCGTTGTCGCCGTTGGCGGACGACGACCGGAAGCGAGCCTGATGTGATCACGAAGCGGAGCAAGAAGCGCGACATTCGCAATCTGCAGCGGTTGTTGACCGTTCTCGGGCTGCTGAGAATCACCGATCGATCGCAGCGCGGGAAGTGGGACCGTGCGACGCAACGCGCCGTGCTGAGCGCTTACGAGCTGCTCGGCGTCGACCGACCCGCAAAGGGCAAGTGGATCGCGCCCGATGTCGTCGCAGCGCTCGCCGCCCGCGCCGCATGGGCAGGTGGCCCCGGTTCGTGGGCTGGTGGCCCCGGTTCGTGGGCCGGTGGTCCGGGGAGTTGGGCTGGTGGTCCGGGTTCGTGGGCTGGTGGCCCGGGGAGTTGGGCTGGTGGTCCGGGGAGTTGGGCCGGTGG
>JABDKP010000142.1 GCA_013002175.1 Ilumatobacter sp.
GTTGTGCCTGGCACAACTTTGTCGCGGGTCGTTCGGTGACCGAATCGCCGGTGAGCGCGGCGGTAGCGTCGGCGCAATGCGTCGAACGCTCCTGCTGCTGCTGTCCGCCTCCGTACTCGCCGCGGCATGCGGATCGGATGCCAAAACCGCCGACACGTCGGCGTCGGACCCGGTCGCCACCGACGTCGCCGACACGACACCGTCCAATGTGGACACCAGCGCCGCCACCGACGACCCGGACGACGAACTCCCGCCGCCACCGACCAGCCCCGACAAGCCGACCGACATCGACGTCCCCGGCGAGGCACCGACCGAACTCAACGTCGACGTGCTCTCACCGGGGAGCGGACCGGTGGCCGAGACGGGTGACACGGTGATCGTCGACTACATCGGCGTACGCGCCCTCGACGGCGTCGAGTTCGACAACAGCTACGACCGCTTCACGCCGTTCTCGGTCGGCCCGCTCGGGAGCGCCCCGGTGATCCCAGGCTGGAACGAGGGCTTGCTGGGCGCCCAGGAGGGCGCACGGTTGCAGCTCGACATCCCGAGCGATCTCGCATACGGGCCCGCGGCGCGCAGCGAACTGATCCGCGAGAACGAGCCGTTGACGTTCGTGATCGACGTGCGTTCCGTGATCAAGCCGTCCGACCCGGCCGACGCGCCGACCGAGGCAGGTGTCGAGCCGTCGGACGGCGCCACCGAGCTGTCGTTCGAGGATCTCATCGAGGGCGACGGCGCCGAGCTCGTCGAGGGCCAGACCGCGATCTTCCACATCGTGCTGTTCCGCGCCGACAACGGTGTCGAACTCGACACGACATGGGAGGGCGAGGCGATCCAGCTGCCGATGGCGGAAGGCGGCTTCCCCGCGATCGTCGAGGGGATGCCGGGGATGCACATCGGCGGACGCCGGGCGATCACCGCCCCACCCGAGTTGGGCTTCGGCCCCGACGGCAACCCGCAGATCGGGCTGCCGGCCGACGTCGACATCGTTCTCGTCGTCGATCTGCTCGGCGCGTACTGAACAAACGTCAGCCGACGACACAATCGTCAGTCGACGACACAAACGTCAGTCGACGACGGCGCGCAGGTCGAGGCCGACGTCGAGTACCCGGGCGGAGTGCGTCAGCTCCCCGACCGCGATCAGATCGACACCGGTCTCCCCCACGGCCCGTGCCGTCTCCAATGTCAGGCCGCCACTCGCCTCCAGCCGGACCGCCGGGCCGTGGGCGTCGCGGTACGCGACCGCGTCACGCATCTGGTCGAGCGTGAAGTTGTCGATCAGCACCTCGTCGGCCCCCGCCTCGATCGCGATCCGCAACCCGTCCAACGTGTCGACCTCGATCTCGACCGGGATCGACGACGCCAGCTCGCGAACCCGGGCGTATGCCGCGGCAACGCCGCCTGCGGCCGCGACGTGGTTGTCCTTCACGAGCGCCATGTCGCTCAGCCCCATCCGGTGATTCGCTCCACCGCCGCAGCGCACGGCGTACTTCTCGAGCGCCCGCAGCCCGGGCGTCGTCTTGCGCGTGTCGCGCACGGTCGCACCGGTGCCCTCCAAGGCGTCGGCCCAGCGGCGCGTCAACGTGGCCACGCCCGACAGGTGGCACAGCAGGTTGAGCGCGGTCCGCTCGGCCGTGAGCAGCAGCCGGGTCGGCGCCTCGACGGATGCGACGTCGGTCGCAGGTTCGACCCGCGCGCCGTCCTCGACGAGATGGACGAAGTCGCTGGCGGCGTCACCGCACACCGCCTCGACGACCGCGGCCGCGACCGGGAGGCCGGCGACGACACCCTGCTGGCGCGCGCCGAACGTCGCCGTGCTGCGCTGGTCGGCCGGGATCGTCGCGACCGACGTGACATCGACACCGCCGAGCAGGTCCTCCGCGATCGCGCGCCGGATCAGCTCTGCGACGGCGTCAGGGTCGAGCCCGCCGGTGGCGAGCCGCGCCCGGGTCGCCTCGGAGAGCGGGTGGAAGACGAACATCGATGCCGTTCTGCCGCTTCAGGCGCTGTCCGGGACGCCGGCGACGTCGATCGTGCCGGTTGCGTCGAGCGCAACGTCGAGATGGGTCAGCCACACGTCTCGCGGGAGCGGGAAATCCACCCGCCGATGACAGCCCCGACTTTCCGTCCGCGCCAACGCCGCAGCGGTCACTGCCGTTGCGACCGTCAGCAGGTTGGTGCCCTCCCAGGTGCGGCGAGAAGGTTGCGGCGGGTCGTGCTCGCCGCCGACCGCCATGCCGCGAGCGATCGAACCGAGCGCGCCGGCGGCGGACGCCAGCGAGGCCGCGCCGCGCAGCACCCCGACGTGGCGCGACATCACGGCACCCACCTCGCGCAGCCGCGATGGGTGCAGCAGCGGTGGGGCCATCGGGTCGTCGATGTCGGGATCCGCCGGCACCCGGTCCGGCAGCTCCCACGCGAGGTCACGACCGGCCCGCGTCCCCGCCACGATCGACTCGGTCAGGCTGTTCGAAGCGAGGCGGTTCGCGCCGTGCACGCCGGTCGAGGTGACCTCGCCGCAGGCGAGGAGCCCACGCAGCGCCGTGGTGCCGTCGAGGCCCGCGCGGATGCCGCCGCACACGTAGTGTGCCGCCGGCGCCACCGGGATTCGGTCGACGGCGGGGTCGAGGCCGATCTCACGGCACGCCGCGGTGATCGACGGGAACCGCTCGTAGAAACGCTCGCCCATGTGCGTCGCGTCCAGGTAGACGTGGTCGTCGACCCCGGCAGCCGCCTCGGCCATCCGCGCGCTGATCGCCGCGGCGACGACGTCGCGCGGTGCGAGATCTTCCTGCGGGTGCACGCCCGCCATGATCCGCTCGCCCGCCGCGTCGTACAGGATCGCGCCCTCGCCGCGCACCGCCTCGGACACGAGCGCCTGTTGCCCGGTCGCCTCGGCGCCACGCCACATCACCGTGGGGTGGAACTGGACGAACTCGACATCGGTGACCGGAAGGCCGGCTCGCAACGCCATGGCGACGCCGTCGCCGGTGACCGCCGGCGGGTTGGACGTCGACGCGTAGATCTGGCCGTAGCCGCCGGACGCCATCACGACGGCGCGGGCGGTGATCACGCCGACCGACACCACCACGCCGTGTTCGTCGGTCTGTCCGATCCGGACGCCGACCACCTGGCGCTCACCGTCCGGCGCGGTGCCGAGCACGAGGTCGAGCGCAAACGCCCGCGACAGCACCTCGACGCCCGCGCCGAGCGCCGACTCGTCGAGTGTCCGCTGGACCTCGGCGCCGGACTGGTCACCGCCGGAATGGACGATGCGGTTGTGGCTGTGGCCGCCCTCGCGGGTGAGGGCGATGTCGGTGCCGCCGTGCTCGGGGTCGAACGCCGCGCCGAGCCGCATCAGATAGCGGATCGACTTGGGCGCCTCGGTGACCAGCTCCCGGACGACCTCCTCGTTGCACAGCCCGGCGCCGGCGGCGAGCGTGTCGCGGACATGGTTCTCGATCGTGTCGGTCGGGTCGAGCACCCCGGCGAGGCCGCCCTGCGCCCACTGTGTCGAACCGGCCGACAGCACGTCCTTGGTGACGACGAGCACGCTGCGGACCGGTCGTGCGGCGAGCGCCGCGGACAGCCCGGCGGCGCCCGAGCCGAGGACGACCACGTCCACGTCGCGTTCCCATGTGGACGCAGGCGCAGCCAGACGGCGAGGCAGCATCGAGGGCCCGCTAGTCGACGGTCGCCGACGGGGTGCCGATCGCGATCATCCGCTCGACCGACTGACGCGCCCTGTCGGCGATGTCCCGATCGACGGTGACCTCGTCGCGGCCCTCGCGCAACGAGCGCAGCAGCTTGGCGGGCGTGATCATCTTCATGTACTTGCAGACCGCGGCGCGGTTGACCGGCTCGAAGTTGACGAGCGGCGCCGCCTTCTGCAACTGGTGCAGCATCCCGGTCTCGGTGGCCACGAGCACCGTGCTGGCGGTGGTGTCCCTGGCCGCGTCGATCATCCCACCGGTCGACAGGATCTTCGTCCGCGCCTCCGGCACCACGCCGGCACCGACGAGGTACAGCGCGCTCGTGGCGCAGCCGCACTCCGGGTGCACGAACAGCTCGGCGTCCGGCTCGGCCTCCACCCGCTCTTTCAGATCGGCGCCGTTGATGCCCGCGTGCACGTGGCACTCGCCCATCCAGATGTGCATGTTCTCGCGACCGGTGAGGCGCTGTACGTGGGCGCCGAGGAACTGGTCGGGACAGAACAGCACCGGCTTGTGGGCCGGGATCGAGTTCACGACATCGACCGCGTTCGATGACGTGCAGCAGATGTCGGTCTCCGCCTTGACCGCAGCCGTCGTGTTGACGTAGCTGACGACGACGGCGCCGGGATGCTCGGCCTTCCATGCCCGGAGCTGATCGGCGGTGATCGTCTCGGCGAGGCTGCACCCGGCCTGCGCGTCGGGGATCAGCACCGTCTTGTCGTAGCTGAGGATCTTCGCGGACTCGGCCATGAAATGGACCCCACAGAAGACGATCGTGCTCTCCTCGACCTCGGCGGCGAGCCGCGACAGGCCGAGCGAGTCGCCCGTGTGGTGCGCGATGTCCTGGATCTCGGGGACCTGGTAGTTGTGCGCGAGGATCACCGCGTCGCGCTCTTCCGCGAGTTGCAGTACCTGCTCGCGCCAGTCGGTCGGCAGCAGTTCCACGTTGACGTCGGCGGTCGTGTCGGTCACGTCATCAGCGTAACGACAACTGCGACGATGGCGCTCCCGCGGGCCATCCGCAGGACCGGCAGGGTGGTCCCGTGCGCCGGCACTACGGCGTCGTGCAGTAGGTGCTCTCGCACACCCGCCAGGAGTTGACGCGCACGCGGTCCACGATGTCCGGTTCGTACGGCCGGTACTCGACGACGGCCTGGATCGACGTGTCCGACCCCTTCGTCGCCGTCGATGTCAAGGTGATCTTCGCGGTGATCGGGCTGATCGGCACGGCGATCTCGAAGTTCGACGCCGACGCCGACGCATGCAGGTCGAGTCGGGCGAGCACCATCCCACCGAGCATCTTCTGCGTCGCGGTGTTCGTCGTGTTGCCGAACTGGAACTGCCCCAACGGCGCGTACAGCAGGGCGTGGGTGACGAGTTCCTTGTTGTTGCCGCTGTCGGTGTACATGATGAAGTCACCGGCCGCAGCGGTGGCCGTCGACTGCTTCGCCGTCGCGAAACCGCCGCCCCCACTCGGCCGGCACCACCCGCCGTTGGGGACACACAACGCCTGGATACTGACGAACGTCGCGTCCTGCACCCTGGCGTGGATCTCGATGTGCCCGTGGGTTTGGATGTTGATCTGCGACTTGCCCGCCATGTAGATCGTCGCGCCGAATTCGCCCACCTTCAGCGGGTCGTTCTTGTCGTCGGTCTGCGCGGCGTCGCAGTTGGGGTTCGGCTCGTCGTTGACGGTTGCAGTCTGCGGGTTGACCACGCCCATCGTGACGGTCGACGACTTGACCTCGAAGACCGGATCGGCCAACGGGAAGTCGAAGAGGTAGTCACCGGACTTGAAGTACGAATCGCGGTTCTGGACGTCAGGGGGCGAGATGTAGCGGCCGGGTTCGAACACCCGGCACGACCCGACGTCCGTATACGATCCCAACGGAGCCGGAAGCGGAACGGAGCCGCTGCGGTCCGGCAGCGACGTCAGGTCCGGCACTTCGGGGCTCTTGAACAGGTCCTTCCAGCCGCGGCTGACGCACACCGGCCCGTAGACGAGCGCCGGTTCGAACACGATCTGGGTCGTGATCGACGAGGCCGACACCGACGTGCACGGCACGCTCGGCGACGTGTCGTGATAGAGCAACGGACCATCCTCGATCTTGATCTTCTTGCCCAATTCGCCCACGGCGCCTGCGTCGATCCGTTCCAAGTAGACCGGTCCGCCGAAGATCTTCTTGATCGGCGTGTCGGACCCGCCCGAAGTCTTCATCAAGCCAATCGCGGGCGGTACCCCCTCGCCGGTGAGGGCCGTGGCGAACGCCTGGATGTTGAGGTTCTCGTAGCCGGACGTGTGCTGCACACACGTCACCTCGGCACCGGTCGAGTTGAAGTCGGTCGTCACGCCGGGCAGCACGGCCGTCTGGGTGTCGAGGATGCAGCCGGCGTTGCGCAGCTTCAACTGGTCGATCGCATACCGTAGGCCGGCGTCCGCGGCGGTCAACCTGGCGACGCGTTCCTCCGAGACCCGCCCGGACTTCAGACTGGTCAGTGAGAACGTGGCAAGGGAGACGACGGTCAGGGCGACGACGGCCGTCATGATGATCACGAGTGGCAGCGCCATCCCGTCGTCGGCTCGTCGGCGCGAGATGGCCGAGCCGCCGGCGTCATCGTTGTCGGCCGGGTCGGTGATCGTCGGGTGGTGTTCGTTCATGGGAATCAATCTCTCGATCATGGGAAGAAGTCCGCCGGGTTGCGTGAGCCGGTGTCGACCCGGACCGTCTCACCCGTCGCTCCGGTCAGCTCGAATCGGATCGACGCCACGTCGGGCCCGTCGAAGATCGGTGTGACGGTCGGCGGCGAGCCCGATGTCAGACCGGTCGTCATCGTCCGGTCGGTGACCGAGGTGAACGCGGCCGGGATCGGGCCGCTCCGAACACACACGTGGCGCACGATGCGCCCGGCGCCGTCCGCATCGAGCGACCACCGGTAGTTGGCGACGAACGTCCGCTCGACGTCGGTCAACTCGACCCACTGGAGATGAAGCAGGTTCGTGCCGGTCTGGTTGCAGTCGTTGTTGTCGGTCGCCAGCGGATCCTGGTCCGTCACGATGCCACCCTGCGACGTCTCGGGCATGAACGGCGGGGCGGAGATCGTGTCGCTGGTCAGCCACGTCGCGAGGCTGCGCGTCGCGCGTGCGTCGTCGATGCGGGTCTCGGTGTCCGGGGCCGCCCTCAGCGACGTGAGGACGGCGAGTGACAGCGTCGACATCACCATCCCGACGACGACGATCGAGAACAGCAGGTCGATCACGGTGATCCCTGCGTCGGACCGCGCGGTACCTTCTCGATGACCCACCATCACTCGCTCTTCACCGTCTGCAGGGTGCGCGTGATCTTGCCGTCATGGCTGGTGACCCTGATCGTCACGCGCTGCGTGTAGAGCGGGCTCGACGCGAACGCACCACCCTCGAAGCAGTACGCGTCGCTCCATCCGAAGTCGTCGCCCGGGTTCGCCCGGCCGAGGTACTCGACGTCGATCACTTCGACCGTCGGTGCCGGCGTCAACGATGCCCACACGGGCGGAACCGGGGCGTTCTGGGCCGCAGTGTCGTACGCGCTGATCGCGGCGGCATGTCCGGCGGTGCACGACACACGCGTCTCGCGGTAGATCTCGTCGGAGGCAGCCTGCAGCCACGCGAACGCGGTGGCGTGATCACGGTCGATCACGCTCGATCGGATCGTCGCCTGGAGGCCGCTGATCACGGCGACGACCGCGACGCCCATCAATGTGATCGTCACCAGCATCTCGGTGAGCGAGAACCCCGCGTCCTGGCGCGCCACAACGGCGGTCTGACGGGTTGTACGCATCCGCGGCGATACCGGAAGCGCAGTCGAGAAGGCCATGTTTTGTCATCGACCCGCGCGGTATGCACCTTGAGATCGGACTTCGCCCGGATCGCGTCAACTTCGTGTGAAGTGAGCGGGTCGTCAGACCTGAACAGACGAGGCGGCGGCGACCACCGCGTCACCGAACAGACCGCCCGGCTCCCGGCTGAGCCGCTCGATCGGACCGCTGACCGACAGCGCTCCGGCGATCGTGCCGTCGGCCGCCCGGATCGGCGCGCTGACCGATGCCGCGCCCGCCTCACGTTCGCCGACGCTCTGCACCCACCCGGCGGCGCCGACCTCTCCGGACAGCACCCGACCGGACGACCCGGCATCGAGCGGCAGGAGGACGCCCTCCGTGACGATCCACCGCAGACCGTGTGACGATTCGAGCGACAGTACGCACCGGCGCTGATCGCCCTCGCGGACGAACAACTGCACGCTCTCGCCCGTCGCGTCGCGCAGCGCGACCGCGGCCGGGCGCGCGAGCCCGATCAGCGGGTACCGCTGCTGCGACAGCCGTCCGAGCGCCACGAGATCATGGCCGAGCTCGAACCGTCCCTCCTGGTCACGGCGCAACATGCCGTGGACCTCGAGCGCCGCCGCCAGGCGGTGGGCGGTCGCCCGCGGCAGCCCGGTCGCGGCTTGGAGTTGCGTCAGGGCCTGCGGTTCGCCGGCGACGGCGCGCAGCACCGTCATCGCCTTGTCGAGCACGCCGACACCGGATACACTGTCCATATCTCAAGAAAGTTATCCCAAATATTGGGATATGACAAGGTACGGCGTTCGGCGCCGCCACCGGAGATCACCCGAGACCGAGAGGAGCCGCACCATGGGGACGACGTTGCCGGAAAAGGTGTGGGAACGCCATCTCGTCCACACCGCGCCGGGCGAACCCGACCTCCTGTACGTCGACCTGCACCTCGTCCACGAGGTCACGAGCCCGCAGGCGTTCGACGGCCTGCGACTCGGCGGGCGCGGCGTACGGCGCCCCGACCTGACGATCGCCACCGAGGACCACAACGTCCCGACGGAGCAGATCGACCAGCCGATCGCCGACCCGGTCTCGGCGAAGCAGATCGACACCTTGCGGGCGAACACCGCTGAGTTCGGCATCACCAACTTCCCGATGGGCGACCCCGGCCAGGGCATCGTCCACGTGATCGGTCCCGAGCAGGGTCGCACGCTGCCCGGGATGACGATCGTCTGCGGCGACTCGCACACGGCGACGCACGGGGCGTTCGGTGCCCTCGCGTTCGGCATCGGCACCAGTGAGGTCGAACACGTCCTTGCCACGCAGACCCTCCCCCAGACCAGGCCGAAGTGGATGTCGATCACCGTCGACGGAGACCTCCGGCCGGGCGTCACGGCGAAGGACGTGATCCTCGCCATCCTCGGCGAGATCAACACCGGCGGCGGGCTCGGCCACGTCATCGAGTACCGCGGCTCGGCGATCCGGTCGCTGTCGATGGAAGGCCGGATGACGGTCTGCAACATGTCGATCGAGGCCGGGGCCAAGGCGGGCCTGATCGCCCCGGACGACGTCACGTTCGAGTACCTCCGGGGCCGTGAACACGCACCCACCGGCGGCGCGTGGGACGCCGCAGTCGACGATTGGAAGACGCTGTACAGCGACGCCGACGCCGTCTGGGACAAGGAGGTCGTGATCGACGCCTCGACGATTGCGCCGCACGTCACGTGGGGTACGAACCCCGGCCAGGTCGCACCGATCGATGCCCCGATCCCATCGCCGGACGACTTCGACAACGAGACGACGCGCGAGAACGTGCGCCGGGCCCTCGACTACATGGGCCTCGAGCCGGGCACGAGCATGCGCGACATCAGCGTCGACACCGTCTTCATCGGCTCGTGCACGAACAGCCGCATCGAAGATCTCCGGGCCGCCGCCGCGGTCATGGAGGGGCGTTCGGTCACCGTGCCACGGGTCATGGTCGTGCCGGGCAGCCACGCGGTCAAGGCGCAGGCGGTTGCCGAGGGTCTCGACGCGATCTTCATCGCGGCCGGCGCCGACTGGCGCGAACCCGGCTGTTCGATGTGCCTCGCGATGAACCCGGACAAGCTGCGGCCACGCGAACGAGCGGCGAGCACGAGCAACCGCAACTTCGAGGGCCGCCAGGGGCGGGGCGGCCGTACCCACCTCGTCTCCCCAGCGGTCGCCGCTGCCACCGCCGTCCAGGGCACGTTCGCCACCCCGGAGGATCTGTCATGAAAGCCGTACGAATCGTCTCGGGTACCGGCGTTCCGCTGAAGCGGAGCGACGTCGACACCGACCAGATCATCCCCGCCGAGTGGCTGAAGCGCGTCGAGCGCACCGGCTTCGAGAAAGGGCTGTTCTCGACCTGGCGCGACGACCGCAACTTCGTGCTCAACCAGGAGCAGTACCAGGGCGCGTCGATCCTGGTTGCCGGTCCGGCGTTTGGTGTCGGTTCCAGCCGCGAGCACGCCGTGTGGGCCATCCAGCAGGGCGGGTTCGATGCGGTGATCGCTCCGAGCTTCTCCGACATCTTCCGCAACAACTGCACCAAGAACGGTCTCGTGCCCGTCGTGCTCGCGGAGGCGACGGTCGAAGCGATCTGGGCGGCGATCGAAGCCGATCCCACCACCGAGATC
>JABDKP010000167.1 GCA_013002175.1 Ilumatobacter sp.
GAGCAGAACGACCGCAACTCGTGCACCGACGCCAGCGCCGACTTCAACAAGGCAACCGGCGCAGCAGCATCAGCACGAGTGGCCACCACCCGCTCGACCCGCTCGACCACCACCGCCAGTTCCATACCGACGACAGTACGCAAGGGGTGTCACAGCAACGTGATGATCGATCGACGTGAGTGCGTGACAGTCTGTCGGTTGATGACACTGCACGGGTTCACCTCGGCCGTGGGGCGCGGTGCGGTGATTGCCGTCATGCTCGCGGCGTGCGTGAGTGGCCGGCAGGATGTCGAATCCACCGAGGGCGTCGTCACGGTGAGCGCTGCACCCGACGGCACCGCCCCGAGCACGACGCCTCCGACCGCCGAGAGCGCGCCGACCCAGGCGGATGTCGACCGGCGGCGTGGCACCGAGTTCGAACCCGACGACCTGTGTGCCTGAGTCGCACGCGCGGCTCGGCCGACCCCGCCGCCCGGTTGGGTGACGGAGTCGGCCGGGCCGACTGGATCGTGGGTTCAGACGTCGCGGCGGGCGAACAGCGTCGCTCCCGTCACGGTGACCGCGCCGAGCCATGCGGCGAGCGTGACGAAGGCGGTCGAGACGGCCAGCGTGCCCGGCATCGCCTGCTCGCTCGCGATCCACGTGGTGATTCCGTTCAGCGCCGAACCGATCGTGTAGTCGCCGACGTGCGGGATCGCACCCAGCATCGGCTCGATGACGAGGATCAGGGCCACGGTGCCGACCTTGGCGAACGAGTCGCTGCGGGTGATCGCCGACAGCCCGTAGGCGAACGTCGCGGCGACGAGCGCCGTCAGGCCGTCGCCCAGCAGTTCCCAGCCCTGCCACGGAACGGTGACGTCGTTCATCGAGCCGACGACGCGGGCCGCAACCCAGCCGACGGTGGCGCCGGTCACCAGCACGGCCGCCAAACCCGCTGCGCCGACGCCACCTTTCGTGGCCAGCGCTCGCAGCCGGCGGGGCTCGCTGGTGAGCATCCGCTTCACCGTGCCCTGCCGGTACTCGGTGCCCAGCAGCCAGCCGCCGAACTCGATTGCCAGCAACACGCTGATGATGCCGAACGTGGCGCGGAACGCCTCGGTGTAGGTCGAGGAATCGGTTGGCGTGTACCAGATCAGCACGGCCGACGGGACGAGGACCCCGACGAGCAGCACGGTGGCGTACCCGATCGGGTGGAGCTGCGTGCGCAGCTTGTAGATCTCTGCATTGATCATTGTCGTGCTCCTGTCATTTCGAGGAAGGCGGATTCGAGGGTGACCGTCTCCGGGACGAGTTCGATTGCGTAGACGCCCGCGTCGGCGAGCGAGCGGTTGACGTCGCGGCCGGACCAGCCGTCGGGGAGAACGACGACGAGCGAGTCCCCGGCCGACGCCGTGACGGTCAGCGACTGGCTGCTCAGCAGATCGATCGCCGGGCCGACATCTGCCGGATCGAGGTGGACGGTGACGTTGCGACCGCGGTGGCCGTTGAGGATCTCCGCCGTCGTGCCGGAGGCGACGAGCCGTCCCCGGTCGAGCACGACGACGCGATCGGCGGCCTGCTGCATCTCGGCCAGCTGGTGCGACGACACGAGAACGGTCGTCCCGGTGTCGGCCAGGCGACGGAGCAGCGTGCGGATCTCGACGATGCCGGCGGGGTCGAGCCCGTTGGCCGGCTCGTCGAGGATGACGAGGTCCGGCCGGCCGATCATCGCGATGGCGATGCCGAGGCGCTGCTTCATCCCGAGCGAGTAGGTCTTCGCCCGGTCGCCGCCGCGCTCGGTCAGGTCGACCAGCTCGAGCAGTTCGTCGATCCGCTCGCGGTCGGCTGAGACGCCGAGCGCCCGCGCCTGGAGCTCGAGGTTGCGTCGTGCTGACATCCCCTCGTAGAGCGCCGGCGCCTCGATCAGTGCGCCGACGCGTTGCACGGCGTGTGCGAACTCGGGCGAGTCGTGGTCGACGCCGAGCACGGTTGCCCGACCTTCCGTCGGCCGCACGAGCCCGAGCAGCATCTTCATCGCGGTGGTCTTGCCGGCCCCGTTCGGTCCCAGCAGTCCGGTCACCTGTCCGGCCGGCACGTCGAACGACAGTGCATCGACAGCGGCCGCGGTGCCGTATCGCTTCGTGAGCCCCTCGACCACGACCACGGGGCGGGTCGCAATGGGGTTGGTGGTGGTTGTTGTCATGGGTCCATCGTGAGCCTCCCGGTGGGGCCGATACATCCGGCGGATGGGCGATTCGCGGGTGGCCGATCGGGTGAGACCCGGTTCGTACTTTCGGCCGATCTGCGGCGGTCGGAAGTTTCGTACGCTGGTGACGTGCGCGAATTCCTCCGCTCCGTCCTCACGGCACCGCGCGTGCCTGCGCCGCCGCCGCGCACCAGGTGGGACTGGGCCCTGGTCGCCGCACTCGCCGCGCTGTCGCTGCTCGAAGGGGTGCTGAACGACGACATGGTGTGGCGTCAACTGGCGGTCGCGCTCGGCGTCGTGATGCCGTTCGCGACGTTGGCTCGGCGGTCACACCCGTTGGCGATGATCGCACTCGTGTTCGCGGTGATGGGTCCGATCAACGTCACCAGCGTGCTCCTCGTCGACGTGCCGGTCGGGATGGCGAACATCGCACTCACTGTCCTGATCCTCATCTACGCGGCGTTCCGCTGGGGTTCCGGCCGCGGTGCCATCACCGCGCTCGTCATCGTGCTGGCGACGCTCGCGGTCATCGACGCGCTCGACCCGGCCGTCGATCTCGCCCAGTCGGTGACCGGTGCGTTCCCCTGGCTGATCGCCGCTGCGGTCGGCACGACCATGCGGGCGCGCGCCGACGCACGAGCGAGCGCAATCGATCAAGCCCGCGTCCGCGAGCGCGAGCAGCTCGCACGTGAGCTCCACGACTCCGTCGCACACCACGTGTCGGCGATCGCGATCCAGGCGCAGGCGGGCCTCGCGGTCGCGGCGTCACAACCGGAGGCCGCGGCGGACGCACTGCAGGTGATCGAGGCCGCGGCGTCGCGCACGCTCACCGAGATGCGGATGATGGTCACCGCGTTGCGTGCCGACGAGGCGGCGGACTCGACGCCGGCGCGTTGCCTGGCGGACGTAGCGCGCTTGGCAGACACGACACCGGGAGCGCAGGCGGTCGACGTCGAGCTGACCGGCGACCTCGACGATCTCAGCCCGTCGATCGAGGCGAGCCTGTATCGCATCGCCCAGGAGTCGATCACCAACGCCCGCCGCCACGCCCGCCACGCGACCCGCGTCTCGGTGCGCATCCGCGGTGACGACGATGCCGTCCGGCTGACCGTGACCGACGACGGCGATCCCGTCACCCGCGAGTTCGCGCCGACGGGATTCGGGCTGGTCGGGATGGGCGAACGGGCGACGCTGCTCGGCGGCGACCTGCGCGTCGGCCCGGGCCCCGATCGCGGCTGGGTCGTCGATGCGGTGCTGCCACGCGGGCGGAGTGCACCGTGATCCGCGTCGTGATCGCCGACGATCAGGATCTGGTGCGCACCGGCCTGCGGACGATCCTGAACGCGCAGCCGGACATCGAGGTCGTCGGCGAGGCGGCCAACGGCCGCGATGCGGTCGCACTGGCCCGTGAGCTCCGCCCGGATGTCTGTCTCTTCGACATCCGGATGCCCGAGATGGACGGCATCGAGGCGACCCGCGAACTGGCCGGGCCACACGTGTCCGAGCCGATGGCGATCGTGGTGATCACGACCTTCGACCTCGACGAGTACGTGCACGCCGCGCTGAAGGCCGGCGCCCGCGGGTTCCTCCTCAAGGATGCGGGGCCCGACCTGTTGGCGCAGGCAGTACACGCCGCGGCGAGCGGGGAGGCGCTGATCGCACCGAGCATCACCGCCCGGCTGCTCGCAACGTTCACCGATCGAAGCCCCGCGGACCAACCGGCGCAGCCGGTCGAACCGCTGACCGCGCGCGAGGAGGAGGTGCTGGCGACGGTCGCACAGGGCCGGACGAACGCGGAGATCGCCGACGAACTGTTCATCAGCCTCAGCACCGTCAAGACCCACCTCGCCAGCCTGATGACCAAGCTGGGCGCCCGCAACCGCGTCGAGATCGCGATGTGGGCGTACGAGACCGGCCGCGTCGCACGCTGACTCGACCGACGGCGTGGCGGTGCCGCGGAACGACAGGCGGGCACCTACGATCGGTCGCGTGGCATCGAACGGCCGATCATTCGCAGCGTCGGTCGTCGGGTGGCTGATCTTCGCGATCGTCGTGGTCGTCTTCTTCGGCGGGCTGCTCAGCTTCATCGCCTTCCTCGTGCGCGCGGCCCTGTTCATCGTTCTGATCGGCGTGCTGCTGACGTTGTACTTCCGCCTGCGCGACGGCTGAGGCCGCTCGTAGCATGCCGACGATGGACGATCTGCCCGTCGAGGAGTTCGACCCCTCTGCTGCCACCCGGTACATGCCGAACCCCGACTTCGTGAAGACCGCAGTGCTCGTCGACGTCGCCGAGCCCGGTGCGGTCACGGTGCTGCGGACGAGCTTCGGCGAGCAGCGAATGCGCGGCCCGTTCTACGCGGTTGCCGATGGTGCCGGCAGCTACGGCGCCGCCCAGGAGAACTTCGAAGGGACCCATCGGCGAGACGGCCCGAACACGTGGGTGAAGCAGGATCCGGTGCTGGCATATCGGTCGGCGAAGCGCTGCATGGTGGAGACCCACATCGGCGACCACCGCGAGAGCTGCGTCGTCGCCGAGCCCGGCGACTGGGTCGTCAAGCAGCGCGACGGGGAGCTGATGGTGGTCGGTCCGGACGCGTTCGCCGAGCGTTACGTACCCGCCGACGAGGGTGCCCGCTAGCCGGACGGAAGGCCTCGTCGCAGCTCTCTGATCACTCCGAGGCCTGGCGCCTTGTCGGCGGGCAACGAACCGAAGATCGCGATGAGCTCGTCGAGGTAGGTCCGTACCGAGTCACGCAACATGATCGTCGAGCTGATCTCGAAGGCACGCACGTAGGCATCGATCGCCCGCCGGACGTACTCCTCACTGCCGTCCCCGTCATCGAGCAACGCCATCGTCAGCAGCGTGTCACCGAGCTGTGACCGATCCCAGAAGCCGGACGCCGACGCCGAACGCTTCGTCGCGATTTCCAGCAGGTCATGGCCGATCGACAGGTGCTCGCCCCGGTCCCGCTCGGAGTCCGAGCCCCCGTATTCCAGCTGCAGCCACACGTTGGTGCTGTAGGGGTCGAGCGCGCCCTCCGGGGCGCCGAGTGCCGCGTCGGACGCTTCTTCGTACATCCGCTTGGCCCGGTCGAGCGCCTCCTTGGCCGTCTTCGGCAGCGACGATTCCAGTGTGGTGGTCGGCTCATCGTGAGCGGCCAGCACAACAGCCAGCTTCCGATACACCGACCCCAGCAGCGACAGCCGTTCCGGTGTCTCGCCGACCGCGGCGATCACCGCCTCGAGCTTCTTCGTCGCCGTCTCGAACGCGACGAGGTCTGCCGCACCGCCGGCACGGGCGGCGTCGCGCACCAGCATGTTGGCGTACTGCTCGATCGCGCGCAGTTCACCCCGGCCGTCCTTGGAGAGGAAGCATCGCTCGTACGCGTCCGCCGCCTTCTTGAAGTTGCCGACGGAGCGGTAGGCGTCGCCGATCGCCAGCGTGACATGCGCGCTGTCGAGGCGGTCGCCGCACTCCTCGACGAGCTCCTCGAGCTCCTCGCCGAGTTTCAGGATGTAGTTGTCGTCGGCCTGGTAGGCACTGCTGCTGAGGATCTGCAGGTTCTGGATCAGCTGGTTGTCGCTGACGATCGTCGGCCTGCCCTGCCCCGGTCGTGCGCCGGTCACGAGCTGGAAGTCGGGATCGCCGTAACACTGGTATGCACCCCAGGTGTTCGACGTCACGCCAGTGACGTCGAAAGCCGCCGCCCGCGCCTTGCGCACGGCATCGCCGAAGGACTCGGCCGCGAGGAGGCATCGGTAGAGCTTGTCCGAGAACGCAGCTGCTGCCTGGTCGTCGACCTCCCAGCCGGCGACGACGACCGCCTTCACGCCGTTCTGCAAGAGCTGTGTCGCGACCGTCGCGGCCACCTTGTGAGGCTGGCGCAGGTGCTGCGGGTTCATCCAGGATTCGAGCTTCCTGTCGGCATCGGCTGCTTCGATCCGCCCGAGATGACAGCAGTTGAGGAACACGAGGTCCGGCTGCACCGTCATCTGGCGGAAGTCGAGCGCCGTCAGCCGGTGGTGCGCTCCGGCGCCGGTGACGACGCCGCTGCGCTTCGGTTCGTCGGGCTCGTAGATGCCGTGAGCGGCGACATGGACGACGCGATACGCCGCATCGTGCAGCATGTTGTCGATGTCGACCCACTGATTGCCCGGCTCGTCGTCGGCTTTCGAGATGTGCTCGGCGACGGTCCAGCCCTCGCTCTTCAGCAGCTCGGCGACCTCGCCCGCCTCGCGGCGCGCACCGGGCAGCCGGGGATACGCGGTCGGTGGGTCGCCCACCACGAGTGCCTGGAGACCGGTTGGGCGGACCCCGCCCTGTCGGGTGACCGTGAGGCTCTGGAGTTGCCGGAGGAAGCCCGCCCGCAGGGCGAGCGCGCCGCGTGCATCACCGCCGGAGTCGCGCGCGGCGAGCAGTTCCCAGGGGAGCTGCCCCAGCTGTTCGTCGACGATCAGATGGATGTTCTCGGAGCGTCCGAGTTCGAGCTTGACGCGGTGGGGGAGGAGCAGCTCGTACAGCGTCTGCCCGATGTTCCCCTGGGCCGAGTTGTCGATCGCGGCGCTGACGTAGTCACCGATCTTGTCGAGGTCGACGTCGTGCTCGATCCGGTCGGCCTGGGCCTGGCGGGCGAGCACCGAGACGCTGATCTCGCTGATCGGCGACGGATCGTCCTCGTCCGGCTCGATCAGGCTTGCCTGCATCCGAATCCACGGGCGGCCCGAGGCATTGTGGGTCGGCGCGCCGGGACGGCCTCCTTCGCGGCTCTCGACCGACTCGTGGATCACCAGGTCGATCTCGTCGAGCAGGCCGTGGTCGATCTCGTCGTGAATCGAGCAGAGCACGCTCGCTGCGTCGTCGGCCTGTTGCTCGTACAACTCGATGAACTCGAGGTCGAACACGTCGGGGCGGTCGTCGCCGAGCTGACGCATCGCCCCCATGATCCCTTCGACGATCGCGACCATCGAGGTCTCGATGCTGAGCCCGAACCGGCCCGGTGTTCCGATCAGCACCGACGACAGGCCGAACGTTTCGGATCGCGCGACGCCGGCTTCGATCCGCATCCGGGCGAGCCGCAACACCCCATCGGCGATCCCCTCGGTCAGGATCGACTCGGTCAGCAGACCGAACTCACCCAGTCCGACGACCAGCGCGCCGCCGGGGCAGTGCCCGTCGGGTGCGCGGACGACAACGGCCCGACCGGCATCGTCGGCAGTCAGCCCGAGTCGGTACCTGGCGTCCAGGACTCCGCCCAGCTTCCAGTCGAGAAAGCCCTCGGCTCCTTCGGCCGGCATCCGGGCGTAGTGACCGACTGCGACGGGGTACGGCGTCTGTTCGAGGCTGGTGTGGACCACCCTGACGCTGATCCGGGGGCGGCTCGCGGCCCCCGACTCCCCGCCGACCAGCATCGACAGCGCATCGTCGATGACGCGGCCGTCCTCGGTCGTCGGCGGCCGCACCGCGCCGCCCCGTGTCCCGGTCGTCGGCGAGAGCGGTTGCCGGTCGAACTCGTCGATCGGCACGAGCTTCGGGAGCTCACCGCCGACGCCGCGGCGTGCCGGGGCCTTGTCGAGGAACGTGTCGGTCGTCTCCGCCCGCCCGAACTTGACGAGATCGTCGATCGTGTCGAGCACCGTGGGGTTCGAGATCAGCTCGCCGTGGGTCGAGTCGACGAAGAACATGGGCATGTCGTCGAGCTGGCCGAGGGCGTGCGCCACGCGGCCGTCGCCCATCGCGAACTTGCCGATTCGCAGGTCCCACGTCTCGGCGCCGTTCTCCTTCGCCTCGAACTTGGCGCGGAACGGCGTGTCCTTGCCGTACCCGGCGACGTAGCAGAACCGCAGCGCATCGATGCCGTCTGCCCCGAGCTTGACGTGCGTGTCCCGGGCCAGGTTCAGCAGCTTCTCGTCGATGTGGTCGGCACCCCACTTGCCGGTGCTGTACAGATCGTTCCAGTCGTCGTCCTCGACACCCTCCGCGTACGGCAGCATCTGGTACACGCCCGGAAAGCCACCGACGATCCGTGCGACGTCGCGCTGATTGTGCTTGCGATCGATCGCCGCCAGGCCGCGCACGGCGAGCTCGCTGCCGAGCAACGTCATCGGGATCGAATACGACCCGCGGTTGGGTGTGCCGAGCATCACCAAGCGGCCACTGGCGGCGCCGTCGACGTCGCCGAGTTCGTCCCAGCGCCCGCGATGGCCGGCGACGAACGCCCGCACGACGAGGCCGCCCATCGAGTGGGCGACGAAGTTCACGCCGCGGTTGGGATGGTCCGCCCGCAGCTTCGCGACCAACTCGTCGAGGCGCGCGGCCGATCGGAAGATGTCGTCGCGCCAGTCGTAGGGGAAGAGATGGACGTCCCAGTGCCGCGCGAGTCGGGTGATCAGCGGGACGTAGGTGCGGTTGAGGCCGAGTGGTGTGACGTCGCCGCCGGCGTCGAACGCCAACTCGGCCAGACCGCCGCGGGTCAGGCGCAGCGCGTCGACCCAGATCGTGCGACCGTTCACCGCGAGGTGCGAACCCATGATGCCCGGCAGCACGATCACCGCATCGCGCTGGCCGTTCGGAGCGAGCGCCGTGTCGGCCACACCGCCGGTGAGTGCGCCGATCTTCTTGCGGATCGTGTCGGGGAGCGACTTGACCCCGTCGATGATCGCCTCGACCGACGTCGACTCGGCGACCTTGGCGATCTCGGCCTCGGGGTCGGTCTCGGACTCGGGGATCTCGGGTGTCGTCCGGGCGTCCTCGTCGGCGGACAACCACGTGAGCAACTGACGGGTGGCGCGCGGGTCGGTCCAGAACGTGCTGTGGTTGACGCCTCGGGCTGCGTCGAGCACGAGGCGCTGGCCCGGGCGTACCTGGAAGTTGCCGGTGCGCACGTACGGGCTGGCGGTCGGCACGATGCGGTCGTTGCGCTGTTGGCCGAAGTACATGTCGAGGCCGTCGTCGATCTTGGACTGCAGGAAGCCGGCGGTCGCGGCGGGCTCGTACTCGGCGGCGATCGATCGAAGCACGATCTCGGGCGACGTCGTGGCCTTGTTCAGCTCGCTGAGATAGTCCCCGTCCGGCTGCATCGCCACGAGCCCTTCGAGCCCGGGCAGCGCGCCCTTGAACACGATGTCGGCGAGCATCTCGAGCACGAGTGCGAACCCATCGGTGCCGGGGAAATTGCCGACGAAGTTCGTGACCGCGTCCAGCAGGCCGGACGGCCGGTTCGGATCCGCCATCGGCGTCCCGCCGTTCGGTGAGGCGACGAAGACGATCGACCGGATGTCGATGTTCGACCCTGCGGTCAGGCGGGCCAGTTCACGCGCGACGAGTCCGCCGCGGGAGTGGGCGAGGATGTCGAGGTGCAGGTCGTGGCCTTCGAGCCGACCGAGCAGTTCCTCGGCATTGTCCCGCGGATTCGGGGTGAGCGTCGGATGGTCGTACGCGATGATCCGGTCGTCGTACGCCGCACTGAGGCGACGCACGGTCGCCTCGGGGAACCCGAAGGACCCGTGGATCGATCCCATGAAGCCGTGGACGACGAGCAGCGTTCGATCCTCACCGTCGAAGTGGGTGAGGTCGGGGACCTCGACGAGCTGCGTGCGGTAGTTCGACGGCGTCCACGTCCGCAGGCCGGCCGGACTCTTGCGCTGCTCGTATGCGCCGACGGCGGCCTTCGTCGCCGCGCCGGCAGCCTTGCGGAGCCCCTTGATCGCGATCACCCGCAGCTTGCGGCGGACCAGATTCGTGATGCGTCCACGACTTCCCGGGGGCGCGAGTGTGGCTGCGAGCGCGACCTCGTCCGCGTCGCCGTCCGGGATGAACCAGCCGTACTGACCGTTCTCCTCGACCAAGACGACACGCGCCTCGTCGGCGTCCGAGCGCCCCAGCTCGACGACGAGCTCGCCAGGCTCGTCCCCACCGCCATCGGCACCCCGGCCGCCGCTGCGCCGCTGCTCGACCTCGTGCACGGTTGCTTCCGCGACGACCTCGAAGCGGACGGGTTCCTGCTCGGCGGGCTGGTGGTGCGCCAACCTGGCGGACAGGTCGTCGATCGCGCCGCCCCGCGACGTTCCGCCCCCACCCCATTCCAGCTTGACGTTGAGGTTCTCCTCCCGGATGTCGACGCCGTTCGAGCCACGGCCGCGTGACCCGCGCCGCGGCGTCGACGACTGCTTCGACGACGACGACTTCTTCGCTGACGACTTCTTCGCTGACGACTTCTTCGTCGACTTCTTCGCTGACGACGGCGCGTCACCGTCGGTGGCCGTTCCGAACCGCAGCTCGACCGGCAACTCGTCGGCGGACGGTGGCGTCACACCGATCGAACCGGCGCGCTGGGTGATGATGTCGGTGTCGTCCGTGAAATGGATCGGGACCGACGGGAAGTGGCTTCGGATCTTCTGCAGGGCGTCGGCGTCGGGGTGCTTGAACTTCGACCCGTCGGTGCAGATCAGGATGTTCGCCGGCCTGATCAGATCCAAGAGGTCGTCGGTCATGTTCTGGCGGCTGCCGTGATGTGACAGCTTGAACAGGTCGACATCCAGCTTGTCGACCCCCCGATCGTCCAGGAGCCGCTTGATCGTGTCTTCGAGTACCCGTGCGTACGCGTCGCCGGTCAGCAACAGGCTGGCGCCATCGACCTCGAGCAGGAACGCGATGCTCGAGCCGTTGGCCGCGCTGCCGTCCTTGCCGAACACGCCGGCGGCCCGCGTCCCGTCGTCGTCGGCGTCGTCGTCGAACGCGTCGAAGAGGTCCTTCAACGGGTCGCCGCGGGTCGGCTTCGGCCACTTCTTCAGCAGCCGCTCGAGCCGGTCGCGTGACGGTGACAGCAGCGTGCACCGGGCCCCGCCGGGCATGCCGGGGAGCTCGAAGACGCCCGCCTCGGGCACGACGATGGCCTTGCCGTCGACGACCGGGTTGCGCTTCTGCGGCGGGATGAGCTCGTCGAGCGCGTCGCCCTGTCGAGGCCCGCGCGATCCTCCCTCGGTGTTGACCAACTCGTCGATCTGGTCGCGCCCGTTGAACCAGATGTTCTCGGTTCGCAGCCGATCCTGCTCGATCGCCTCGATCACGCCCTGGATGTGATCGAGGTCGATGTGCGTGACGACGACGATGTCGAACTCGGTCGGCTGGTCGTCCGTCTCCGCGAGGTACCGACCGAGCCCCTCGTCGAAGCCGCTCTTGAGCCCGCCGTCGATCAGGATCCGGTGCGGACGGTCGCCATTGTCGCCGTACTCGACGACGAGGCAGTCACCGCACTTCGCAGGAAGCGCACGGAGGGTGACCGCACTCACGCCCCACCCCCGCCGGTCTCGCCGCGCGCCAATCGGGTGAAGCGGGCGCGGTCGACCGAGCGGGTCATGTCCCCGTGTCCGAAGATCACGTGCATGTTCGCCATCGCCAGCATGTAGCCGTGCTCCAGCAACGAGGCGCACACCGCGGTGCCGAGCGGCTTCAGCGTCGTCGCCACGGCGGACGACGCATCGGCGATCTTCTTCCACTCCGCAGCCGACAGGCCATAGCCGTCGAGGAAGCCGCGGGCCTCGTCCGCCCAGCGGTTCTTGTCGCCAGGGGTCCATCCGGGCTTGGCGGTGAAGATGTCGACCAACCGATACGGGCTGTCCTTGATCTGGACGAAGACGCCGTCGAGGTCGTTGTCGTCGTCGATGAACGAACGGCCGAGGGCTTGGCGGCGATGTGAGGTCGACACGTCGTACTGCACGTCCTTGGAGCGGATCAGTGAGTCCAGCTCGAATCGCAACCCGCCGCTGGGCATCGGCCGCAGACTGTTCCAGTCGGACGACGCGTTGACCACGACGAGTTGGCGCGCCCCGTTGGCCTGGGCGTCGCCGAGCCCCCGCCACCGCCCGGCGCGGTTTCCGAACCCGTACTCCCAGCTGTCGGCCATGTTGTCGTACACGCCGCCGTCGACGATCACGATCCGGTCGACGGTGACGTCGCCGTGCGGCGGGTGGTCGTCAGGGGTGAGCGTGCCCGGCGTCAGGCTGAGCGCGTCGAGGCCGACCACCCGGGCCCGGAACGCGCCCGGCACGCACGCCGATGCCTGGACCGCCGTCGACAACGGCACCGATGCGGGCCGGGTCGTGCCGCCGAACTCCCAGCCGTAGACCATCCGGTTGCTGAAGTAGAACGTGGTCCCGCCCTGCATGTCGGTGGTGCAGATCACGTGGTGCACGCTGAGATCGCGGTCCCGTTGGTCGGCGAGGCTGGTCCGGGCATCGCCGAGCAGTTCCTTGTCGATCGCCCGCTCGGTGGCTGCGGAACGCCGCGAGAACAACCACAACGTCACCGCTCCGAACGTCAGGAACAACGCGAACCCGACCCCCACGACGACCGGCGCCTCGAGAATGCCGGCGACCACCGCGACGAGCAGCGCGATCGCGGCGAGGGCGATGCTCGCGAGCAGCGCCCGCAGGTACCACTTCGTCGCGGGTGCGCCGCCCTGGAGGATGCCGCGCTCTGCGATCGACTTCACCGTTCGGGCGATGTGCGCCTCGATCTCGGCGGCGGGTGCCGTGCCGAAGTCCGGGCCGATCATCACTGCGCCGTTCGCGATCGAACCTCCGGACACCGAACCGATCGAGGTCGTCCGTTCACGGAGACCGGCGTCGGCAACCGCGAGCAGCGCGCCCAGGCCGAAGACCGTGGCCCGATGACCACCGCCGGACAACGTGATCCCGACATCGCGCGTGCCCGGACCGGGACCCGGGTCGTTCGCGGGCGCGGCGTCGGCACCGGGTGCCGGATCGTCGGATGTGCTCATCTGCGTCTGCTTCCTGTCGCTTTCGATGTGTTGGGCGCCACGGCGATCGTGGCTACTCGATCGGCATGCCGTCGAACACCGACAGAACGTCCATGTCGTCCGGATCGAACTCGTCGTCCGCGTCTGCAACGGCACCGTGCATCGCTGCACCGCGGGTGCCGGGCGCCGCCGTGACTGCGATGTGCTTCTTCTCGCCCATCAGCGCCGTCCATGTCTTCGGTCCGACTTCCCCGTCGGTGCCGAGGCCGGCTGCCGCCTGGAATTGGGTGACGACGGTCTGCGTCGCGGGGCCGTAGGTGCCGTCCCGGTTGCCGCCGGTGTCGTTCAGGAGCCCGCGATTGATCAGCGTCACCTGGAGCACACGGGCGTGCGCGCCCTTGTCGCCGGGCACCACGATCTGCAGGAGGGCGCTCCATGACTGCGGGCCGACGATGCCGTCCACATCCAGCCCGTTGTCGCTCTGGAACGATTCGACGGTCGGTCGGAGCTCCGCAGCGTACGTGCCGGTCCGGCTCGACGCAGCGTCTTCCAGACGGCCGCGGGCGATCAATGCCTCGATCAGCACTTCTGCGCCGGCGCCGCTGTCGCCCGGCTTGACGCGGTACGCCGGCGTCAACGACGTCGGCGCGCTCGCGCCGGCCGCGCTCGACGAATCGGCGGACCCACCGTCACCACTGCTGCTGCTCCCACCGCCACCGCCACCGCTCCATGGCGGACGACCCCACGCCGGGTTGTTCTCGTACGACCGTCGACTGCGTTCCAGCTCGACCGGCTGGACGTGCCAGGGCTCGCTGTTGACGTTCTCGAACGTCTGGAGGTCGAACCGGGCACAGTTGTCGCGGACGAAACCCATGTCACCGGTGAGATCGGCGGCGAGTCCGATCTCGTGCATCGAACGGCCGGGTGGCGCCGCGGCGGCCACGTTCGGCAGCCGGCTCCATCGTTTCCCGTCGTAGGAGTACTTCCCGTTCGGGTCGGGCACGTGGCGGCTGAGGAACAGCTGCAATTGCTGTGTCTCGGGCCGCAGGCCCTGCCCCAGCCCGACCTTGCCGCCGGATGCCTCGATCAGCCCGCGTACCCGCTCCTGCATCGTCGGATGCATGCCTTTGAACGTGTTCCACGACGTGATCTTCGCAAGTGACGCCCGGCCCGCATAGGTCGGATAATCAGTCATGCCAACCCCTCCACTCTTCTGTCCCCCAACGACGAGTATTCCACTCGCCGTCAACGGGCGCCAGAGCGATCGGTCACACGCGGACGAGCCCCGGTCGCGCCGCGAACCTGTCCGCACGGTGGGTGAACACCATGGCGACACCGGAGACCGTCGTCCGGCATCGCCGAAAACGACCGTCGCACGACTTCGGATCTTTGCCGAGAAACGAATCGAACGCTTTGACCCGCGCGCCGAGCACCCGCTGGTCAGTCGACGAGTGCTTGGTACACCAACTGCTGGAGCTGGGGACGGATCGGATAGGTGCTCGACGGGAGCAGCTGGGTCAGGAATACGACGACGATCTCCTCGAGCGGATCGATCCAGAACGCCGTGCTTGCGGCGCCACCCCACGCGAACGAGCCCGGCGATCCGATCACCTTGTTCGCCGCGTTGTCGAGCGCCACCGAGAAGCCGAGGCCGAAGCCGACTCCGTCGAACTCGGTCTCGGCGAAGAGCGGGCGGCCGAACTGCTCGAGGTCGGCGTCGCCGGGGAGGTGATTGCGCGTCATGTAGTCGACGGTGCGGCTGCCGAGGATGCGTCGACCATCGAGCTCGCCACCGTTCAGCAGCATGTGGCAGAACCGGAGGTAGTCGGCGGCGGTGCCGCAGAGGCCGCCGCCCCCGCCGAGCATCGTCGGCCGTTCGTCCAGCGGCGCGGCCGGCATCACCGCCGCCTGCCTGCTCGGGCCGGCGTCGCCGCCTGCCGATTCGGTCGGCTTCGGGTAGTAGAGCTGGGCGAATCGGTCGCGACGCTCGTCGGCGACCCAGAACTCGGTGTCGGACATCTCGAGCGGATCCAGAATCCGCTCCCGGAAGAACACATCGAGCGGCTGACCCGAGATCACTTCGACCAGCCGGCCGAGCACGTCGGTCGACACGCCGTAATTCCATTCGGTGCCCGGCTGGAAGGCGAGCGGGAGCGCGGCCCATGCGTCGCAGCACGCCGCGAGATCCATCCCGCCGGGGATGCCCCATTCGAATCCTGCTTGGCGATACAGCGCGTCAGTGACGTGCGTGTTGTGGAAGCCGTAGGTCAGCCCCGAGGTGTGGGTCAGCAGGTGCCAGACGCGCATCGGCTCGGTCGCGGGCTCGGTGGTCGGGTTGACGACCGGACCCGAGCGGTACACCCGCGCGTCCCCGAACGCCGGGAGGAACTTGCTGACGAGATCCTTGAGCTGGAACTTGCCCTCCTCGTACAGCATCATCGCCGCGACCGAAGTGATCGGCTTCGTCATCGAGTACAGCCGCACGATCGTGTCCGCCTCCCAGGGCAAGCCGTCTTCCATGTTGCGGGCGCCGTAGGTCGATGCGTGGACGACCTTGCCGCGTCGCGACACGGCGACCTGGAATCCGGGCAGCCGACCGTCGTCCACGTACTGGGCGAAGTGGGCGTCGATCCGGGTGATCCGCGCCGGGTCGAAACCCTCGTCGGCCGGGTCGGACAGGTTGTCGAGCACAGTCATCCGGTGATCCTGGCACTCGTTCCGCACGCTCGATGAACCGGACCGTACGCCGTGTTCACGATCGCAGGCGATCGGGAACCGAATGCCCTCCGGCATCGTCCAAATCGCAGAAGGGAACACGTACGGTTGATCCCAGGCACGCCGTTGACGACGTGCGAACCCCCGGAGGAAACGATGAACGGCTCACGGTCGAGGCGGTTGGTGGCCTTGTGTGCAGCGCTCGCGATGGTCGCGACCGCATGCTGGGGAGGCGGCGGGTCCGACGACGCCGGCCCGACGACGGTCGCCGATTCGGTTCCGGGCGGAGGCACCGCACCGACCAACATCCCCACGGTCGACACGCCCGGCCTCGTCAGCGGCGCCGTCGACAGCGGCGTCGCGCATCTCGGCCTGCGCCTCAGCGAGGGAGTGGCCACGGAACGAGCGGTGGAACCGGTGCGCGTCGTCGACGGGGTACCGCTGACCGACGCCGAGATCACCACCGTACTGGACCGTCTCCCCGAATGGGACGTGCCGCCGACCGACGTCAAGGAGTTCAACCGCCCGCCCGAATCGCTGGGACCCCCGCTGGTCGGTGACACCGTCGACGCTCCGTTCCCACCGGCGCCGGATGCGCCGTCGGTGCCGAACGCCACCGCGGACGGACCGCTCGAGGTGCTGCGGATCCAGCCGGACGGCGAGATCGACGTCGCGCCGTTCCTGTCGGTGACGTTCAACGAGCCGATGGTCCCGCTGGCCACACTCGAACAACTCGACGTCGCCGACGTGCCGGCGGTCATCACACCGTCGCTCGATGATCTCGGCGTCGACGGTCGGTGGCGGTGGATCGGGACACGGACGCTGCGGTTCGAGGTGATCCCGGGCGACATCGACCGGTTACCCGCCGCGACGGAGTACACGATCGAGATCCCCGAGGGAACCACGTCGGCGAACGGTGCGGTGCTCGCCGAGGGCTTCACCTGGACGTTCGCCACGCCGCCGCCCGAGGTGCTCGGCGTCGCGGGGCTCGGCGACTCGATGGACCTCGACCCGGTGTTCGTCGCGACGTTCGACCAGCGCGTCGAACCCACGGCGATCCTCGATGTCATCCGATTCGAGGCGGGCGACGTCGACGGTGTCCGGCTCGCGACCGATGCGGAAGTCGAGGCCGATCCGGTGGCGCAGCGGGCCCTCGACCACGCGCTGCCCGAGCGCGCCGTGGCCTTCGTGCCCACGTCCACGCTGGCGCCGGACACCAACGTGACGATCGACATCGGGCCCGGCGTCCCGTCGCTGGAAGGGCCGCGCACCAACCCTGCCGAGGACACCTTCGACGGTGAGACCTACGGGCCGCTGAAGCTCGATCGCGAACAGTGCGGCGGTGGCAACCTCGTGCCGTATCAGCCGTTCAACATCCGGTTCTCCAACGAACTGGACGCCGATGCCTTCCGCGCCGAGTACGTGCGGATCGAGCCGGCGTTGCCCGGGTTCCGCGTCGAGGTCGTCGGTCGCAGCCTGGAGCTGCAGGGGGCAACCGCCGGCAACACCGACTACACGGTCACGCTGTCCGGCGACATCCAGGACACGTTCGGCCAGACGCTCGGACAGGAGATCGCCGTCCGCTGCCGGGTCGGACCGGCCGAACCATTCCTGATCGGGCCGAGCCAGCGGTTCGTCACGACCGACCCGTTCGTCGAGGCGCCCGGCCTGACGTACACGACGGTCAACCACGACGATCTCCGCGTCACCGCGTGGCAGGTCAGCCCCGAGCAGTACGGCGAGTACGTCCGCCACCTCGAGCAGTACTACTCCGACACTCGCCCGCCGGATCCCGACTGGCCCGTCGTGCTGGACACCGAGGTCGCGATCGACGCCGACCCGGACGTCGTCGTCGAGACGGTCGTCGATCTCACGGCGGCGTTCGAGGCATCGAACGGCCCGATCGTCGTCCGTACCGAGGTGATCCCCGCTCCCGGCCCGCGCGACGACGACTTCTGGCGCAACCAGCCGGTCCTCAC
Source organism: Ilumatobacter sp. (assembly GCA_013002175.1). Classification (GTDB taxonomy): domain Bacteria; phylum Actinomycetota; class Acidimicrobiia; order Acidimicrobiales; family Ilumatobacteraceae; genus Ilumatobacter_A. Next base: position 17,637 of record JABDKP010000167.1, read on the forward strand.
GTGGGTCCAACAGACGACGCTCGGCGTCGACGCCTTCGTGGGCGAGGACGAGTTGCTGATCTGGACGACCGACCTCCTGACGGGGGATCCGGTCGGCGACGTCGACGTCCGGCTGCTCGGGGCGAACCGGACGGTCACGACCGACGCCGACGGCCTCGCCCGCACGGAGCTGTCGTCGTCCGCGATCACCGGGCTCGTCGCAACGGTCGGTGACCGCTCTGCGATGCTCGCGACGCCGTTCTCGGACGGGTGGAAGCAGCGCACGCGCAACAAGGAGAGCCGCTGGTACGTCACCGACGATCGGGGCGTGTACCGACCAGGCGAGACGATGCGGATCGCCGGCTTCGTCCGCGAACTGGACGCTGACGCGCAGCTCGTGTTGTTCGGCGGCGACGCCGGCGTCGACTACACGGTCCACGATCCGCAGGGCAACGAGATCGCCACGGGGTCGTCTCGGGTCAACGCGCTCGGCGGGTTCAATGCCTCGATCGACATCCCCGAGGAGGCCAACACCGGGTTCGCGTCGGTCGACTTCCGCCTGACCGGCGTGCCCTCGGTCAACGGCAACCGCGCGTTCCACCAGTTCCAGATCCAGGACTTCCGCACGCCCGAGTTCGAGGTCACCGCCCGCACGGAAACGCCGGCGCCCCACTACGTCGTCGAGCCGGCCACGGTCGCCGTCGACGCCGCATACTTCGCCGGTGGGCCGCTCCCCGATGCCGAGGTGAACTGGCTGGTGTCGACCACGGACACGACGTACCGGCCACCGAACTGGGACGAGTACAACTTCGGCATCTGGATCCCGTGGTGGTACGACTTCGGCGGGTTCGACGGCGGGTTCTTCGGTGGCGATGTCGCCGACGAGGCCGACTTCGTTTCCGAGGAGCCGTGCTTCGACTGCGGACCGTTCGACAATCCCCGGTTCGAGGAGTTCACCGGGCGCACCGATGCGAACGGCAGCCACTACCTCCGGATCGACTTCACCGACACGCCGCCGCCGACCGACGACGAGGGGCAGCCGGAGACGGTCGACCAGCCGACCAACGTGGTCGCCGAGGCGACCGTGTTCGACGTCAACCGGCAGGCGTTCGCCGGTCGCACGACGTTGCTCGTGCACCCGGCGCAGTACTACGTGGGTCTGCGCAGCGACCGCTCGTTCGTCGTGAAGGGCGAGCCGCTCCTGATCGACACGACCGTCGTCGACGTCGACGGCAACGTCGTGGCCGGCCGTACGGTCACCGTGACGGTCGGCCGGGTGGAGAGTTCGTATTCGAGCGGCCGCTACGTCGAGGAGCTGGTCGACGCCGAGACGTGCACGATCACCTCGACCGACGCCGTCGGCAACGGCTCGCCCGACCCGGCGATGCGGTGCGAATTCACCCCCGAGATCGGCGGGCAGTACCAGGTGACCGCACTCGTCAAGGACGACGACGGCCGGCAGAACCGTGCCGTCCTCACGCAGTGGGTGAGTGGGTCGACCGCCCGCCCGACGCGCGATGTCGACCAGGAGCAGGTCACGATCGTTCCCGACCGCGAGACGTACGCCCCGGGCGAGTCGGCCGAGCTGCTGGTGCAGGCACCGTTCGCCCCGGCGTCGGGCATCGTCACCGTGGTCCGGGCCGGCATCGAGTCGACCGAGGTCTTCGATGCTCCGGACGGCAGCGCCGTGCTGACGATCCCGATCGCCGACGACGACGTCCCGAACCTGCGTGTGCGCGTCGACATGGTGGGGGCCTCGCCGCGGGCCGCCGACGACGGCACCCCGCTCCCGGACGCGCCGCTCCGGCCGGCCTTCGCGGTGGCCGAGATCGACCTCTCGATTCCCCCGGCCGCGCGGACGCTCGACGTCGTCCCGACGCCGGCCGCCCCGACCACGGAACCGGGAGCCGCGACGACCGTCACGGTGGCGGTCGCCGACGCCGACGGTGGGCCTGTCGCCGGGGCCGGTGTCGTGCTGATCGCCGTCGACGAAGCGGTGCTGTCGCTGACGGGCTACGAGCTGCTCGACCCGTTGGGCATCTTCTACCAGGACGTGTGGACCAACCTGTCAGCCGAGCTGATCCGCTCGAGCATCGTCCTCGCCGACCCCGAGCTCCTCGATCCCGACGTGTCGACCACCGACGTCGCGGTCGCAGACGGCGGCGGGGTCGACGATGCATTCGCCGATGAAGCCTCTGCCGAAGCGGCGCCGACGGCGTCGCAACGGTCGTCGGCCGGCGGGACCGACAGCGCGATCGATGTGCGCGCCGACTTCGACGCGCTCGCCGTGTTCGCGCCGGACGAGACGACCGGCGCCGACGGCACGGTCACCGTTGCCATCGATCTGCCGGACAACCTCACCCGCTACCGGCTGATGGCTGTTGCGGTCGACGGCGCCGACCGGTTCGGCTCCGGCGAGTCGACGCTCACCGCCCGCCTGCCGGTGATGGTCCGCCCCTCGGCGCCGCGCTTCCTCAACTTCGGCGACACGTTCGAACTGCCGGTCGTCGTGCAGAACCAGACGGACGCGGCGGTGGACGTCGACGTCGTCGTGCAGGCTGCGAACCTCGTGCTGACTGCCGACCAGGGCAAGCGGGTGACCGTGCCGGCCAACGACCGCGTCGAGGTGCGCTTCGCGGCCGCTGCGCAGGACGTCGGCACGGCGCGCATCCGCGTGGCCGGGGTTTCCGGCGCGCATGCCGATGCCGCCGCAGTGGAGCTACCGGTGTACACGCCGGCCACCGCCGAAGCGTTCGCCACCTACGGCGTGATCGACGACGCCGGCCCGATCGCCCAACCGCTGCTCGCGCCAGATGGTGTGTTCCCGCAGTTCGGGGGACTCGAGATCAGTACGTCGTCGACCGCGCTGCAGGCGCTCACCGACGCCGTCCTCTACCTGCACGACTACCGGTACGACTCCGCCGACGGCTACGCCTCACGGCTGATGGCAGTCGCCGCGCTGCGCGACGTGCTCGACGCGTTCGATGCCGACGGCCTGCCGGGCGCAAGCGAGCTGAACGCCCGCGTCGCAGAGGACATCGACCGGTTGCAGGCACTGCAGAACGGCGACGGCGGGTTCCCGTACTGGCAGCGCGGTCGCGAGTCGATCCCGTGGGTGTCGGTGCACGCGACGCACGCACTCGTGCTCGCCAAGGACGCCGGCTACCGCGTCGACGGCAACGTGCTGGCGTTCGCGCTCGACCACCTCCGCAACATCGAGGAATTCATCCCGGCGGACTACTCGCAGAAGACGAAGGACGCGATCAACGCCTACGCGCTGTACGTCCGGGACCTTGCCGGCGAACGCGATCCGGCGAAGGCCGAGGCGCTGTATGCGCGGGGCGCGGAGAGCACGCTCGAGCTCGATTCGATCGCCCAACTCTGGCCGTCGATCGACGACACGTCGATGCGCTCGAAGATCGCAACCACCATCGACAACGCCGCGGTCGAGACCGCCGGCGCGGCGACGTTCGCCACGAGCTACGGCGAGGACGCCTATCTGATCGCTCACTCCGACCGTCGGACCGACGGCATCGTGCTCGGCGCGCTCGTCAGTGAGGCGCCGACGAGCGACGTGATCCCCAAGGTCGTCGCCGGGCTGCTCGGCAACCAGGTCCGCGGCCGCTGGAACAACGTGCAGGAGAACTCGTTCATCCTGCTGGCGCTGAACGACTACTTCGACACGTTCGAGTCGGTCGACCCCGACTTCGTCGCCCGGGCCTGGCTCGGCGAGACGTACGCCGTCGAGGCCGAGTTCCGCGGTCGGTCGACGGAGACGTCCCTGACGACGGTCCCGATGGCCGATCTGATCCAGGCGACGGCACCGGCCGATGGCGGCGGCGTCGACGGCGAGCCGGTCGCCGACGGCACCGACCTGATCGTCGCGAAAGACGGCCCCGGGCGGTTGTACTACCGGCTGGGATTGCGGTACGCGCCCGACGACCTGCAGCTCGACCCGCGCGACGAAGGGTTCGTCGTCGAGCGGATCTACGAAGCGGTCGACGATCCCGGTGACGTCACCCGCCTCGCCGACGGGTCGTGGCAGATCGCGGCGGGGGCGAGCGTGCGGGTGCGGCTGACGATGGTGGCCGACGCACGGCGGACACACGTCGCGCTGATCGATCCGCTGCCGGCCGGCCTCGAGGCGGTCAACCCGGCCTTCGCCACGTCGACGACGTTCGCGCCGGAGGACGGCGCTGACGCGGCCCGCTCCGGTTGGTGGTGGTGGACCTGGTATCAGCACCAGAACCTGCGCGACGACCGGGCCGAGGCCTACACCAGCTACCTGCCCGGCGGCACGTACGAGTACACGTACATCGCGCGGGCGACAACGCCTGGCACGTTCGTCGTGCCGCCGACGCGGGCCGAGGAGATCTACGCACCCGAGGTGTTCGGCCGGTCCGCCTCCGACACCGTCATCGTCGCCACCTGACCCGATTTTGGTTGCACACTGCAACCAGGTGTCTGACACCTGCCTGACCCCATGTGGCTGCACAGCTGCAACCAGGAGCTTGACAGACCGGCATGTGGTTGCACACTGCAACCAGGTGTCTGACACCTGCCTGACACCTGCCTGACCCCGGGCGGGGGGTCAGGTGGTGCGGGCGTCGACCACGGTCAACGCCGCTCGCCAGCCGACGAGGAGGACGCCGAGGAACACGGTGGCGACGACGACGAACGCGGTCGCCGTGCCGTCGTCGAAGAGCACTCGGCGCAACAGCATCCCCAGCACGACCGTGGTCGCCCACACCCGAGCGCCGGTGATCACGCCGGTCGGCTGATGCCAGACCCGCCACACGGCCCAGGCGACGGCGAGGGCGAGCAGGAATGGAGCGGCCGTCGAGATGAGCCCGGACACCGCCTCGTCCTCGTCGTGGTTGCGCCGACCGATCGCGACGAACGCGACGACGATCGCCGTGTCGAGGCCGGCCGCCAGCGGGGTGCGTCGATGCATACCGCCAGTGTGCCGTTACATCTGGTGCCTGGCACCAGATGTCACGGTCAGCCCTCGGAGTCGAAGCCGCCGATCTGGCCTTTGAAGAACACGAGCGGTTGCGGCGGTCGGCCATCGTGGTCGGCGTCGGCGTCGAGCGCGCCGACGCGGCCGAGGACGAAGTAGTGATCGCCCATCGTGTGCACCGACTCCACGGTGCAGTCGATCCACGCAACGGCACGGTTGATGATCGGCGAACCCGACGGGGCCGGGTGCCACTCGACGCCGTCGAAGCGGGTGTCCTCGGTGCCGCTCTTCGCGAACTTCCAGCACAGATCGCTCTGCTGATCGCTGAGGATGTTGACGCAGAAGCTGCCGGCGCCGGCCATCGCCTCCCACGTCGCCGAGTCGAGCTGGGGGAGGAACCCGACGAGTGGCGGGTCGAGCGAGACGGACGTGAACGAGCCGATCGTGAAGCCGACCGGCTTGCCGTCGGACATGCCGGACACGATCGTCACCCCGGTCGGGAAGTGGCCGAGCACGGTGCGGAAGTGGCCGGCGTCGAAACCGGGGGAGTCGTCGGTGCGGTCGCTCATCGGTGGCGACTGTAGGCCGCAGGGCACCGTGCCGGGCACTTGTACGATTTCGGGCGATGGAGGCCGACAAGCAGACGTTGCGATCCGAGATGCGACGCCTCCGCACGGCGCTGCCCGATCGGGCGGAACGATCCGTGCGGATCTGGGACCGGGTGTGCGCGCTGCCTGCCGTGATCGAAGCGTCGACCGTGCTCGTCTTCGACGACATCGCCGGCGAGCCGCACACGGCCGGGTTCGTCGAATGGTGTCGCGCCCAGGGCAAGGTCGTCGCCCCGCCCGAGGCCGAGGTCGACCCGACGTGGCCCGACGTGGTCATCGTGCCGGGCCTCGCGTTCGCTCCCAGCGGGGCTCGCATCGGACAGGGTGGCGGCTGGTTCGACCGATTCCTCGCGCAGACCCGCATCGACTGCACGTCGATCGGCGTCTGCTTCCGGCCGCAGTTGGTCGACACCGTGCCGACCGAGGCTCACGACATCGCGGTCGACGTCGTCGTGACCGACTGACGCCCGCGGGCCGCGTCAGGCGGCGGTGGTGGCCGTCGCCTTCTGCGCCTCGTCGCAGCGTGCGGTCAGCTCCTCGTGGAGGCGGCAGATGCGGTCGCTCGCGGTGGTCGTGCACATCGACGGGACCACGGCATGGACGACCGCCGCGCCGGCCGCTGCAGCCAGGCAGCCGGCGAACCGGGCGGCGATCCGGAAGTGCTCGCCGTAGGTCTCGCCGACCGAGGCCGGATGGTCGGTCAGTTGACGGGGCAGGCGCATGCCCCCAGCGTAGGGATCCCGCAGGAGGTGTGTCTTGCATACCTCGCGCAAAAATCCGCGATGAGTGCACGATTCGTGTGCTTCTGTACCAACTTGTGCAAGAATCATCGATTGTGGATGAAGTCGATCAAGAAATTGTGCGTTTGCTGCAGGACGACGGCGGCCTCAGCGCACGTGAGCTGGGTGACACCATCGGCCTGACCGCAACCCCCGTCTGGCGCCGGGTCCGGGCGCTCGAGGATGCCGGGGTGATCACGAAGCGTGTCGCGCTCGTCGACCCGCGCGCCGTCAACCTCGACGTCACCGCGCTCGTCAACATCCGCACGAACAATCACGGCCCGGCCTGGATCGCCGACTTCCAGCGGGCGATCGGTTCGTTCCCCGAGATCATCGAGGCCTACCGCACCAGCGGCGACATCGACTACACGCTGAAGGTCATGGTGCCGAGCATCACGGCGTACGACGTGTTCTACAAACGGCTGATCGCGGCGGTCGAACTGTACGACGTCCGCACGATCTTCGTGATGGAGGAGATGAAGCGGACGACCGCGCTCCCGCTCGACCACGCGCTCGACTGACGATCGTCGATGGTCGCGACGCGGCCGACCCTGCCCGGGCTTCGACCGCGCGTCGTCTCCTATGGTGGCGGTGCCCGGGGGGTCCGTCCTCGGCACAGCCATCGATGGAGGGATCATGGGAAAGACGACAACGACCGTGTGCGCGGTCGCGCTCGGCGCCGCAGCGCTGTTCGGAGGTGCCGTCGTCGCGCAGACCGCGAACGAGGACACCCGAAACCTGCCGACCGAGTCCGGCGACCCGACTGACGGAACTCTGCAGGACGAACCGGACGGGAAGTCGGTCACGCAACGGACATTCGACCCGAACGCCAAGGTGTACACCGTCCCGGCTGCGGCATTCACTCCCGACGGCCTCAACCCGGATTCGCACTTCTACCCATTCGAGACCGGGTACATCAGGGGGAGGGCGAGCACCTACGGGTGCATGGTTGCGCCCGTCCATTTGCCGGACGGGGTGAAGATCCAGCGCGTGGAGGGGTCGTTGTACGACAACGATGCCACGTCCTCGATCGGCGTCGTCCTGCAGCGCAGTTCCGATGCCGGCACCGTCGACTTGTTGGCTCGGGTCAGGACAACCGGGACCTCGAACGCGGTGCAGGTCGACACCGACACGACGGTCGACCACGACGTGATCGACAACGCCAACTACTCGTACCACCTGTACGGGTGTGTCTCGTCCAGCAGCATTCGGCTCTACTCGCTGAGGATCTTCTATCAGGAGGTCCTGGTCGTCGATCCGCATTCGCCGGTGCTGGTGCCGGTGACGCCGTTCCGTGTGTACGACTCGCGCTTCGTCGACGGATCGCTCGGCGAGGGCGAGAACCGGCTGGTGTCCGTTCACCGCAGCATCGACCTCGAAACCGGCGTGGTGATCGACAACAATGCGATCCCCGTGGGTGCGACGGCGATCATGTTCAACCTGGCGGTCACGAACACGATCGGTGGCGGCTTCCTGGCGGCGACGCCGGGCGATGCAACCGAGTTCTCCACCGCCTCGATCAACTGGTCGGCGAGCGGGCAGACATTCAACAACGGCACCTTCGTGCAGCTCGACAACAGTCGTCGGATCCGGGCGTTCGTCGGTGGCACGCCGAACGCGGAGACCGACTTCATCATCGACGTCACGGGCTACGTGCTGCCCGGGGAGTGAGACCCTCAGCGACTCACGCGACCGCACGCTCGAGTCGTCCGGCAAGGTCGTCGGCGGCCGGGTCGCGCACCGCGCCCGCTCGGCGGGCGAGCACCAGCCGTCGTTCGAGCAGCTGTTCGCCGAGGGTGAGCGGCGCCGGGTCGCGGCCGTCGCCGCCCTGGCTTCGCGGCAGCACCGTCCAGCCGAGGCCGAGCAGCACCATCTCGCGGAGGACGTCGGGCTGGTGAGACTCGGCGGCGACGTCGACCGGCGCCCCGAGCTCGGCGAGGCGGTCGACGACGAGCTGCCGGCTGTGCGACCCGGCCGGAAACAGTACCCACGGCCCCCACGACGTCGGCGCCCCGATCGCGGTGCCCGGCGGGCCGAACACGACCATCGGTTCGCTCAGCAGCAGTTCGGTCTCGACGCCGGCGACCGGAGCCGGCGGCTCGACGCAGACGGCGAGGTCGAGCCGGCCGGCGCGGAGGTCGTCGATCAGCGTCCGCGACGGCGCGACCGACAGCGTCAGCTCCACCTCCTCGCGTTCGGCGCGGAACGAGCGCAGGACGTCAGGGAAGTGCACGACGGCGGCCACGTCGATCATCCCCAACCGGACGCGTCCGCTCTGCGCCGTTCGCAAGCGATCGGACCAGGCCGTCAGGTCCCGGGTGAGCGCGACGACCTGGCGAGCGTGATCGAGCACCGGCTGTGCCGTGCCGCGCAGCACCCGCCGCCGACCGGCCGGCTCGAACAGCTCGATCCCCACTCGCCGCTCCAGCTCGGCGAGCCCCTGCGACAGCGCGGACGGGCTGACGCCGACGGTCGACGCAGCGGCCGCCCACGTCGGGTGCTCGGCGACGGCGACGAGGTATTCGAGCTGGCGGATCGAGATGTCGGGAAGTGCGGTCACCGGTGCACTATAGATCAGATTTGCTTCACAATGATCAGAGTTTGTGCGTGATTGCTAATCTGTATCGCCATGACTGCACGACAGATCGCACCCGCCACCGGCAAGCTCGGTGTCCTCACGCCCGGCATGGGCGCCGTGGCCTCCACCTTCATCGCCGGCGTCATCGCCGCCCGCCGTGGGATCTCGCCGCCGATCGGTTCGGTGGCGCAGATGGCCCACATCCGCCTCGGTACCAAGGACGAGGACCGCAACCCGCTGATCCGCGACTTCGTGCCGCTCGCCGAACTCGACGACATCGTCTTCGGCGGTTGGGATCCGATCTCGCCGAATGCGATGGAAGCCGCCACGACCGCGGGCGTGCTCGAGGGCCGCGACCTCGACGCGATCTCCAGCGAGATGGAGGGCATCGTGCCGATGGAGGCCGTGTTCGACAACCGCTGGGTGTCGCGCCTCGACGGTGTACGGGTGAAGGACATCCCCAACAAGTGGGACCAGGCGATGGCCCTGATCGACGACATCGCCAGCTTCAAGGAGGAGAACGGTTGCGACCGGCTGGTGATGGTGTGGTGCGGCTCGACCGAGGCCTACCAGGAGCCGTCCGACGTCCACTCGACGGTCGCCGAGTTCGAGCAGGGCCTCAAGGACAACGACGACAACATCTCGCCGAGCCAGATCTACGCGTACGCCGCACTGCAGTCGGACGTGCCGTACGCCAACGGCGCGCCGAACCTGACGACCGACCTCGACTGCATCGTCGAGCTGTCGAAGACGCGCGGCGTGCCGATCGCCGGCAAGGACTTCAAGACCGGCCAGACGCTGATGAAGACGATGCTCGCCCCCGGCTTCAAGGCCCGCATGCTCGGCATGCGCGGGTGGTACTCGACGAACATCCTCGGCAACCGCGACGGCGAGGTGCTCGACGACCCGGAGAACTTCAAGACGAAGGAGATGAGCAAGCTCGGCGTGCTCGGCGGCATCCTCCAGCCCGAGGTGTACCCCGACCTCTACGGCAACATCGACCACGTCGTGCGGATCAACTACTACCCGCCGCGGGGCGACAACAAGGAGGGGTGGGACGCGATCGACATCTTCGGTTGGCTCGGCTACCCGATGCAGATCAAGGTCGACTTCCTCTGCCGCGACTCGATCCTCGCCGCACCGATCGTGCTCGACCTCGCGTTGTTCATGGATCTCGCCCACCGGGCCGGTTCGTCGGGCGTGCAGGAGTGGCTGAGCTTCTACCTCAAGGCGCCGCAGGCCGCCGGCGACACTCCGGCCGAGCAGGACCTGTTCATCCAGCAGACGAAGCTGAAGAACACACTGCGGGAATGGATGGGCGAGCAACCCGTCACCCACTCCGAGGCCGGTTGATCGCCCGATCCCTGCGTTCCGTGAGCTCCTCGTTGCCCTGAGGCAACGTCGTCGCCACGCGCCTTGGGCTCGAACGATCACCCCGCCTCAGAGAACCTGAGACGAATCGACACTGCTGCCGGACCGTTCGGCACCGTCCGGTAGCGTGCCGCCGCATGGGTGCGATCGTGATGGACGGGAATTCGTTGCGCGACGAGATCGTCGCCGGCTTGGCGCAGCGGATCGAGGCGGCCGGATCGCCCGAGATCTGCCTCGCCACCGTGCTCGTCGGTGACGATGGCCCGAGCGGGCGATATGTCCGCAGCAAGCAGAAGAAGGCCGGCGAAGCGGGCATGGCCTCGCGACACGTCGGGCTCGCGCAGACCTCGACGCAGGCCGAGGTGGAAGACGCAGTCCGCGAGCTCGTTGCCGACGACTCGGTGCACGGCATCCTGGTCCAGCTGCCGCTGCCCGACGGACTCGACCCGGAACCGGTGCTCGACCTGATCCCGCCGGAGAAGGACGTCGACGGCCTGACCGAGCGGTCGATGGGCCGCCTGCTGCGCGGCCGCCCCGGGCTCGTCGGGTGCACCCCGCTCGGCGTGATGCGGCTGCTGGAGAAGTACGACGTGCCGATCTCCGGCAAGCGGGCGGTCGTCGTCGGCCGCTCGACGCTCGTCGGCCTGCCGCTGTCGCTGCTGCTCAACCGCAAGGGCGTCGACGCGACCGTGACGATGGCGCACTCCCGCACGCCCGACATGGCCGGCGTCGTGCGCGAAGCCGACATCGTCGTCGGCGCGGCCGGTCAGGCCAGGATGATCACCGCGGACATGGTCAAGCCAGGCGCGGCTGTGATCGACGTCGGCGTGTCGCGCACCGAGGCCGGCATCGTCGGTGATGTCGACTTCGACCCCGTCAGCGACGTCGCCGGCTGGATCACGCCGATGCCCGGCGGCACCGGCCCGATGACGATCGCCTGCCTGCTCGAGAACACCCTGACGGCCGCGCAGCTGCAGGGGGCGTTCCCGAGCGACGCCTGAACGTCGCACCCGCGGCCGACCGCCGCAGCTGTCAGGGGTAATGTGCGGAGGGCGCGGCGGAGCACTGGGCGCGGACTCGACATGGCGACGACACTGACCGAACCAACCGACCGTTCCCGCAGGGCCGTCGGGCGACGCCGCATCCCCGTCGTCCCGCCGAGCATCCGCGACCCGCGCCTGCACGTCTCCGCGGTGATCCTCACCACCCACCTGCTCGGTCAGCTGTGGTTGAACTTCCACATCTCGGTCGTGCAGATCGTGCTCACCCTCGCGACGTGCGCGCTGCTCGATCTCGCCGTCGTGTTCCTCCGCAGCGGGGCGATCGTGTGGCCGGGCAGCGGGCTGCTCACCGGCGGCGGGATCTCGCTGGTGCTGCGCGTCCCGGGGACCGACAACGGCGACTACTGGAGCTTCCACGGCTGGTACTGGTTCGTCGGCGTCGGCGCGTTCGGGATGGCGACGAAATACCTGATCCGTTACCGCGGCAGCCACGTCTTCAATCCGTCGAACGTCGCGCTCGTCGCCGCGTTCGTCGTGTTCGGCAGCGAGCGGATCGAACCGCTCGACCTGTGGTGGGCGCCGTTCGGCTGGGAGATGCTGCTGGCCTATCTCGTGATCCTCGTCGGCGGCTTCACGATCGGGCGCCGGCTCGACCTGACGCCGATGGCACTCGCGTTCTGGGCCACCCTCGCAGTCGGGATGGGTCTGCTCGTCGCGTCCGGTCACAGCATCACCGCGCGCTGGTCGTTCACACCGATCGAGGGGATGCACTTCTGGTGGATCGTGGTGACGTCACCCGAAGTGTTGATCTTCCTGTTCTTCATGATCACCGATCCCCGCACGGTCCCGCAGGGCAAGGTGGCGCGGATCGCGTTCGCGGTGGCGGTCGGCGTCCTCTGCACCCTGCTGATCGCACCGCAGACGACCGAGTTCGGCGCGAAGGTCGCACTGCTCGGCGGTCTCGTCATCGTGTGCGTGGCCCGTCCGTGGTTCGACGCTGTCTTTCCGGCGCGGAACACCGACGCGGACGACGTCGCCGCCTACACGCGCCGGGTGCTCGCCCCCGACGGCACGAGACGAGTCGCGTCGCGGGGAGCGCTCGCGGTCGGCGTGGTTGCGGCATGGGCAGTTGCCGTCGCGGTCGCGGGCCTGCCCGCCCGATCGACGGCCGCCACCGACCGGACGGTGAACCCTGTCGAGTTCGTCGCCGTCGACGTCGCCGCCCTGCCGGAGATCACGGTCGACCGCAAGGTCCGCGATTTCGCACGCGGCCTCGAGACACCGGAAGGGGCCCGCGAGCTGGCCGAGACGCTCGCGGACAACCTCGCCGTCGAGGGCGAGGCGATCCTCACCGGCAACGTCGAACTGCTCGCCGGCGTCGACCACGGCGACCGACTCGAGGAGTACGAGCAGGTCGTCGCCGACGCGAGCACGTCGATCACGCGCACCGTGTCGACCTACGAGTTCGATTCGCTGCACCTCACCGTCGTGTTCCCGCAGGGAGCGCAGAGCGGTGCGAACGCCGGCTTCGTGGCCACGGGCGCCGTCACCCAGCTCACCTACGGGCCGCAGGGCACGATCATCGGCGAGGTGACCGAGCCGCTGGCGACCACGTTCACCATGCGCCCCGTCAACGGCGGGCGCTGGCTGACGACCGACACCATCGACTGATTTCGAACCGGGGTCAGGCAGGGGTCAGACACCTGCCTGACCCCTGCGGCGGCGGTGGGGGCGTGCGGGTCGCTCAAGAAGTTGCGATCGGACGCCGATGCTGACAGTATGAACGCCGTGAGTTCTGCATCCCGCGCCCGCACGTCGCGCCCGCTCGACGTCGTCGTACTCATCCGCTAGCACGCCGGACTCGTTCCGCGCGTGCCTCGACCTCCCCAACCGGGAGGTCGTTTGCTTTTTCCGCCCACTTCCCCGACCGACCCCCACAGACAAGGCACCAGACCAATGGCTGAGACCCGACCCGACCGCATCACCGGCGCCCAGGCGCTGATCCGTGCGCTCGAGCACGAGCACGTCGAGCTGATGTTCGGCTACCCGGGCGGCTGCATCCTGCCGGCCTACGACCCGCTGCTCGACAGCGAGATCCGCCACGTTCTCGTGCGTCACGAGCAGGGCGCCGGTCATGCGGCGGAGGGCTACGCCCACGTGACCGGCAAGCCGGGCGTCGCGATGGTCACGTCGGGTCCGGCGGCGACCAACCTCGTCACGCCGCTGATGGACGCGTACATGGACTCGATCCCGATGGTCGCGATCACCGGGCAGGTGCCGACCGCGGCGATCGGCAGCGATGCATTCCAGGAGTGCGACACCGTCGGGATCACGCGGTCGTGCACGAAGCACAACGAGCTGGTGATGTCGCCCGCCGACATCCCGATGGCGATCCGTCAGGCCTTCCACATCGCCACGACCGGCCGCCCCGGTCCCACGCTCGTCGACATCCCGAAGGACTGCCTGATCGCCGAGATGGACTGGTACTGGCCGACCGATCAGGAGGTGCTCGATTCGCTGCCGGGCTACCGCCCCAACATCAAGGGCCACCCGCGGATGATCAAGGAGGCGGCGAAGCTGATCCTCGCCTCCGAGCGGCCCGTCGTCTATGCCGGCGGCGGCATCCTCAAGGCGCGCGCCGCCGAAGCGCTGCGCGACCTCGTCGAGTTGATCGACGCGCCGGTCGTGACGACGCTGATGGCGCGGGGCGCGTTTCCGGACGACCATCCGAACTGTCTCGGCATGCCGGGCATGCACGGCAACGCCACGGCGGTCACCTCGATGCAGAAGAGCGATCTCCTGATCGCGCTCGGCGCCCGCTTCGACGACCGGATCACCGGCAAGGTCGACGCGTTCGCCCCGACGGCCAAGGTGATCCACGTCGACATCGACCCGGCGGAACAGGGCAAGGTCCGCAAGCCGGACGTCCCGATCGTCGGTGATGCCGACTACGTGATCCGCGAGATCATCCGGGAGATCAGGGCCCGTCAGGCCGAGGGTGCGACGCAGGCCGACACGTCGGCCTGGAAGAGCACGATCTCCGGGTGGCGCGAGCAGTTCCCGCTGACCTACGAGATGTCCGAACCGGGCGCGGCACTGAAGCCGCAGTACTGCATCCAGCAGCTCCACGCCCACGCGCCGGAGGGCACCATCGTCGCGTCCGGCGTCGGCCAGCACCAGATGTATGCGTCGCAGTTCTGGCGGTTCAACGAGCCGTACACCTGGGTGAATTCGGGCGGGCTCGGCACGATGGGCTTCGCGATCCCGGCGGCGATCGGCGCCAAGGCGGCACGTCCCGACCGCACCGTGTGGGCCGTCGACGGCGACGGCTGCTTCCAGATGACGGCGCAGGAACTGGTGACGGCCACGCTGGAGAAGCTGCCGATCAAGGTCGCCTTGCTGAACAACAGCTACCTCGGCATGGTCCGCCAGTGGCAGGAGATGTTCTACGACGAGCGTTACTCCGAAGTGTTCCTCGACAGCTCGAACACCCCGGACTTCGTGATGTGGGCCGAGTCGATGGGGTGCGCCGGCTTCCGGGTCGAGTCGCCCGAGGAGGTCGCCCCCACGATCGAGAAGGCGAACGCGATCAACGACCGGCCGGTCGTGATCGAGTTCCGGACCGACGCCGCCGAGGGTGTGTTCCCGATGGTGCCGGCCGGAGCGAGCAACGACGACCTGATCCTGCACCCCAGCCAGCAGGACCGCGCCGCCGCGCTGCAGGAGGAACGCTGACATGTCCGGCTCGATGAACCATCACATCCTCTCCGTCCTGGTCCAGAACCGCCCGGGCGTGCTCGCGCGCGTCGCCGGCCTCTTCGCCCGGCGCGGCTACAACATCTTCTCGCTCGCCGTCGCGCCCGCCGAACAGGAGGGGCGCAGCCGCATCACGATCGTCGTCGATCTCGATTCGGCGCCGTTGGAGCAGATCACGAAGCAGCTCTTCAAGCTGATCGACGTGATCAAGATCTCCGAACTCGACCCGCGCCGCTCGGTCGAGCGCGAGTTGCTGATCGCGACCGTACGCGCCGGCACCGAGGCACGCGGCGCCGTGCTCGAACTCGTCACGATCTTCGAGGGCAAGATCATCGCCGTGGCCGACGAGGTCCTCACCGTCAGCTTGGAGGGCCACCCCGACAAGCTCGACGACTTTGAGGATTTGCTCGACAGTTATGGCATCGTTGAACTGCAGCGGACAGGCCGAGTGGCACTGCCGAAGCTCGATCGCGGCGCGCGCCTGCGGGCCGTGAACTGAAACCCCGGTCGCTCCGACCAACACCGGTCACTCCGACCATCCCACCCCGAAAGGACCGCTCTTCATGGCTGTCACCGTCTACTACGAGAACGATGCAGATTCGTCGATCATCCGCGGCCGCAAGGTGGCGGTGATCGGGTACGGCTCGCAGGGCCATGCCCACGCGCTGAACCTCAAGGAATCCGGCGTCGACGTCTGCGTCGGGCTGCGTGAGGGCTCGTCGTCGGCAAGCAAGGCGGAAGCAGCCGGTCTGACGGTGCGGTCGGTCGGCGATGCCGCGGCCTGGGCCGACGTGATCATGTTGCTGGCACCGGACACCGAACAGAAGAAGATCTACGACGAGCACGTCGCGCCGCACCTCGCGGACGGGGACGCGCTGGCGTTCGCACACGGGTTCAACGTTCGCTTCGGTCGCATCGCCGCGCCCGCCGGCGTCGACGTGATCATGATCGCGCCGAAGGGGCCGGGCCACCTCGTCCGGCGTACGTACACCGAAGGAGGTGGCGTGCCGACCCTGATCGCCGTCGAGCAGGACGCGAGCGGCAACGCGCGGGCGCTTGCGATGTCCTACGCCGATGCGATCGGGGGGACCCGCGCCGGGGTGATCGAGACGACGTTCACCGAGGAGACCGAGACCGACCTGTTCGGCGAGCAGGCGGTGCTGTGCGGCGGGATGACGCAACTCGTGCGGGCCGGCTTCGAGACGCTGACCGAGGCGGGTTACGCACCGGAGATGGCGTACTTCGAGTGTCTCCACGAGGTGAAGCTGATCGTCGACCTGATGTACGAAGAGGGCATCGCCGGGATGCGTTACTCGATTTCGGACACCGCCGAGTACGGCGACCTCACCCGTGGCCCGCGCGTCGTCACTGCGGACACGAAGGCGGAGATGAAGAAGATCCTCGAGGAGATCCAGACCGGCACGTTCGCCGACGAGTGGGTCGCCGAGTCCGAGTCCGGACGGAGCAACTACCACCGGATGCAGGAAGAGGGCAAGCGGCACCCGATCGAGGAGGTCGGCTCCCAGCTGCGCGCGATGATGCCGTTCATCAGCGCCGGCAAGACGAAGGTCGCCGACGTCTCCGGCGGCGACAGCTGACCCAACGTCGAAGTTGTGCCTGGCACAACTTCGACACCGCTCAGGCGGAAATCGTGTCTGCCCGCGGCGCGGGCAGCCAGCGCGTGACCAGCACGCCGGTCCCGATCAACGCGGCGACGCCGATGACGAGGCCGGGGCTCGGATCGTCGCCGGTCGCCAGCCATCCGATCGTGCCGAATGCGGCGGCTGCGATCAGCCCGCCGTTGAAACTCCGGACGCTGGTGACCGTGGCCCGCGTCCGACTCGGGATCGCGGCCTGAAACCGCGCGTCGCTGACGACCCAGGTCGCCTCCAACGCGCCGTACCCGGCACCGACCAGCAGCAGCGTCCACACCGGCTGCGTCACGACGGCGACCAACATCCCGAACGACCCGACGGCGAGCAGCGTCCCGAGCTGGGGACCGCGCAGATCGGGGCGGCGGGCCGCGACTTCACCGCCGATCAGCAGGCCCGCCCACACGGCGAGCACGACGATCGCGACCACCGTGTTCGAGGCGCCGCGCAACCGGGCCATCACCGGGACGTACTCGTCGACGATGAACAGCCCCTCGATGAGGGCACCCATGACGACGAGCCGGGCGACGTCGCGCCGCCGTCGCGCGGTGCTGACACCGGCGCGCAGTGTCCGCCACCACTCGGCGACCGGACCTCGCTCACCTGCGTCGGATCCGGCCGCGGCGTCCGTGTCGGCGACCCATCGCACATCGGGCAGCACGAGCACGAGCAGGATCGAGCCGCCGTGGATCGCCACGTTGATCCATCCGATCACCTCGATCGACGTCCCGATCCGCGCCAAGCCCGCTGCCAGTGCGGCTCCCCCTGCGAGGCCGAGATGGCTCCACTGGCCGACCCGGGCCATCACCCGCCCGTAGGCCTCTGCCTGACCGATGGCGTCGAGCTGGTCGTGGATCATCGCCTCCCAGGCGCCACTCGCCAGGGCGTCGTGAATCGCCCACAGCAGCGCCCCGGCGAGCAGCCCACCGAATGTCGGCCACACGAGCCACGCTGCGATGCCGACCGCCCGGATCCCGAAGGCAGCCGCCAGCAGGACGCGCCGGTCGATGCGGTCGGCGAGCGCGCCGCTCGGGATCTCGAGGGCGATCGCCAGGCCGGCCCACATCACGAAGACGACCGAGAGCTGGGCGGTGGTCACTCCGTTGTCGATGAACCAGAGCGTGAACAACGCATACAGCGGGCCGAATTCGTCGACGAACGCGAGCGCGTGCAGCCGTACTCGAAGCGTCTCCAGGCCCACGTTGACAAACTATGTGGTCCTTCAGCTTGGGATTTCGGCGCGACTTTCGCGACCCTGCATGCGTCGAAAACGCAGGGACCTTTCTCGGTCCCATCATCAAGGGAGAAAATCACACATGTTGGCCATCGAATGGAGCAAGGGCATCGAGGACGCCTGGAACGACGTCGCGACGTTCATTCCCAAACTCGCCGCGGCGCTCGCCGTGTTCATCATCGGCTGGATCGTCGCAAAGATCATCCGCAAGGTGATCGTGCGCGTTCTCAACAAGATCAAGCTCGACAGCTACGTCGACAAGGCGGGCATCGGGGCGCCGCTCGAGCGCGCCGGCTACCCGAACTCGGTCGACCTGATCGGCAAGATCATCTACTTCGCCCTGATGCTGCTGGTGCTCCAGCTCGCTGTCGGCGTGTTCGGTGATTCGGACATCTCGGCCGCGATCGACGACATGGTCGCGTTCATCCCGAAGCTGATCGTCGCGATCATCATCATCATCATCACCGGCGTGATCGCCAATGCGGTACGCGAGTTGATGACGCCGGCGGTCGCCCACCTCTCTGCCGGAAATCTGCTCAAACGCGGCGCATTCGTTGCGATCTGGCTGATCGGTACGTTCGCCGCGCTGGATCAGTTGCAGGTGGCCAAGGACGTCGTCGACACGCTGTTCCAGACGATCGTCTACAGCCTCGGCTTCATCATCGTGATCAAGTTCGGTGTCGGTGGCATCTGGGCCGCACGCGACCGGTTCTGGCCGGCGGTGTACGACCAGATCGCAGCAGACACGGGGGGTGACGCCGGCAGCACGCCGGCGGCCACCGACGTCTGACCTGGTGGGCGATGACGGCCACGCTGCAACATGAAAGACTCGCAGCGTGGCCGCTCGCCGCTCCGGATCAGGAGCCGGCGGCCACCACCAACAGCACCGTGACGGAAACGATCGACGCAACCGAGCAGGCGACGCAGCCACCGTTCGCCGCGATCGTCGACGAGCACGGAGGTTCGGTTTTTCGGCTGGCGAAATCGGTGGTGCGTGACGATGCACTCGCCGATGACGTCGCGCAGGAGACGTTCATCAAGGTGTGGAAGAACCTCGACAGCTTCCGGGGTGACGGCTCGCTGCGAGGGTGGATCCTGCGGATCGCCCACAACGAGGCGGTGTCGACGCTGCGCCGGATCCGCGACAGTGCGACCGACCCGCAGAAGCTGCCCGAGCGGGTCGACGCGATCGGCACGACGCGGATCGTCGAAGGACGGATCGCCGAGTCCGAGCTGATCGACGCGCTCGACCAACTCGACGAGCTGTCCCGTGCGATCGTCGTGCTCCGCGAGGTCGAGGGGCTGTCCTACGACGACATCGCAACCACGCTCGACGTCCCGATTCCGACGGTCAAGACCCGTCTGCTCCGCGCCCGCCGTGAGCTCTCCCGGCAGCTCGAGGGATGGAGGGCGACGCCATGACGTTGCAGCTCACCCATCCGAGCCGGTCGAAGCTGCGCGCCTGGCTGGCGGCACGGATGCCGTCGCCGAAGGTGACGACGCACGTGGAGACATGTGAGCGCTGTGCATCGCGCCTCCTCGAGCTGGCGGACAAGGAGACCAACGGCGCCGACAAGGCGACCGAGGAGGCCCGGCTCGCGCAGATCGTCAAGACGACCTGGGCTCCACCGGCAGATCTGACCGAACGCGTCATTCGCAGCATCGACGAACGGGAGCGCAACGAACGCGACCTCAACGTCGTGCTCGGCCTGTTCGGCGTGGCGACGGAGACCGCGTCGCTGATGCTGCCGCCCGACTCACGCGGACCGGCGCACACGTCCAACGACAACGACGACCTCGACGGAAGGATGAACACATGAACGAATGGATTGCGGCGGCGATCGCCGTGGGAGCCGGCCTGGTGCTCGGCTCGATCGTGTCGAAGATCGTCGGCAGCCAGTTGGCGAAGAGCCCGGTGGAACCGCTGCGCGAGTCGGCCAGTGCCCTCGCAGGACTGGTGTTCTCGGGCTTCATCATCATCGGCCTCCTCGTCGCGCTGGGGTTCATCAGCCCCGACGATCTCGACCGGCTCCCGAGCGACCTGATCGCGTTCATGCCGAAAGCGATCTCGGCTGCGATCGTGGCGATCGGTGGCAACATCGTCGCGACGTTCGCCCAGAACGCAGTGGGCAAGGCGGTCGCCCGATCGGGCGCTGCTGCTCGCTTCGCCCCGACGATCGTCCGGATGGCGATCCTCGCCGCGGCGATGATCCTCGCCGCCGCGCAGCTCGGCGTCGACACGACCGTCATCAACATCGCCGTCGCAGCATTGCTGTTCGGGATCGCCGGCAGCGTCGCCTTGCTGACGGGACTCGGCGGTCGGCACGTCGCCGGCGAGGTGGCCGCGGGCCGGGTGTGGCGCCGTTCGTTGGAGCCCGGCGACCGGATCAAAGCCGCCGGCGTGGCCGGTGTCGACATCGACGGGGTCGTGATCGACGTCCATCCGACTGCGATCGAGGTCGGTGGAACAGAAAGTACATTTTTTGTGCCGAACACGAAGTTGATGGATTCCGTGGTCGAACGGATCAGGCCGCAGCCCGTAGACGGCCCTGAGCTGGGACGTTGAGGAATCGCCAAATTTCCTGCAACTTCTGGCGACGTTCGGACGTCCTCTCGGTGTCGCACGAACCGACAAAAGCGGCGCGAAACTGTTCATCGCGAATTACCCTGGAGGCCACGAACACGACACGTTCGAAAGATCGCCACTTCGATCTCTCCGTCACCATCCCTCCCGTGTGATCGAGATCGGAGTGAACGACAGCAGGAGCGCTCTTCGGGGCGCTCCTGCAGTCGTTTTCGGCATCGGTGCCGGTTTGGCGCCCATCTGCGACCCTCGCGCGGTGCGCGGATCGGGCGTTTCGTGAAACCCGAGTTGTCTGGTCGGAATTAGCCGGTTAGGTTCAGCCTGCTATGAGCGACAACTGGGGATTCGAGACCAAGCAGATCCACGTGGGCGGAGCGCCCGACGAGGCGACCGGGGCCCGGGCGGTGCCGATCTATCAGACGACGTCCTACGAGTTCCGCGATGCGGATCATGCCGCGAATCTGTTCGGGCTCGCCGAGGTCGGCAACATCTACACGCGCATCATGAATCCGACCCAGGCGGCGCTCGAGGCCCGCATCAACGCGCTCGAAGGCGGATGCACCACCGCGATCGGCCTGCCGGGAGCGCTGGCCGTCAGCTCCGGCCAGTCCGCGTCGACGCTGGCGCTGCTCACGTTGTGCGAGTCCGGCGACCACGTCGTGGCCTCGCCGTCGCTGTACGGCGGCACCTACAACCTCCTCCACTACACGATGCCGAAGCTGGGCATCGAGGTCACGTTCGTCGACGACCCGGACGACCTCGACCAGTGGGCTGCGCAGATCCGCGACAACACGAAGTGCTTCTTCGGCGAGGTGTTGGCGAACCCGCGCAACAACGTCTTCGACATCGAGGGCGTCGCCGGCGTCGCGCACGACAACGGCATCCCGCTGATGGTCGACAATACGGTGCCGACGCCGTACCTCATCCGGCCGATCGAGTGGGGCGCCGACATCGTCGTGCACAGCCTCACCAAGTTCTGCGGCGGGCACGGCACGTCGATCGGCGGAGCGATCGTCGACGGCGGCACCTTCGACTACGCCGCGTCGGGCCGGTTCCCGAACTTCACCGAGCCGGACCCGAGCTATCACGGTCTCGCGTACTTCCCGGCACTCGGGCACGGCGCGTTCATCCTCAAGGCACGGGTCCAGATGCTTCGCGATCTCGGCATGGCGATCTCGCCGTTCAACGCGTTCCTCGTGCTGCAGGGCTTGGAGACGCTCAGCCTGCGGATGGAGCGGCACTTCGCCAACGCACAGCGTGTCGCGGAGTACCTCGACGGTCACGACCGGGTGCTCTCGGTGTCGTTCGCCGGGTTGCCGAGCAGCGCGTGGTACGAGCGGGCGCAGCGATACGGCGGTGGACGGGGAGCAGGGTCGATCATCGCGTTCGAACTCGAAGGCGGTGTCGACGCCGGCAAGAAGTTCGTCGAGGCGTGCGAGTTGCACAGCCACGTCGCCAACATCGGCGACGTCCGCAGCCTCGTCATCCATCCGGCGAGCACCACCCACAGTCAGCTGACGCCCGACGAGCAGGTGGCGACCGGCGTCACGGCAGGACAGGTGCGCCTCAGCGTCGGTCTCGAGACGATCGAGGACATCATCGCCGACCTCGACGGCGCGTTCGCCGCGCCCTGAGGCGGACCGGCGTCAGGTGTCGCCGGAGTCGTCTCGGCCGTCGCCGCGTTGTTCGTCGAGGAACTGCTCGAACTGGTGACCGAGGTCGTCGGCGGTCGGGATCGATGCCTCGGCCCGGCGGTCGAACTCGGCTTCGAGCATGCGGACGTACATCCGGAGCTGGTCGTCGTTGCTGACCAGTTCGTCGTGGACCTCGCGCCAGCTGGAGATCTGGGACGTCAGGTCGAGCGACGTCGGTACGTCCAGCACGTGGCTGAGGTGGCGGACCAGCGCGGCAACGGCCATCGGGTGCTCGGCATTCATCAGGTAGTGCGGGATGCCGACCCGCAGCGAGATCGTCGGGATGCCGCGCGATTCCAGCACGGCGTTGAGGACGCCGGCGACCCCGGTGACGCCCTGGTACGACGGTGCCGCGAGGCCGAGCCGTGTCGCCAGGTCGGGCGTGGAGGTGCTGCCGGTGACCGGCGGCGTGCGGGTGTGGGGGAGTGCTTCGGCTGCGGAGCCGACGGTGACGACGGCCTCGCAGCCGAGCGCGGCGGCGACGGTGATGACCGCGTCGACATAGGTCGTCCAGTTGAGGTGCGGTTCGACCCCGATCAGCCCGACGACGTCACGGTCGTCGGCATTGCGTTGGAGCACGAAGTCGTTCGCCGGCCAGACGATCTCGCGGATCTCATCGTCGATCGTGACGTGGGGGCGTTGCTGGGTGAAGTCGTAGAACGGGTCGGGGTCGATCGTGCCGACGACGACCGCATGCTCGGCCGCGACGAACGCGCTGACCGCCTGCGTCGCCGCGCCCGCGACGTCGAACCAGCCCTCCAGGCCGACGAGCAGCACCGGCCGGTCGAGCGCGCCCATCTCGCCCATCCCGAAACTCAGCACGTCCGTGGCCTGCATGGCGAAAACCTACAAGCCACCGACACGCGATGCCCGAGCGCCGACGCCGCGGTCCGGGGTCAGGCAGGTGTCAGGCAGGTGTCAGACACCTGTTGTCGTGGGGGGTGTCAGAAGTTGGCGAGGTGGGAGACGACGTGGTCGATGCAGTGGGTGAGCGCCTCGATGTCGGCGGGCTCGATCGACGGGAACATGCCGATCCGGAGCTGGTTGCGCCCGAGTTTGCGATACGCATCGGTGTCGACGATGCCGTTCGCCCGCAACGCCGCGCAGATCGCGTCGGCGTCGATCGTGGCGTCGATGTCGATCGTGCCGACGACGTTCGACCGCTGCTCCGGATCGGCGACAAACGGCGTCGCCCAGTCGCGGTTGCCTGCCCACCCGTACAGCGTCGCCGCGCTGGCTGCGCTGCGACCGGCGGCGAACGACAGGCCGCCGTTGCCGAGCATCCAGTCGAGTTGCGCGTCGAGCATCACCAACGTGGCGATCGCCGGCGTGTTGTAGGTCTGGTTCAGCCGCGCGTTGTCGAGCGCGATCTTGAGGTCGAGCGACGCCGGGCGCCAGCGGTCGGATGCGCCGATCGTCTCGATCCGCTCGACGGCAGCCGGCGAGCAGGCCGCGATCCACAGCCCGCCGTCGGAGGCGAAGCACTTCTGGGGGGCGAAGTAGTAGACGTCCACCTCGGTGTGATCCCACGTCAGCCCGCCGGCAGCAGAGGTGGCGTCGACCACGACCAACGCCTCGCTCGCAGTGGTCCCGGACGGGCGGCGGAGGTGCATCGCAACGCCGGTCGACGTCTCGTTGTGCGTCAACGCATACACATCGACGCCGTCGTCGGCGACCGCGTCGGGATGGCTTCCGGGCGCAGACTCGACCGTGGTCGGCGACGCGAGGTGCGGGGCGGCAGCACTCGCCTGAGCGAACTTCGAGGAGAACTCGCCGAACACGAGGTGCTGGCTGCGCCGGTCGATGAGGCCGAACGTGGCGACGTCCCAGAACACGGTCGACCCGCCGTTGCCCAGCACGACCTCCCAGTCGGCCGGTAACCCGAACAGGTCGGTCAGTTTCGAGCGGACCGCGCCGACGAGCTGCTTCACCGGTGGTTTGCGGTGCGACGTGCCCAACACGTCGTCGCGGGCGGCGACGATCGCGTCCACCTGAGCGTGGCGGACCTTCGAGGGCCCACACCCGAAGCGGCCGTCGGCGGGCAGCAGGCTGTCGGGGATGACGAGATCGGCAGGGTCGGCTGGCACGCGACAAGGATGGCCCGCATTCGCCGGAATCGACGCGGACATTTCGTCCGCCGGACCCACCGTTCGACAGTGTGCGGGGGATCGAACCGCCGCTGGGGCGCCACTCGGGCGGCCACTAGGCTCCCGCACGTGACCCGCACCGTGACCAGAACGTCAGCCCGCCTCGCCGCGATCGCCCCGTCGGCGACCCTCGCCGTCGACAGCAAGGCGAAGGCGATGAAGGCGGCCGGTGAGCCGGTCATCGGATTCGGCGCCGGGGAGCCCGATTTCCCGACGCCGCCGCACATCGTCGAGGCGGCCGTGGCGGCATGCACCGATCCGAAGAACCACAAGTACTCGCCGGCCGGCGGCCTGCCAGAGCTGCGCGAGGCCATCGCCGCCAAGACCCTGCGCGACAGCGGCTTGTCGTACGAGGCGAACCAGGTGCTGGTCACCAATGGCGGCAAGCACGC
>JABDKP010000171.1 GCA_013002175.1 Ilumatobacter sp.
GGGGGGGTCTTCTCGGTTGTTCAGTGACTGATCGTCAGATCAGAACCCGGCGCACTTTGCGCCGTCGTTGTAGTAGAAGCCTGCGGTGGCCGCCGAAGCAACCGCTGCACGGTCGTCGCCGCCGCCGACCGCGCCGTCCTTGCCGAGACCGGCCGGGATGGCGTCACCAGGTGCGTAGAAGGTCCACGCGACGGTGTCGACGTCGGTCGCCAGGAATGCCGGCACGAGGTCGCCAGGGACTGCCTTGGTACCCATGGTCACCGGGTCGGCCTGGTTCTGGGCGTAGAACGACTCGACGGCCGTGTCCAGCGTCTTGCGCTCGATCGAGCAGGCGTTGTCCTGGCCCTTGTCCGTGATACCGCGAACGGCGAAGACCGTCACGGTGGCGAGGATGCCGAGGATGACGATGACGATGAGGAGTTCGACGAGGGTGAAGCCCTTGTCCTGATTCTTTTCCATGATTGCGTTCCTTCCGCTTATGGAGATGGGGGATTTGTTCTCACGAATGCGCTCCGTGAGTTCCTTCTCCCGTAGCGCAGTAAGTTCTTCGGTCCGTCCTGGCGGTTCTTGAGCGGAAATCGCAAACAACCCCGCGAGGTTCACGGAAGTGTCAAGTTCTCGGCACTTCTCGCCGCCGTCAAGAAGGGGGCGCCGCCCCTCAAGTCACCGAACCGCAGTACCGATACTTCTGATGAACGTGTTGCAGCCGGCGACACGACGAGATGATCAGGACGAGACACGATGTTCGGCAAGACCAAAGGCCCGATCGACACCAGCCTCGAAGGCCCGACGATGGACGAGTTCTTCGGCGACGAGGCCGCGGCCGACCACGGCGTGCAGATCGATCGGCTCCGCGACCGGGTGAAGAACGTCGAGGGCCAGATCAACAGCCAATTCACGTCGTTGGCCGCGTACGCCCAGATCGCCCACGAGCAGATCGAGTTGGTCCGGGCAGAGTCACGCGCCGAGCGCGAGCGCTCCGAGAGCCGGGTCACCCAGCTGATCGAGCGTGAGCGTGCCGACCGTCTGGTCGGGCTGGGCCAGGTGCCCGGCGTGCACCCGCCGTCCGACGAGGTCGAGTCCCGGCTGACCGCCCTCGAAGACGCGATCGACACGATCAAGGTCGGCATCAACGACTGCCTGTCACGCCAGAAGGCGCTGGCTGATGCGATCACCTCACTCTTCGAACCACGCGGCGTCGAGAACAACGCCACGGCGACGCTGCCCCCGCCGGTCAACGACGGCCCCATCGGCGGCCTCGCGATGCACGGCTGATCCCAGCCACCGCCTCCCCCCAGCACCCACCCCCAGCGCTTCGGCCCCGCCCACGGCGGGGCCGTTCGCCGTCTTCAGGGGGTCAGGCAGGTGTCTGACACCTGCGCCGACCCTTCGTCCATCCAGCAGGACCGCTGCGGATCGGCCGCAGCGGCGTCAGCGGACGATTTCCATGCGCATGCCCTCGGAGTCCCAGACGGGATCGAGCGGCAGGCGGCTGATCGCCCGGCCGGAACCGCGCCGGGCGGTCCACAGCATCGCGGCGGCCTGCATCATGTGCACGGCAGCGGCACCGGCGGGCGGCACCCGGGTGATCACGTCGTCGACACCGGGCAGCTGGGCCCGGATCAATTCGAGACGCTCGAGGTGGCCGTCCTCGTGGAACGGCGAGGTCTTCAGCGGCTCGTCGCCGTTCATCGCGGTGAACGACACGTCCGGATGGCCGGAGAACCAGCTGCGTGAGTGAAACGGCTGAATCTCGCGCTCGGCCTCACGGAGCCACCGCAGGCGGCGCCGGTCGTGGCGCGTCATCCACTGCTCCATCTCCATCGTCTCGCCAGGCGAGTCCGCGCGCAACGCGGTGCGGCTCGGGACACCGCTGATACCGATCGACCGCGGCCAGCCGACGTAGTCGCGGGCTTCCAACTCGCACGGGCGGAACCGACCGTCCGGCTCGTCCTTCAGGCCGATCGGGATGTTGATCGCAGCGAAGTCGAACTTCGGCCGGTAGTCGAGCACCTCGAACAGCTTCGGCAGCACGAACGCGTCCTCGCACGAGATGGTGATGCCGGCGAGGCGCGCCGGGAGCACGAGCCATCCGCCCGGGCACGGCGTGACGCCGGCCAGGTTCTTGTACGGGAGTTGTTTGACGACCATCGGCTCGGATCCGATCCTGCGATCAGGCGGAGGCGCCCTGCTCGGCGTTCTCGTCGTAGGTCCCCGAGCCGGACGTACCGGCCTGGCCGGTGGCCACGGTGGCCTGGGCCTGGAGCTGTGCCCGAGCCGTCGCGAGCTGCGCCTGGATCTCCTTCGGGTACTGGCTGGATTCCATCGCGGTCTCCATCGAGATCAGGTTCGCCGCCACGAGGCGGGCGAGGTCCATCTCGATCGTCTGCATGCCCTCGGAGCCGCCGGTGGCGATCATGTTGCGCATCTGACGTGACTTGCCTTCACGCACGAGGTTGCGGATCGCCTCGTTGGCGACCATCACCTCATAGCCGGCGACACGACCGCCGCCGATCGCCGGCAGGAGTCGCTGGGAGATGACGCCCTGGAGGGCACCCGCGAGCATGATCTGGATCTGGTCGCGCCGTTCGGCGGGGAACACGTCGATGATGCGATCCAGCGCCTGGGCGGCGTCGTTGGTGTGCAGCGTGGCGAACACCAGGTGGCCGGTCTCAGCCAGTGACAGCGAGATCTCCATCGACTCGAGGTCGCGCATCTCACCGAGGAGCACGACGTCGGGGTCCTCACGCAGTGCGCTCTTCAGGCCCTCCTGGAACGTCTCGACGTCGGTGCCCACCTCACGCTGGTTGACCATCGACATCTTGTGGTGGTGGAGATACTCGACCGGGTCCTCGATCGTGAGGATGTGGACCGGCTTGGTCTCGTTGATCCGGTCGACCATCGCGGCGAGCGTCGTCGACTTGCCCGAACCGGTCGGGCCCACGACGAGCACGATGCCGTACGGCCGGTTGAGCAGCTTCTGGCAGGCCTGGGGTGCGCCGAGCTCTTCGAGCGTGCGGACACGGAACGGCACGACACGCAGGGCGAGGGCGAGCGAGCCGCGCTGCGAGAACGCGTTGGCACGGAACCGGCCGAGGCTGGGGATGCCGAACGAGAAGTCGACCTGCTTGCGCTTCTTCAGCTCTTCTTTCTGCTTCTCGCTGAGCAGCGAGAAGATCATCCGGTCGATCTCCTGCGTGGACAGGACGGGGACGTTCTCGAATCCCACGAGGGTGCCGTCGCGCCGGACGGTCGCCGGCCGCCCCACCGTGAGGTGGAGGTCGGAGGCACCTGAGTTGACGGTCGCCTGCAACAGCGACACGAGCATCGGGTCTGTTTCTGACATGGTTCGCTAATCTCCCGCTCGGGCCGTCTCGGGCCGGACTTGGTGGTGAGGATCGTTGTGAGTGTTCAATTGCTGGTGGTGGTCGCGGCCGTGGCCGGTCTGTTGATCGGCTCGTTCCTGACCGTGGTGGCCGAACGCGTGCCGGAGGGTGGCTCGGTGGCGGCACCGCCGAGTCGATGTGGTTCGTGCGGACTCCGCTTGGGGCCGCGCGATCTCGTTCCCGTGTTCAGCTGGCTCGTACTGCGCGGAAAGTGCCGGCAGTGCAAGGCGTCGATCGGCATCCAGCCGATCGTGCTCGAACTGTCCACCGCGGCGCTGTTCGTGCTGTTCGCCGTCGAGTTCCAGGACGACCTCGTCGTCGTGATCGCGTTCTGCATCCTCGCCGCGACTCTGGTCGTGCAGACGTGGATCGATCTCCAGACGCAGCGCCTGCCGCGAGAGATCACCTACACCGCGATGGTGCTGGGCGGAGTCGCGCTGATCGTCGCGGCGATCGTGCTCGACGAGCCCGAGCGGATCTGGATGGCCGCGTTGGGCGCGGCGATCGCGCTGGCCCTGATGGCTGCGATCTACTACGGCAGCAAAGGCGGCATGGGATTCGGCGACGTCATCCTGGCGCCGCTGCTGGGGATGTATCTCGGTTGGCTCAACCCCGGCATCGTCGCGCCGGGTCTGTTCTTCGGCTTCATCGCCGGCGCGGTGGTCGGCGTGGCGATGATGGCCGGCAAGAGGGCGGACCGACGCACCGCGGTGCCGTTCGGTCCGTTCCTGGCGCTCGGCACGGTGGCGGCCGTGTTCATCGGCCAGCCGTTCGTCGACGCCGTACTGGGTCGCTGAGTCCAACATGGTCATCTCGTCCGGTCAGCCGTTTTCCTTGATGCCGCCGAGCACGCCGTACATCGCAGAGACGAGGGCGATGGCGACGAAGCCGACGATCAGACCGACGAAGACGATCATCACGGGCTCGAACATCGTCGTGAACTTCTTGATGCGGCTCTCCAGCTCGCGGTCGAAGTAGATACTCGCCACTTCGAGCTGGTCGTCCAGGGTGCCGGTCTCTTCGCCGACCTTGAACATCTGCTTGGCGGCGCCGGGGAACAGCTCGGTGTCGATCAGCGGCTGCGAGAAACCCTTGCCTTCGAGCATCTGCTCACGGGCGAGTTCCAGCCGCTCCTTGTACACGGAGTTGCTGGTCGAGTCGGTCGTCGTCTTGAGGCCCTCGGGCAACGGCACGCCGGCGCGAACCATCGCACCGAGGATGCGGCAGAAACGTTCGAGGATCGAATAGTCGACGATGCCGGAGATGATCGGCAGTTTGAGGACCATCTTGTCGCGCACGATCTTGCCGCTCGCGGTCTTCGTCAGGAACGCGACGATGCCGATGATCATCAGGAAGAAGGCGGCGGTGACGAACCAGAGGTCACCGAAGAAGCGCGACACGAACAGCATCATCCGCGTCGGCAGTGGCAGGTCGGCACCGAGTTCCTCGAAGAGCGGCTTGAACTGGGGGAGGACGTAGCCGGCGAGGATCAGCACCGTGCCGAATGCCATCACCATGACGACCATCGGGTACGACAGCGCGCTGACGACCTTCGACCGGGTGTCGATCTCCCGCTCGAGGTAGCCGGCGAGGCTCTCGAGCGACTCGTCGAGGCGACCGGTCAGCTCGGCGGCCTGGAGGATGCCGACGTAGTACTCGGGGAACACTTCGGGGTGGTTGTCGGCCGCGACGGACAGCAGGCCACCGTTGCGCAGCTCATCGATGATCTTGCCGAGCGCGCGCCGGAGCGCGACGTCCTCGGTCTCGTCGCCGATCGTGAGCAGGGCGTCGGTCAGGGGGATGCCGGCCTTCACGAACACGGCGAGCTGACGCGTGAAGTGCATCAGCTCCTTCTTCTTCACCCGCTCCTTGGTCAGCTCCAGATCGAGCATCCCGCGGCGTTCCTCGATCTTGGTCGGGAACAGGTTCTGGTCGACCAGCAGCGAGCGCGCCGCGCCGATCGTGTCGGCCTTGGTCACCCCTTCGATCGGGGTGCCCTGGGCGTCGATTGCGGCGTAAGCAAATTTTGGCATGTCGGACTCTTTTGCGCTGGTGGTTGCTGGGGTGTCAGTGGGCGAACAGGGTTCGGATGACTTCTTGGATGGTCGTGACGTCGTCTTCGACGTTCTGCATTGCTTCTCGGAGCATCGTCCGCATTCCTTGAGCGACGGCGAGGCGCCGGAGCTCCTCGGTGGTCGCCCAACCGACGATCAGGCGGCGGATCTCCGGGGTGATCTTGAGCAGCTCGTAGATGCCGACGCGGTCCCGGTAGCCGGTGCCCGAGCAGTAGTTGCAGCCGGCACCGTGGAAGAACTGGGTCTTTTCGCTGCCACCGGAGTGCTGGCGGAACACGGCCAGCTCCTCTGCGCCGGGCTCGTAGGGCTCGCGGCAGTTGTCGCACATCTTGCGCAGCAGTCGCTGCGACACGACGCCGACGATCGACGAGGCGACGAGGAAGGCCTCGATGCCCATGTCGAGCAGACGGTGGAGCGCCGCGACGGCGTCGGTGCCGTGCAGCGACGACAGCACGAAGTGGCCGGTCAGCGCGGACTGGATCGCGATGCGCGCCGTGTCGGCGTCGCGGATCTCACCGACGAGGATGACGTCGGGGTCCTGTCGGAGCAGGGCCTTCAGTGCGGTGGCGAAGGTCAGGCCCGCCTTGACGTTGGTCTGCACCTGGTTGATGCCGGGGAACACGTACTCGACCGGGTCCTCGACCGTGGTCACGTTCTTGCCGGTGTCGTTGATCTCGAGCAGGGTCGCGTACAGGGTGGTCGTCTTGCCGGCACCGGTCGGGCCGGCGCAGATGACCATCCCGAACGGGGCGTGTACCAGCTTGGCGTACTCCTTGTAGGTCTCCTTGGGCATGCCGAGTTCGCCGAGCCCCACCATCGACTTCGACTTGTCGAGGATGCGCATGACGATCTTCTCGCCGAAGACGGTGGCGACCGATGCAACGCGGACGTCGATCTCGCGACCGTCGACCTTGGTCGAGAACTGGCCGTCCTGCGGCGCCCGCTTCTCGACGATGTTCATCTCCGACATGATCTTCAGGCGGCTGATCAGCGCGTTGTGGGCGCTCAGCGGGAGGCTGAAGGCTTCGATCAGGTGACCGTCCACGCGGAACCGGATCCGCAGCCGGTCGTCGAGGGGTTCGATGTGGATGTCCGACGTGCGGTCGCGCAGCGCCTGGCTCACGATGCGGGCGACGAGCTGGACCACCGGTGCCTGGTCGTCGAGGCTGACCGACGCGATCGTCTCGGCTTCCTGTCGCTGGACATCCTCGGCGTTGAACGTGCCGAGGATCTGGTCGAGATCGGCGGTGGACCGGTACATCTGCTCGATGATCGCGGTGACCGTCTTGTAGTCGGACGCCTTCCACACGAAGCGCATCCCGGTCGCGGACTCGACGAGCTGGCGCCGCGCCGGGGACGGGTCGGCGGCGTACAGCACGATCGTGCCGTTCTCCTCCGCGACCGGCATCACCTTGTGCTCGCGGGCGATCTTCTCGTCGATCTTGACGATCAGCTCCTCGTCGATCTCGCCGGGATTGCTGTCGCCGACCGGGACCTGGCACGCGGCGCCGATCGCCAGCGCGAGGTCGTTGCGGCCGACACCGTGCTTGGTCAGCAGGGCGTTGCTGAACACGAGCAGGTCGCCGTCGGCTTCCTGCATCGCTCCGGCGAGGCGTTCTGCTTCCAGCTTGCCGGCTTGCACGAGGGCCTGGCCGGTCGCCATGCACTGCTCGCCGGACTCGCCGCTGGGGCCGGCGTCGGCAACGGCGACGCCGCCTCCTGCGGCAGCATCTTCAGATTTGGGTTTGCGGAGTGCCATGAGCTGTGTTCACCCTCACTGCTGGGCGGTCGGTGCGATCGACGCCATCGAGTCGGACTGGTCGGATTCGAGCGCGGTCGGCTCGATCAGGGGGGCCGAGGCCTGCGCGGGTGCGACGTCGCCGTCGTAGCTGCCGTTGGCCGAGCCGGACACCCCGGGGATCTCTGCGCCGTCGACCCGGACGAACTGGGCGGGGTCGAGTGCGATCAGTGCACGCTCGACCTCTTCGAGGCGTTCGAGCTGGACCGCGGTCTCGGTGTCGAGGCTCTGGTCCTGCAACTGGGTCTCGACCTCGGTGAGTCGGACGGAGGTCTTGTCCATCGACTCGCCGACCGAGGCCTGGAAGCGCTCCATCTCGATGCGGACGAGCACCGCTTCGCCGGCGGCGCTGGAGACCTTTTCCTTCATCTCCTCGATCGCCTCGGCGTCGACTTCCTTGACGCTCTGCTCCATCGCCCGGATCTGCTGGTTGATCTCCTCGAAGCGGCCGTTCACCTCGGCGATCCGATCGTTGATCATGACGATGCCTTCGTCGAGGCCGACGCTGACGCGGCCGACATAGGCATCGATCTCGGCGATGCGCGTGCCGACGTGATCGGTGATCCGGGCCTCGGCCGTGGAGATCTTGTCGACGAGGCGGGCCTCGGAGTCGTCGACGCGCTGGCCGACGATGTTCGACACTTCGGACTGGTGGCGGGCGGCCTGTGCCGACACCTCGTCGAGGCGGGCC
Source organism: Ilumatobacter sp. (assembly GCA_013002175.1). Taxonomy (GTDB): domain Bacteria; phylum Actinomycetota; class Acidimicrobiia; order Acidimicrobiales; family Ilumatobacteraceae; genus Ilumatobacter_A. Next base: position 7,951 of record JABDKP010000171.1, read on the forward strand.
GACAGTGAGGCGACACGGGCCTCGACGTCGGCGGTGACGCCGGTGGCGAGCTTCTCCATCCGCGACTCGACGTCGGTGGTGACATCGTTGATGTGGGCGACCATGCGCCCGGCCTGCTCGTCGAACTTGCGCAGGCTGGTGCCCAGCGAGGTCAATTCGGCTTCGGACTTGTCCTGGCGGTGCTCGACCTCGCGCAGGATCGGTCGGGTCGCGGATTCGACCGCGGCGGCGAGACCGACGTTCGCCTCGTCGACGACGCGATCGAGCCGCTGGTTCACCTCGTCGTGGCGACGCTTGGTGCTGGTACCGAACTCGGTCAGTCGCTCTTCGAGCGCACGCTGGAGTTCCGCCTGGAACGTGGAACTGGTGCGCTGCGACTGCTCGAGCCCCGCGGCGAGCGCCCGGAGCTGTTCGTCGAGCTGGCTGCGGCTGTTGCGCTCGGCGAGGATCTCGTCGCGCAGGCGTTGCATCTCTTGGGACACCTGCTGGCTGTACTGCGTCAGCTGGTCCTGGACGGCGGCGACGATCTGCTGTTGCATCGCCTGGAGCTGATCACTCACTGCTGCCTCCTTCGTCCGATCGTTGGCGGGTGATTTCTGTCATGAGTCATGTCAATTCATTCAAGGCGCTCGTGCCTTCGAACTTGTATCGACGGGCCGCCGGTCGTTCTTGAGAAATTGCTGAGAGATCCGCCGATCCGCCGTTCGCCCAGGCCCGGTGCCGTGCGCCGGGCACCCCAGCAGGTGACGCCGGGCCCCCTTCAGGCCGACCCGCCCACCGCACGCGGTTGCCACTTCGGGAAAGCGTCAGCAACTTGACCGGACCTTGACGGCGGGCGCACCGAGTCCTGACGTCATTTGCACGAAGTACAGTTCGGATTCGTGCGTGTCCACCTCGTCGACGGGACCTATGAGCTGTTCCGCCAGTTCTTCGGTGCCGCGTCGCGCCACAGCGACAGCCACCCCTACGCGGCGGCCGCAGGCGTCGTCGGATCGACGCTGGCATTGATCGACGACGGGGCGACCCACGTCGGGGTCGCGTCCGACCACGTGATCGAGAGCTTCCGCAACGACCTGTGGGCGGGGTACAAGACGAGCGAGGGAATGGATCCTGCGATCACCCTCCAGATCCCCGTGATGGAGCGTGCGCTCGCCGCCGCAGGGTTCACGGTCTGGCCGATGATCGAAGTCGAGGCCGACGACGCGCTCGGCGCCGCCGCGCTCCTCGCTCGCGACGACGAGCGGGTCGAGCAGGTGTTGATCGTCACCCCGGACAAGGACCTCGGCCAGTGCGTCGTCGGTCAGCGGGTCGTGCAATTCGACCGGCGCAAGCGGGAGGTCATCGACGAGGACGGCGTCGTCGCCAAGTTCGGCATCGGGCCGGCGTCGATCGCGGACTACCTCGGCCTCGTCGGCGACACCGCCGACGGTTTCCCGGGTCTGCCCGGATGGGGCGCGAAGAGCGCGAGCGCGGTGCTGGCGCAGTACGGCCACCTCGAGGACATCCCGAAGTCGGCCGGCCAGTGGGACGTCCCCGGGCTGCGCGGCGCCGCCAAGCTGTCCGCCACGTTGCAGGCCAACTTCGACGACGCGCTGCTGTTCCGCCGCATCGCGACGATCGAGACGAACGTCGAGGTGGGCACCGTCGACGACTGGCGCTGGCAGGGGCCCACCGCGGAGTTCGACGCCGTCGCCGAGGAGATCGGGTCGCCCGACCTGGCTGCCTACGCACGACGGCTCGCCCCGGCCTGAGCGGCCGTCGACTGAGGTGGTGACCAGGCGATCTGCGGCACACAGACGATGCCGATGAAGGCTGCTACCTTCCGGTCCTGACCTGGTTCACGGGCGTCCGTTGCACAGGACCCGGTCACCACCTCACTCGACGGCTCACTCGACGACTCACCTGCCGGCCAGCCGTCGAGGCCATGTTATCCGTTCGCGGCACCAACGGTGCCGAGCGGCATCGGCGCAGTTAGCCTGACGTCCACATCCACTCTGGAGGGGTGCGAGAGCGGCCGAATCGGCACGCTTGGAAAGCGTGTGAAGGGCAACCTTCCGAGGGTTCGAATCCCTCTCCCTCCGCCATGTCCACGATGTCCGGCGCGTCCCGTCCGGGCCCGCCCGGACACGATCCGACCGCCGCCGACCACGTCGCGATGCAGGTCGCGCTGAGCGAGGCCCGCGCCGCCCTCGACCACGACGACGTACCGGTCGGAGCGGTCGTCGTCCGCGCGGGCGACGTGATTGCCGCACGGCACAACGAGCGCGAGCTGACGAACGATCCGACCGCCCACGCCGAGGTGCTCGCGATGCGCGACGCAGCCGCAGCGATCGGCAACTGGCGGCTCGACGACTGCACGCTGTACGTCACGCTCGAGCCGTGCGCGATGTGCGCAGGGGCGATGATCAACGGCCGCCTCCCGCAACTGGTCTACGGCGCACCCGACCCGAAAGCAGGAGCGATCGACAGCCACTATTCGCTGGCGGCCGGCGACATCTTGAACCACGGCATCGCGGTCACGTCGGGCGTCGGCGCCGACGAGTCGGCCGAGTTGCTGCGGGCGTTCTTCAGGGCGCGGCGCGCCTGACGGTCACTTGCGCCGGAGGCTGCCGATCAGACGGCGCAGTGCGCTGGCTCGCTCCTCACCCTCGCCCTCGGGTTCCTCGTCGTCGACGAAGACCACCGATGCGACACCGCTCGTCGCAGTCGCCGCATCTGGCGTCGCCTCAGAAGTCGCCCGTGCGTAGACCGCTTCCGCGCTCATGTCCGGTGTGGGAGGGGCGAAGGCATCGAGGACCACAGGTTCGGCGGGCACCGTCGATGCCGCCTCGTCCGCAGCGGTCGGCGCTTCGGACGTGGCTGCGGCCCGGGCCGGTTCGGCCGGGGCCGATTCGGCCTGCCGTGCCTCGATCTGGGGCGGCTGCGCCGGTGCAGCATCGGCAGGCAACGCGTCGGCAGGCGCCGGGCTGACGTCGGCGGCCGGAGCGGTGTCGCGCTCGACCGACGCGCCGGCGACGGTCATCGACGGCAGGAAGGTCGACGACGCGGAGGCCGCTTCGATCGCGGCCAGTGCTCGACGGACCGCGTCGATCACCTCGTCGGGCTGCTGCTCGGTTGGCACCGCGTCATCCGACAGCACGAGGGGCGGCATCTCGAAACGCAACCCACCCGCCTGCGCTGCGGCGCCGGCCGGCTGCTCGGACGCGGACGCCTGTGCGCCGCGGTCGTGCGACTCGTCGAACATCGTGTTGACCGCAGTGGTGAAGGCATCGTCCGACATCGTCGGCTGGTCGCCCGAGGCGGCGGGGGCCTCGTCGCCCACCGACGCCGGGGACAGGTCCTCTGCGTCCGGTGCGCTCGCCGTCACGGTGTCCGGCTCCACGTCATCGGTGCCTGCTTCCGACGGTTCCGTTGCGGCGATGTCGATCGACGTCCCGGCAGTGTCCGGCTCGACGACGTCCATCTCGGCAACCGTCTGATCTCGCTCGGATCCGACCTGGTCGGCGTCGATCGCATCGGCGTCCGGCGTGTCGGTCCAGATCCCGGCTGCGTCGTTCTCGACGTCGTCGCCCGGCGAGGTGGCGTCCGCCTCGGTGCCGTGGTCCGGCGCGAGGCCGACGGACCGCAGCGGGGGCACGTCGAACGGCGACACGTCCATCACCGGCGCATCGATTCCGACACGAGGTGCCTCGCCGGCGCCGCCGTCGTGGCTCGCGTCGGCGGTCTCGACGAGCGACTGGTCGGCCTCGATCGCTTCGGGGAGGTCCTGCTCGGTGCCGTCGGGCCACACGATCTGGAAGTCGTCGTCGAACGCGATGACCGGTTCGCCGTCGTCGCCGTCGTCGGCTGCAGTCACCACGAAGTCGTCGAGATCGAGCAGCGGCAGCGTCGCATCGACGACGACCGGTCGAGCCCAGTCGGGCTGCTCCTCGTCGGCGGCCGGTGCGAGCCGTGTGCCTTCTGCGACATCGGTGGCAGCCGCCGACTCGAGCGTCGAGGCGTCCAGCGTCGGCAGCGGTTGGGGATCGGCCGGCGACAGCGGTGACGGAGGTGCCAGCGGTTCGAGGGTCGGCTGGTCCCACTCGATGCGGACATCGTCGGGGCACGAGCGCCGATCGGCGGCCGGGAGACCGGGCAGCTTCGACGTGACCGAGTCGTCGATCGGACCGACGTGGCCGACGGGCGCGAGCTGCGCCGTTTCCCCGGACCGAGCGAACCAGCGATGGATCCCCGATTCGTGGTGGCGGTAGGCGTTCACCCGGAACGAACCGACGTGGCCATTTGCCAACTCGGTCACGAGCGCGTCGGTGATCATCTCGACGAACACCGTCACCGCATCTCGGTCGACGGACGGATCACGGTCGAACAGCCGGCCGAGGTGCTCGATGGCGCCGACGCGCACGACGCCCCGGCTGATCTGGCCTGCGTCGACGATGCCGGCCTCGGTGAGCTGGTCACACAGCGACGGTTCGCCGTCCCGCACGGCGTGATAGACGACTCCGTTGTCGACGTACACCGCAATCGAGTGCGACGCGTCGAAGACGATCTCTCCCGTGAACTGCTGCTCCCGAGCCGCATCGAGCACGAGCCAGGCCGGGCTCGACGGGGCGGCGGACAGTGTTCTCAGATCCGGTGCCTGGGTCATCGCTTCGGAATCGGTCGTTTCGGACATCATGTCAGGACACCTCGGCCCCGCTCGTGGCAAGTTCGGTACGTTCGATCTTGGCGAGCAGCGTGATCAGGATTTCGACGACGACCTCTCGGCCGGAGTCAGGGTCATTGAGCTGGCACGCAATGACGGATTCTCCGTCGAGTGCGCCCAGCGAACGGGCCAGGCGCTTGGCAGTCCCGTCGTCATTGCATCGGTTGACGGCGATCACCGCCGGTACCCGCAGGTCGGACAGCAGCGAGCGCAACTCGACGCCGGCGCTGGCGTGGGTCTGCCTGGCCTCGGCGTCGATGACGAAGGCGACGATGTCGACGTCACCTTTCAAGATGTTGGTCATGAATCGAAATCGCGGCTGGCCGGGCGTGCCGAACATCAGCAGCCGAACGTCGTCGCCGTCGACCGTATAGGTCCCGAAGTCCATCGCGACGGTCGTGTGCGCCTTGACGTCGGACTCGTCGCCGCTGGTGACGACGTCGGTCGAGACGACGTCGGTCTGCGAGACCGACTGGATCAGCGACGTCTTGCCCGCGGCGAACGGCCCGGTGACGAGGATCTTGAACGTGTGGTCGCGCATCACCGCTCCCCGGCGAGCCACGACGCGCGTGACTGGACGAAGCGGCGCAGGTGCGCCTGGTCGACTCGGCGCGCGGTCAGCAGCGCGAGCACGCGTTGGGTTCCGATCGGCCAGAGCAGCAGCAGACCCTGGTCGTGGTCGATCACGAGTTGGCGCAGTTCGTCGCCGCCGCCCATCGCGGCGAGCTGGTGGGCGAGGCCCATCCCGGCCGCGAGGATCGCGGCGTGCGCGGCGGAGTTCGGCATCGTCGCACTGCGGGCGATCGCAAACCCGTCGACCGATCCGAGCAACGCCCCGTGCACACCCTCGACGACGTCGACGAGTTCGTCGAGCACGAGCGCAAGTGGTGGTGCCGTCGCGGCGGCCGGCGGCGACTTCTCAGCCGGACCGGCGGCCACGGGGGGTGGCGCGAGGGGTGTCGTGGCAGGTCGCGACGGCATCGACGAGGGCGTCGTCGGGCCGGCGGCGACCGGCGCGGTGCCCGTGTCGATCGCGTTCGTCGACACACGGGACCCTGTCTTGACCGATTCCATAACTTTCTATCGGTCGTCGTTGACGAAAGCTTGAACGCCTCCGGGCGAGATCGATCGGTCGGGTTTCCCCGGTAGTCTCGACGCCGGAAGGCTGCCAGAGCGGACGAATGGGACGGCCTCGAAAGCCGTTGAAGTCTTCGGGCTTCCGTGGGTTCGAATCCCACGCCTTCCGCCAGCGCCGGACCCCCGGACCCGTTGTTCGGGGGTCCCGTCGTGTCCCGAAATCTGGCGCTCTCGGCCCGCCCAGCGCAGCCGGTGCGCCAAATTTCGGGGTTCGGGGTCCCGTCGTGTCCCGAAATCTGGCGCTCTCGGCCCGTCCAGCGCAGCCGGTGCGCCAAATTTCGGGGTTTAGCTGCAGACGGTCTCGGTGGGTGGCGCGGCGAGTTGCACCAGGTAGTCGTGCACGACGTCGTCGATGCAGGAGTTCACCCCGTACCCGGTGTGCTGGTTCGCCTCGACGATCACCAGCCGGCCGTCTTCCAGTGCCGCGGCCATGTTGCGGCTGCTCGACAACGGCGTGCTCGGATCGCCGGTCGTCCCGATGACGACGATCGGTCCGGCACCGACGCCGGTGATCTCGATCCGTGGGTCGAGCGCCGGCGGGAAGAACGTGCAGCTGTAGGAGCCGGTCGTGTACGGGAACAGGCGGGGCGCCACGGTCAGGAGTTCGGCCGCCTGTTCGTCGGACTCCTCGACCGTCGGCCGCTCGCGGTCGTCCGCGCACGAGATCGCCTGGAACGCTTCCAGCAGGTTGCTGTAGGTGCCGTCGGCACTCCGTTGGAAATAGGCGTCTTGCAGCTGCAACAGGCCGGTGCCATCGCCCTCGGCGGCATCTTCGAGGGCCCGCTCGAGCACCGGCCAGAACTGATCCGAGTACATCGCGCGGACGACGCCCGTGACCGCGACGCCGAGGTTCACGTCGACTCGTTCGCCCGGTCCGGGCAGCGGCTCGTCGTCCAGCCGGACGAGCAGATCGTCGAACGCCGAGGCCGCATCGCCGTCGTTGTGGAACCGGCACGACGAATCGTCGCTGCACGCATCGAGGAACGTGTTGAGCGCCGACTCGAATCCCATCCACTGCTGGCGCGTCTGCTCGAGGGAGTCGGCCTCGGGATCGGCCGCCCCGTCGAACACTGCGGCGCGCACGGTCAGCGGGAACAGCGTCGCCCACACGCCGCCCAGTTCGCTGCCGTAGCTGAACCCGAAGTACGAGACCTGCTCCTCGCCGAGCGCCTGGCGGATCGCATCCATGTCACGGGCGGAGTTGTTGGTACCGATGTACTGCAGCGGCTCGCCGACACGCGCGACGCAGCGTTCGGCGAACTCCTCGGCCAGCTCGACGAGCTCCTCGCGTTCCGCGTCGTCTTCGGGGGTGATGTCGATCGCCGAGTAGAACCGGTCGTACTCGTCGTCGTCGATGCAGTCGACCGAGCCACCACTGACGCCCGTGCCTCGGGGGTCCCACGCGACGACGTCGAAGCGGTCGGTGATCGGCGATGCGAACCAGCTCGGCGCGTCGATCCCCATCGAGCTCGCCGGCGAACCGGGCCCACCGTTGTTGACGAGCAGCGCGCCGATCCGCCCGGACTCCTTCGCCCGGTGCCGCGTGACGTACAACTCGATCGTGTCGCCCTGGGGATCGGCGTAGTCGAGCGGGACGCTCAGCATCCCCGCCTCGACGCGCCCGCCGAGCTGCTCCCAGTCGATCGTGTATTCGAGTGGCTCAGGAGCAGCCGTCGTCGTGGGCGCGGGCTCGCCGGGCGCCACGGTCGTCGGCGCCGGGGCGACGGTGGTCGGGACGGTCGTGATCTCCCGGGTGGCCGGTGCCGGCACCGGAGGGGCCGAGTCCGAGCAGGCGGCCAAGGCGAGCGCGAGTCCTGCGAGCGTCGCCGATGACGACCGGCGGCGAGGCGAGCGGCGGGTGACTCTCGGTCGCGCGGTGGCCATCCACGTCCAGGCTAGACAGCCAGGCGCCGCCCGCGGCCGGACGTCGCCGGTCGTTCGCAAATCGTCAACTGGTCCGTTCGCTCATAGCGTTGTCCCCATGCGGATGGCCCCCCACCACATGATTCCCGGCGACAAGGACGCGCTCCAGGGCGTCACGTTGGCCGACGGCACGCTTCGGAGGGTGTGGGGATACGCGCGGCCGTACCGCACGACGATCACGATGTTCCTCCTGGCGATCCTGGCTGCCGCCCTGCTCGCACTCGTCCCGCCGTTCGTCGTGCGCGAGATCCTCGACAACGCGATTCCCGACGCGGTCGCCGACGGCAATCGGTCGCCGATCATCTGGCTCGCCGCGATCGCCGTCGCGGCCGCGATCGCTGACGCCGGCCTGGCGATCTTCCAGCGGTGGTGCAGCTCGCGGGTCGGCGAGGGCCTGATCTACGACCTCCGGCGCGACCTCTTCGCCAAGGTGCAGCGGATGCCGATTGCGTTCTTCACCCGCACACCGACCGGCGCGATCACGTCCCGGCTCGGCAACGACGTCGTCGGCGCCCAATCGGCGGTGACGAGCACGCTCGGCAGTGTGGTCAGCAACGTGATCGTGCTCGTCACGACACTGGGGGCGATGCTCGCGCTCGAATGGCGGCTGACGCTGCTGACGCTGATCGTGCTGCCGGTGTTCATCGTGCCGGCGCGGCGCGTCGGCTCCCGCCTACAGGACATCTCGCGTGAGCAGATGGGGTACAACGCGTCGATGAACACGCAGATGACCGAGCGGTTCAACGTGTCGGGGGCGATGCTCGTGAAGCTGTTCGGCTCGGGCCGGCGCGAACGCGACGCGTTCGAGCATCGGGCCCGCGGCGTGCGTGACACCGGCATCCGTTCGGCGCTGTACGGCCGGGTGTTCTTCGTTGCCTTGGGTCTGGTCGGTGCGATCGGCACCGCCGCCGTCTACGGGATCGGCGCGCTGATGGTCGTCGACGGCGACATCTCGGCCGGCACGCTCGTGGCGCTCGCCGCGCTCGTCACCCGCGTGTACCAGCCGCTGACCGGCTTGACGAATGCACGGGTCGACCTGATGACCTCGATGGTCAGCTTCGAGCGGGTGTTCGAGGTGCTCGATGCGCCCGAGGCGATCCAGGAGCGGCTCGGCGCGTTCGACCTCGTCGACGCACGCGGCTCGGTCGAGTTCGACGACGTCACGTTCCGCTACCCGCCGGCGGCCGACTCGGCGATCGCCACGATGGAGCAGAACGCCGGCCTCGGCGGCGACACCGACCCGGACGTCGACGTGCTCCGCGGGCTGTCGCTCACGATCGAGCCGGGCGAGACCGTTGCGCTCGTGGGCGCGTCGGGCGCCGGCAAGTCGACGACGATCTCGCTGATCCCGCGGCTCTACGACGTCACCACTGGCGCAGTGCGGGTCGACGGCCACGACGTCCGCGACCTCACCCTCGATTCGCTGCGCGCGGCGATCGGCGTGGTGTCGCAGGACCCGCACCTGTTCCACGAGTCGATCGGCGACAACCTGCGCTACGCGGACGAGCACGCAACGATCGACGAGATGGTCGCAGCGGCCAGGGCGGCGCGGATCCACGACACGATCGCCGCGCTTCCGGACGGGTACGACACGATCGTCGGCGAGCGCGGCTACCGGCTGAGCGGCGGCGAGAAGCAGCGGCTGGCGATCGCCCGGCTGCTGCTCAAGGACCCGGCGATCATCATCCTCGACGAGGCGACGAGCCACCTCGACAACGACAACGAGGCCCACATCCAGGCTGCGCTCGAACACGCGATGGAAGGTCGCACCGCGCTGATCATCGCCCACCGGCTGTCGACGATCCGCAGCGCCGACCGCATCGCGTTCATCGAGGACGGCCGGATCGTCGAGATCGGGACCCACGACGAACTACTCGCCGCCGACGGCCGCTACGCCCACCAGCTGCAAGCCGGCGAGCTCACCGTCCCCGGCTGAGTCAAAGTTGTGCCAGGCACAACTTTGTTAGGGGATGCCGGCGCCGCCGTTGGTGGGATCGACGCCGACTGCACCGACGTCGAGCGTCCACGAGTTCAATGCGTACTCGCGGTTCATGTTGAGCTGCATCACCACCGACGACAGCGTCTGACGGCCGCTGGGCAGCGTGACGAGCGCATCGATGCGCTGGGTGCTCTGCACCGCGTTCACCTTTGTCCCGAAGAAGAAGGCCGCCGGGTCGTCCGGCTGGGTCTGGAGGTCGAGCCCGAGCCGAGTCGACGTCGTTCCACCGGTGATCTCGACTTGGTAGTGGCGATTGTTTGCGGTCAGCTCGATCGTCGCATTCGGCACGAAGATCGCACCGAGAGCCCGGAACTCGTACACATTGCTCGAGTTCGGCGGCGGGCCGCCCGTGGTGGTGTCGAACAAGACGATCGGCGAGTTCCACCCACCGGCCGGCTCGGAGTCGACATAGGCGGTCGTCGAGGCGGGCACCACCGGCAGGCTCTCCTGCGCGTACACCTCGTCCTCGGGCACGTACACGTCGGCGGTGTCCGTGGTGACGGTGTTGACGCTGCGGATCGATATGCCCTCGCTGGGGCGGGTGGTCTCGGTCGACAGCCGGCGGTTGAGGATCATGTTCGCCCGGGTGACCGACACCGTCGCGTCGTCGCCGAGCAGGAACGTCGTCCCGTTGCCGGTGATGCTGTGCACCTTCGGGGCACGCTGGGTCGGGCCGTTGTACAGCGCAGCTTCCGAGTCGAGCACGCAGCCGCTGTGGAAGCCCTCGCCACCGACGACGGTGGCCCCATTGCGGACCGTGAGCGGGCCTTCGAAGTAGTAGACACCCGACGCGAAGTACGCCTCGCCACCGTCGATGTCGATCGGGTTGGGGTAGTGGCCGGGGTAGAACACCTTGCACGTCGTCGCGCCGCGGGGAATCGAGATCGGCGTCGACGACCGTGTCTGGGTCGGCACCGACGGCAGGTACGGGTAGATCCAGGGCCCGGCCGTCGGGTCGGCGTTGTTGCCGGCCCGCGCCGTCCAGGGTTCGGCGATGCAGTCCCATGCGCCGCCGGTGTTGAACTCGTAGACCGAGCCGGCGGTCGTGCAATCGGTGGGCACCGGTCCCGGTACCGAGTAGCGCACGGGCGAGGGCGACCCGGCGTACGTGGCGGTCGAGCCGACGATGCCGGCCGGGGAGCCGTCGCTGGACGTGCCGGTGACCGAGAAGTCGTCGATCAGGGTCTCGATCGCACCGCCGTTGACGAACACGTCGCCGGTGAGCGTCGGGTTGAAGGCATTGCCGTTGGAACCCCAGATCGGAGGCAGCGGAACGCCACCGACGTCATACCGGTTCGTGGTGGTGATGATTCCGAAGCGGTTGCGCATCAGCACGTTGTCGAACTCGATGTCGGTGACGACGCAGCTGAGCTCGGCGTCGAACCCGTTGATCGCGACCGTCTGCGTGTCCTCGTAGCAGGTGCCTGGCCCGTTGATCCGCTGCTGGTGCACCGCCTGGCGCACCGCCGAGCGCGCCGTCTCGGAGGCGACCGCCCGCTCCTCCACGCCGGGCTGGACGCGCATCACCGTCGCCACGTACGACAGCAACGCCATCATCAGCATCGCGGTGACGACCGTCATCACGAGCGTCATCGCCAGAACCGAGCCCTCGTCGCGATCGCGTGCGCCGTCGGACCGCCGATCGCCGAGCCCGTTGCGCCCGGTCATGAGCCGATGAACAGACATGAGAGGGCCTCGTTGGCGACAACCTTGATCGAACGGCCACTGGGGATCACGGTGACCCCGTCGTTCTCGTACAGCGTCTGGACGCGGGTTGCGGTCACGTCGGTGCCGTTCGAGAAGCACTGGACGTCGGTGATCTCGGCACCGGTTGCGCCTTCCTCGACCATCGTCACCCATTCGGACGCACCGGCGGCGAGGTTGTAGTCGAACGTGATCGAGCTGGAGATGCTGGCGTTCAGCGTGGCGTTGCCGGTGGTCGTCGCGTACTCGTACGAACCGCTGGTCACCTTGTCGTTCGGGTCGTTGTTCTCCCGCCGCTGGACCGTGATCGTGCCGCCGCAGTCGCTGACGAAGATCTGCTGGAAGATGTTGCTCAGCTCGAGGAAGTCACTGGTGTAGAAGAACGACGCGGTCTGGGCGTTGCCGACGCCGCCACTCGGGCCCGGGACCCACTCCGTGGAACCGACGATCTGCTTCATCCGGTCCTTGGCGGCCTCGAGTGCCGAGCCGGTGAGGCTGGGACGGTGGACGAAGACGCCCTTCAGCGTCACGCCCCACTCACCCTTCTCGTTCGACACCGTCTTCGCCTCGGCGGTCGCATGGTCCTTGTTCGTCGACTGGATGTTGCCACTGCTGTCGACGTAGCGGTACGGCTCGCCGTCGGTGAAGAACACGACGGTGTCCGGCAGGTGCGGTGACGGGTTGATCGCCACCCGGTCGGAGAAGTCGGTCATCGCGAGGCGCAGCCCGTCCTCCCAGTTGGTGCCACCGGTCGAGTCGTCGATGTCGTCGATGTCCTGCTTGACGGCGGCGACACCGGCGTTGTCGATGTTCAACATGTCGATCGCCGGCCCGTTCCAGGTGCTGGGCGCGACCGGCTTGCCTTCGCGGTCGAACTCGGTGACCCGCAGCTCGGTCGGCGTGCCCCGGAAGGCGTCGACGAAGTCCTTGGCGGCGCTCTTGACGATCGGCAGCTCGCTGGACAGCGAACTCGACGTGTCGAGCAGCAGCGTCATCTTGCCGCCGCAGCGGCTGGGCGGTGAGGCCGGGTTCAGGAACCCGTCCGCAGGAATGGGAGGCAGCACGAAGCCGGAGCCGAGGCCGGCCCCACCGGTGTCGTAGCCCGAGCCGTCGGCGAAGTTGACGGTGACGTCGCTGCCGACCATGTGGAGCTGACCGGGGTTGCGTCCGCTGACGTCGATCGCGAACGTCGGTGGCGTCGTCGGGTCCCACCCGGGAGGGGGCGGCACGAGTTCGTGGGCGACGCCGACCTGGGTCACTTCCTCCGGGCCGGGCACGCCGCCGACGTTGCGAATCTCGAACCGCAGCAGCACCCACCTGCCGTCGACCTGCGCGTAGCGGTAGTTGACGAAGTACTCGGGATGGCCGGGGCTCTGCAGGTCCTTGCGGGTGATCGTCAACACGTTGGTGCCGGGCAACGGCTTCGATGTCGCCGGCTGCAGCGTCGGCGTCATGTCGACGTCGATCGCGGAGGCGAGGTCGAGCGGCAGCCACGCCTGGATGAACGACACGTCCTTGGACACGGCGACGCGGTTCACGGTGTCGGGATGCGTCCGCAGGATCGTCGAGTACGCCAGCGTCAGCGCGGACACGAGCGTGCCCGCGATCACCATGCTGACGAGGATCTCCATCATCGAGAGACCGGCGTCACGGTGCCGTGTGGGGGATTTGTCGTTGTTCATCAGCTCTCCGGTCGAACGTCGGTGACCACGATCTCGAGGATCCGTGAGTCGGCACCGTCGGGGGTGGTCGCCTGGACGATCACCTTCTGCATCGTCTTGGCCGTCGACAGCCAGACCGTCTCGTCGCACTCCGTGCCGGAGATGCCGTTGGCATCGACCCAGGCGTCGGCAGGGGCTGCCAGCGGATCCCAGTACTTCACATCGATGATGCTGACGGTGCCGGCGGGCCAGCCGTGCACGTCGGCGCCGACGTCGGCGTACTGCTGGTAGGCGTTGGGCGTGACGTTCTCGGGGCACGGCACGAACAGGGCCTCGCCGAAGGCATCGGCCGTGGCGCCCAGCGCGGCGTCGAGGTCGGCGGCGTTGTCGGTGATCGACGACGCGTGGATCGCGCTGAACATCGCGGCCATCACAGCGGCCATCACGGTGCCCATCAGCGACAGCGACACCAGGATCTCGAGCAGGGAGTAGCCCCCGTCTCGTCCGGCCCGTTCAGCATGCTGCGCGCCTCGCCACGGGGCGCGGCGGGTCGACCGGCGAGAACCGGGCGCGGTCGCCGAAGCGTCGCCTGTCGGCGGAAGAGCAGTCGTCGTGTTCATCCCACCTCCTTTTTCGGCGCGTCCGTCAACATTCTTGAGAAACCGCCGGCAGGAACGCCGCCGGAAGTCGCTGGCCAACGTACGGAGCGGCCCGTCAAGCGAGTACCTGCTCGATGTCAGGCCGATGTCAATTCCTCGTCTGGTTCAGTCCTCGCGGTACTGAAGGTCGATCGAGGCACTCCCGGCCTTTTCGTAGAACTCCACCACCAGGTCGTGGGTCCCCGCAGTGAGGGCGGCGGTCGCGTAGGTCCACTTGTGGCTGTGATTGGACCAGTACTCGATGACTTCAACGCCGTCGACGAACAGCTTGTAGCCGTCGTCGCCGCCGAGCTTGAAACGGAACGTGCAGTCGTTCGACACGTTGATCGTGCGGGTCCAGCGAGCGGTGAAGTAGTTCTGGTGGATCGTCGGATAGCCGGGCGACCCCGACGTCGTGTTCGAGTAGTACCACTTGATCTCGGCCACGTCCTCGGACACGTCGGGTGCCCCACCGAACGGATCGGGCGGGGTACCGGTGAACGTCGGGACGTTGCGGTACTCGGCCGCCCATGTGCCGGGCCCGAAGTCGTTGGTGTAGCTCGTCCCGTTGGTGCAGAAGTCGTAACCGGGATCGGGTGGCAGCGTCGTCGTCGTGGTCGTCGTCGTCGTGGTCGTCGTCGGGCCGGGCGGCACCGTGGTCGTCGTGGTGGGACCCGGCGGCAGCGTGGTCGTCGTGGTGGGGCCGGGCGCGACGGTCGTCGTCGTGGTCGCGGCAGAAGTCGGTGGCGGCGACCCGGCCTGCGGGTCCACGCCCCAACTGTTGATCGCGTACGAGCCGTCGGCGTGCACCTGGACGAGTGCGTTCGAGCGGGCGACGAAGCCGTTCGGGGCGGTGACCTTGGCCTCGATCTGCACCCGCCGCTGGAGCGGCTTGTCGATCGAACCGAAGACGAAGTCATCGGCGACGTTGGTCGGCAACGTGTCGACGAGGAACCGCACCTTCGCGGCGACGGTGCCGCCGCTGAAGCCGACTTCGTAGTTGGTGCTCGACCCCGTCGAGATCCGCACGCCGGAGTTCGGCACGAAGACGTAGCCGTCGAAGCGCATCACGGCGTTCGGTCCCGTCGACGTGAACTCGATGATGTCCTGCATGTTCGTCCGGGTGGACTCGGCGTACTGGTAGGTGCTGCCGCTGACGGTGATCTCGTGATCGACCGCCGCGACCGTGCTGCCGGGCTCACGCAGCGTCGGGTCGGGGACACCTGTCGGTCCGAGCGGATACTCGCCGATCTGGACGTCGTCACCCGGGATCTCGACGTTGCCCTTCCAACCGAAGTTGACGCTCCGCACGGCGACCGCCTCACTGCCCCGAGTCGCCGGCGTCGAGACCCGCCGGTTGATGTGGATCGTCGAGTCGACGACGTCGATGTGCCCGTCGGCGCCGAGCAACAGCGTCGCGCCGGCACCGGTGATCTCGTGGTTCTTCGGCGACCACACGCCGTAGCGGTCGAACGCAGCGTCGGCATCGAAGCAACCGTTGGTCTGGGTGCCTTCGCCGCCGATCAGCCGGGCGCCGTTGACCAGCCGCAGCACGTCCTCGAAGTAGTAGACGCCGGATGCGAGGTAGTACTCGCCGGTGCCGACCGTGCCGTCGAGGACGACCGGCGACTGATAGCGGCCCGGGTAGAGCACCTGACAGCCGTTCGCGAGCTCGTTCGGCAGCGGTGACCGGAGGAACGTCGGCAGTTGCGGCAGGATCGGATACGTCCGCACGCCGCCCCCGGTCCAGTCGTCGCCGGCGAGCGTCCACCACGGTTCGGGGGTGCAGCTGTGCGTGTGCACGACGTAGGCGCCGTCGGCCGGCGAGGTGTAGTCGGGGAACGCATCGAGTGTCGCGGTCAGCGGGTTGTCGCACGCCAGGTCGCTGCCGGTCACTCGGTAGCGATCGGTCGATGGCGTGAGGATCGACGTGTACGTCGAGCCGGCGAGGTCACCGCGGATACCGATGTCCTCGACGGCGGCCGCGTCGTAGTCGCCGCCGTTGATCAGGATCTGGCCGAAGATCTCCTTGATCGGTGCGCCGGCGACGACACTGCCGCTGACGCCTCCGAGCGCGGGATCGCTCGAGTTCGACGTCGTGATCATGCCCAACCGTCCACGGCCGCTCTCGACGTAGTCGTCCGGTCCCGTCAACTCGGTGCACGTGAACTCGATGTCGACGTCGTTGAAGGCTGCGGTGGGCGGCAGCAGCGTCGTCCCGCCGCCATTGAAGCAGGCCGCCGGCCCGGCGTCGCGTTGCATCGTGACGGCCATCCGGATCGCCGACTCGGCGCTCTCTGCCGTACGGCTGCGGGTGTCGATCGGGGGCCGGTTGCGGAACACGGTGCTGGCGAACGCCAGGATCGCGGTGACGGTGAGACCGGCAACCGCGGTGAACGCGATCACCATCTGCAGGATCGAACCGTCGTCGTCCGTGCGTCGATGGCGTCGGCCCGCGTTGTCGTTCACGGTGTGCCCCATCAGATGGCCTCAGAGATCATGACGCACGACACGGCGGCGTCTGCGGTGATGTCGACGGCGATCGACTGGGTCGGGGTGTCGATCGTGACGGGGACGTCGACGCCACCCGATCGGCAGGTCGCTCCGATGAATTCGTAGTTCTCGATGTCGCCCGCCTCGACGATGTCGACCGTCTTCGTGAAGACGCTCTCCAGCGTGAAGTCGAACGTGATCGACGCCGTCTCCGACCGAACGAGGTCTCGTGCGCCGACTTCGGTCGTATAGCGCCACACCGTGTTCAACGGCATGTCCGTGAGGTTCGTCAGCGTGCCGTCGACACTGAGCTTCTTCTGGATCGTCACGGTTGCACCGCACTCCGCGATCACGATCGAGCGCAGCACGTGGCCCAGGTCGTCGAAGCTGCCGTAGAACAGGTCGGCGGCTTCGGCGTTGCCGGGATCGACCGTCGTGATGCCGCTGATCGGGTCGGTCGTCACGCTGCCGTTCCACACGTTGTTGCCGACGACGTCGCCGAGGTTCTTCGGACCGTTCTGCTTCGGCGACATGTTCGGCTGGCCGTAGTTGTTCCAGTTGCCGGCCTGCGCCTGGTTGCCGACGATCACGCCGACGACGCGGGCACCGGTCGCTCGGCCGAGGTCGGCCACCTCGGCGGCGTTGAACACGTGGTTCGATCCCGAACCGACACGGCTCTTGTTCGGGTTGCCGTCGGTGATCAGCACGACCAGTTCGGGCGTGTCGTTGCGGAGCACGCCGGCATCGGTGTGGAACGGCAGGTACAGCCCGTCCTCCCAGTTCGTGCCGCTGCCCATCTGGTCCCAGTGGATGCCGTCGACGGTCGGCGAGTCCGGGTTGGACTGGCTCCAGTTGCCGTCGCGGTCGTCGAGGTCGAGGATTCGCTGGCGCGACGCCGCGATGTCGGCGCTGGCGTCGTCGAGCAGGGGGATGTACCGGTCGGTGTCGAGCGTCGGGTACATCCGGTATGCCTCGGCGTCGAAGCCGTAGACGGCGAGCTGCGACGGTGTGCCTTTGAAGGCGTCGATGAAACCGACCGCTGCGTTCTCGGCGTGGACGCCGCCGCTCGATGCCGGAACCGAGCCGGATGTGTCGAACACGACGGCGATGCTGGAACCGCAGCGGCTGGCCGGTGCCGACGGGTCGGTCAGGCCGCCGGAGAGGTCGGTCGGCAGTTCGAGACCTCTCGACAGCGGTGCGCCGCCGGTACTGAAGCTGTTCCCGCTGTCGAAGTTGATCTGGACGTCGTCGCCGATCGGTCGCAGAATCACCTGGTTGCGGGAATTGATCTCGATCGCGTGCTCCGGCTTGTCGACTGCTTCGGTCCAGCCGGGCGGAGGTGCCGGCAGCTCGTGCGCGACCCCGACCTGCTTGATCTCCTCGGAACCGACGACGCCGGCATTGCGGATCTCGTATCGCCGCAATTGCCAGTCGCCGCCGTCGTTCACGTAGCGATAGGCGACGTAGTACCGGGTCTCGGTGCCGCCGCTGAGGTCGGCCCGCTCGAGCGTGAACACGTTGGTGCCGGGCAGACCGGGCGCCGTCACCGTCGGGTCGAAGGCGGGGTCGTCGTCCAGCGCCGGGCCGCCACCGGTCGGTGCGACAGCGGAGGAGATGTCGAGGGGGACCCACGTCTGGACGAAGGTGATGTCCTTGGACTCTGCGATGCGGTCGATCGTGGGACGGGTCTGACGCAGGACGACGCTGAACGCGCCGGCGATCACACCGGCGAGCAGGCCGGTCATCACGATGCCGACCAGCAGTTCGGGGAGCGCGAATCCAGCGTCGGGCCCCGTGGTGGTGTGGCTCGGATGTGTCGTCGTCGTGCGAATGCCCATGTCAGCCCTCCGTGAGGTCCTTGATCTCGTCGGGGCGGAAGTTGGCCTTGATCACCTCGGTGGACGAGGTCTTGCCACTCGGCGCGGTGACGCGGATCTGCACCTTCTGCAACGTCCGGCTGTCGCTCAACCCGATCGAGGAGTTGCACTCCGACGGGTCGAGACTGTTGCTCGGCGCCCACGAGTCCGTGGTCGGCTGGTAGAACTCGACGTCGTCGATCGTGACGACGTCACCGGTCCAGCCGACGGCGGGCGCGGCGGCCTGGGCGATTGCGAGGTACCCCGCGCCATCGTTGCCGGGGCACGGTTTGTACGCGAAGTTGGCGACCCGGTCAGCGGCGCTGTTCAGCACGGATTCGGTCTTGGCCTGGTCGTTGCTGATGGCCGAGAAGGCGATCGACGCCTGCATCGCCCCCATCAGCGCGACGACCACGATGCCGAGCAGCACGATCGACACGAGCACTTCGACGTAGGTGTTGCCGTCGTCCGCGCCGCGCAGATGCGCTCGGTGCAGCAGCGGGGAAACGTCCATGCAACGAGTATCGGGAGCGCCGTGTGCGCAATGAGTCATGAGTGTTGACAGATTATGTCAACACTCTACAAAGTCAGTCGCTCACCGTACGTGGTTACGGAGCGCCGACCCGCCGACGTGCCGGGGTCCGGTGGCACACTCGTGCGATGACGGAGACCGCATCGCCGGCCCAGCCGCATCCCGGGCCGCTGTCCGACCTCCGCGTGATCGACATGTCGACCGTGCTCGCCGGCCCGAACTGCGCGCGCTACCTCGCGGACTTCGGCGCGAACGTCATCAAGGTCGAGCGTCCCGGCGGCGACAGTCTGCGCAACATGGCGTGGCGTGACCCGCGCGACGGTGAAGGGCTGTGGTGGAAGCTGGTCAACCGCAACAAGCGGACCGTCGTGCTCGACATCAAGGATGACGACGACCGGGAGACGCTGCTGGCACTCGTGGAGGGTGCGCACGTGGTGGTCGAGAACTCGCGCCCGGGGACGTTGGAACGACTCGGTCTCGGGCCGGACGTGCTCCTCGCGCGGAACGCCGACCTCGTCATCACCCGCGTCTCGGGGTTCGGTCAGGACGGCCCGTACGCATCACGCGCCGGCTTCGCCACGATCGCCGAGGCGATGTCGGGGCTCGTCGCACTCAGTGGTGACCCCGATGGGCAGCCGCTCCCACCGCCGGTGGCGCTGACCGACGAGGTCACCGGCCTCGCGGCAGCGTTCGCGACGATGGTGGCATTGCACTCGGGCGTCGGCCAGGTCGTCGACTCCAACCTGCTGGAGACGATGTTCCAGATGATGGGCCCGCTCGTCGCGCTCTTCGGCGTCACCGGCGAGCAGCAGCCGCGGCTCGGTGCGGGCTTGCCGTACACGGTGCCGCGTGGCACGTACCGGTGCCGCGACGGCCAGTGGGTGGCCGCGTCGACCAGCAGCGACTCGGTCGCGGCCCGGGTGATGGAGGTACTCGGCGTCGGCGAAGATCCGCGCTTCGCCACGTTCGAAGGACGCGCGGAGCATCGACTCGAGCTGGAGGCAGTGATGGTCGGCTGGTGTGCGGCACGCACCCGCGACGAGGTGATCGCGGCGTTCACCGACGCCGATGCGGCGATCGGGCCGGTGCTCGACATGGCCGACATCGCCGCCGACCCCCACTACGCGGCACGGGGCGCCATCGAACTCGTCGACGGCACCCCGATGCAGAGTGTGATTGCTCGATTGTCGGCGACCCCCGGAGCGATCCGGTGGGGCGGCCGACGGCTCGACGCCGATGGCGCCGACATCACCGCGAATGGCTGGTCGTCGGACGACCGGCCGTGACGCAGCGGTGATCAGTCGTTGGCCTCGTCGCCGGGGATGACCTTCTCCGCCGCGTCGCTGGCCTTGTCGTAGGCGCCCTCGATCTTGTCGGGGATCTTGTCGCTGTGCTTGTCGACCTGATCGTCGACCACGTCTTTCGCCTTGCCGGCAGCGCCCTTCAGCTTGTCCAGAAAACCCATGGTGCTTACTCCTTGTTGTGAGACTGATCGCACAGGGTAGTGGCTCAGGAGCCGATCCCGATGGGACACGACACACCGGTTCCGCCGATGCCGCAATACCCGTTGGGGTTCTTCGCGAGATATTGCTGGTGGTACGGCTCGGCATAGAAGAACGTCGTCGCCGGGTCGATCAACCCGACCTCGGTGGTGATCTCGCCGTACCCCTTCGCGTCCAGTTGCGCCTGGAACGTCTCGCGGGTCGACTCGATCGCGGCCAGCTGGGCGTCGTCGGTGGCGAAGACCGCACTGCGGTACTGGCTGCCGATGTCGTTGCCCTGCCGCATGCCCTGCGTCGGGTCGTGGTTCTCCCAGAAGACTTTCAGGATCTGCTCGTACGAGATGACGTCGGGATCGAACACGATGCCGACCGCCTCGGTGTGTCCGGTGCGACCGGTACACGTCTCTTCGTACGTCGGGTTCGGGGTGAAGCCGCCGGCGTACCCCACGAACGTGGAGTAGACGCCGTCGAGCGTCCAGAACATCCGCTCGGCCCCCCAGAAGCAGCCCATCGCGACGACGGCGACCTCGAATCCGTCCGGCCAGGGCCCGACGAGTGGGTTCCCGTTGACATGGTGCTGATCGGGAACCGGCATCTGCTGGTCGAGTCGACCGGGCAGCGCGTCCTGCTCGGTGACCATGGAAGCGTGCTTGCGGAACAACATGGTCCAAGGATACGAGCGTCGCCGCCCGGCCCGCACGGGGCGGCGGCGCGTGTTCCCGAGACGTTCATCGTCCACCCCTCGGCGGGTCGGGTTGACTACGTTCGCGTGCGTGGCCAGGTTCCGTGGGATGATCCCGGCCGACTACCCCCGGGTACTGGAGATCAACGCCGCGAACCTGCCCGAGGTCGGGCCGATCGACGCCGACCGACTCGACCTGCTCGTCACCGACAGCGTCGTGGCGCTTGTCGCCGAGATCGTGCACCCGGCCGGGCCGACGATCGCCGGGTTCTGCATCGTGCTCGGTCCGGGTTCGACCTACGACTCGGTGAACTATCGCTGGTTCATGGACCGCTACGACGACGCGTGGTACCTCGACCGGGTCGCGCTCGACGCCGGCTTCCGGCGCCAGGGACTCGGCACCCAGCTCTACGCGCACGTCGACCGCGAGATCGAGGCGCGGCGCGCGGCGGGGGCCGACATCGCCCGGCTGACGCTGGAGGTGAACGTCGACCCGCCGAACGAGCCGTCGATGGCGTTCCACACCCGCCACGGCTTCACCGAGGTCGGTCAGCAGGAGACCCCGTACGGCGCCGTCGTCTCGCTGTTGGAGAAGCGCTACTGATCGTTCCATCTGGCACCTGGCACCAGATGGAACGGTCGCGCACACCGATCACGCGCCGAAGCCCGCACTCAGCGCCTCGGCCGCGGCGTCGATCACCGAGAGTTGCTTGCAGTAGGCGAAGCGCACCATGTGGCGGCCGAACTCGGGGCGGGCGTAGAACACCTCGTTGGGCACGGCGACCACACCGCAGGCGTGCGGCAGCCGGCGGCAGAACTCCATCCCGTCACCGGCCGGATCGACCGGACGGATGTCGACGGTCGCGAAGTAGCTCGCCTCGGGCACATAGGTGGAGAATCCGACGCCGACGAGCGCCGCCACGAGACGGTCGCGGGCGGTCTGGAGGTTGGTCCGCAACTGCTCGAAGTAACTGTCGGGGAGGCCGAGGCCGACGGCGATCGCAGGCTGGAACGGGGCCCCGTTCACGAACGACAGGAACTGCTTCGCGGTACGGGCCGCGGTGACGAGTTCGCGCGGGCCGCTCATCCAGCCGATCTTCCAGCCGGTGGTGTGGAAGGTCTTGCCACCCGACGAGATCGTCAGCGTCCGGTCGGCCATTCCCGGCAGCGTCGACAGCGGGATGTGGCGGCGACCGTCGAACGGGAGGTGCTCGTACACCTCGTCGGTGACGGCGACCAGTTCGCGGTCGAGGACGATGTCGGCGATCAGCTGCAGTTCGTCCCGGGTGAACACCTTGCCCGTCGGGTTGTGCGGCGTGTTGAGCAGGATCAGCTTGGTGCGCGGCGAGATCGCCTGGCGGAACTCGTCGCGGTCGAACTCGTAGCGGCCGTCGTCTCCGGGACGCAGCACGACCGGCTTGAGCACCCCGCCCGCCAGCGCGATGCAGGCCTGATAGCTGTCGTACATCGGCTCGAACAGCACGA
>JABDKP010000183.1 GCA_013002175.1 Ilumatobacter sp.
ACGTGCTCGGCCTGCTCGACGAGGCACGCTCCGACGGGCTCGACATCGTGGCGCAGGTCGCCGGCCGGGTCGTGGGGCTGCTGATGTGCCTCGAGGGCAGCTTCAACCCGCTCGACTTCCATCCCGCGTACACGCAGTACCGCAACCTGCCGCTGGCGGAGCGGGTGAATGCGCTGCAGTCCCCGGAGTTGCGCGCCGCGCTGCGCGTCGAACCCGACGACGGCGGACTCTTCCGCAAGGTCGTGCTCGACGCGGTCGGGTCGTGGTGGGCCGTCGACGACGGCGACATCGACTACGAGCCCGAGGCCGACGACTCGATCGCCGCGGTCGCGGCGCAGACCGGAACGCACCCGATCGACCTGATCGTCGACCAGCTGTGTGCGTACGGCGGGAACGGGATGATCCTCACTCCGTTCTTCAACTATGCGTACGGCGACCTCTCGTTCCAGTACGAGGCCCACCGGCACCCGTCGACGCGGATGGGCCTGGCCGACGCGGGTGCCCATTGTCGCGTGATCTGCGACGGCGGCACACCGACGTTCATGCTGACCCACTGGACGCGCGACCGCCGCCGTGGGCCGACGCTGCCGCTCGAACACATCGTGCACCGTCAGACTCGTCAGACCGCCGAGCTCTACGGCCTCGGCGATCGCGGCCTCGTCACGCCCGGCCTACGCGCCGATCTCAACCTGATCGACTACGACCGCCTCACGTTCGGCCCGCCGCGGATGGCGTACGACCTCCCCGGTGGCGCGCGACGACTCGTGCAGAAGGCGCATGGCTACGTCGCGACGTTCGTCGACGGTGTGCAGACGGTTGCCGACGACGAGTTCACCGGCGAGCTGCCCGGGCGCCTGATCCGCGGCCCCCGCTGAGACCACGATGGCCGACACGACGCCGCACCATCCTCACGTCGTGGTCGTCGGCTGCGGGTTCGGCGGGTTGGCCGCGACGCGGGCGCTGGCGGGCGTCGACGTCGACGTCACCGTCGTCGACCGGGAGAACCATCACACGTTCCAGCCGTTGCTGTACCAGGTTGCGACTGCCGGGCTGAATCCGTCCGACATCGCTCAGCCGATCCGCCACATCGTCCGCAAGCAGGACAACGTGCGGGTGTTGCTCGGAGAAGTCGTCGACGTCGACGTCGACGCCGGCACGGTGAGGACGCCGCACGACACGATCTCCTACGACTACCTCGTACTCGCGACCGGTGCGACGCATTCGTACTTCGGCAATGACGAGTGGGCGGAGGTGGCGCCCGGATTGAAGACGATCGACGACGCGCTCGAGATCCGGCGCCGCATCCTGCTCGCATTCGAGCGGGCCGAGTCGACGATTGACCCGGCCGAGCGCGAGCGGTTGATGACGTTCGTGATCGTCGGAGCCGGACCGACCGGCGTCGAGCTCGCGGGTGCCGTCAAGGAGATCGCGACCGTGACGTTGCGCGACGACTTCCGACTGATCGACACCACGACGAGCCGCATCGTGCTCGTCGAGGCCGGCCCGCGCGTGCTTGCAGCCTTCCCCGAGAAACTGTCGGCATCTGCCGAGCGCCAACTCGCCAAGCTCGGCGTCGAAGTGCGGACGTCCTCATCGGTCACCGACATCGACGTTGATGGGGTCACGACCGAGACGGGACCGATCCCGTCGGCGACGGTGCTCTGGGGCGCAGGCGTCGCGGCGTCACCGCTCGGGCAGGCCGTGACCGATCGCACCGACCGGGCCGGTCGCGTCCCGGTGACTTCCGAGCTGACCGTCGACGGGCACCCGAACGTGTTCGTCATCGGTGACCTCGCCGCCGCCGAGTCCGAGGGTTCGGACGTGCCGGGCGTCGCGCCCGCCGCGCAGCAGGGAGGGCGGCACGTCGCCCGCTGCATCGAGGCCGACCTCGACGGCACATCGCGACCGGTGTTCGTCTACAAGGACAAGGGGTCGCTCGCGACGATCGGCCGGTCGAAGGCGGTTGCCGACCTGGGGACGCGGCTCCGCTTCGGCGGCTACCTGGCCTGGCTGGTCTGGTGGGCGGTGCACATCATGACGCTGATCGACTTCCGCTCGAAGTTCAGCGCGCTGGCCGGCTGGGGATGGCAGTACCTGACCGGCCGCCGGATCGCCCGGCTGATCACCGGGACGGCCCACCGCGAGCCGGGGTGACGTCGGCGACCGGGCATCGTCAGAGCGACGCTGTCACACTGACGAGGTGAACGCGAACCAGATCAAGGTGTGGTTCATCACCGGGGCAAGCCGCGGGATGGGCGTCGCCGGCACGTCGTTCAAGGGGTACTTCGAGGAGATGTCGCCGGCTCAGGTCGAGCAGCAGCTCGCGGTCAACCTGTCGGGTCCGATGAACGTGACGCGGGCCGTGATGCCGGTGATGCGACGACAGCGATCCGGGCATGTCATCGCGATTTCGTCGGGTGCCGGGCTGGTCGGGTTCGAGTACTCGTCGGTCTACGCCGCGTCCAAGGCCGGGTTGGAGGGATGGATGAGTGCGCTCGCGGCCGAGGTCGAGCCGTTCGGCATCCGAACGACGATCGTCAACCCGGGCTTCTTCCGCACCGGGCTGGCGAGCCCCGAGTCGTTGGTGTGGCCCGAGGTTCAGATCGACGACGATGCAGAGCGCAGCCGCGTCCAGCGTGAGTGGTGGTCGGCCCAGGATGGTGTCCAGGCCGGCGATCCGGACAAGCTGGCTGCGGCGCTGGTGGCGATCGCAGCGGAGGACCCGCCGCCACGCCGCTTCATCGCCGGTGCCGACGTCGTCGCGCTGGCGGAGCGCAAGATTTGCGACCTCGAGGAGGACATCGAGTCGCATCGGGCGCTGTCAGAATCACTGGACTTCGACGAGTAGGGCGGGACCGAGCCAGCCGCCGGCAGCGACGGTCTGTTCAGGAACCGGCGTTCGCTCGATCCAGACCGTCGAGGATCAGGTCGAGCACGAAACCGAACTCGTCACCGTGGCCGTCGCCCGCGAGGTGCGCATGGACGTGCGCGGCCATGTACGGGTAGTCGTCCGCCAGGTCGGCGAGGAAGGCGCCGGCGAGGTCTTCGAGGTCGCCCGTCAGGCCTCGCCGGTAGCCGATCTGCTGGAGTGTGAATCCGACGATGTGCATCGTCACCGCGTGGTAGCCGCGGTAGACGAGTTCGGACGACAGGCCCGCCTCGGACAGGACGTGCAGGAGTGCATCCATGTAGCGGATGCGCGCGGGTCCGGGCATTCGCAGCGACCACTCCGCGGGGGCCCAGTGATGGGTCAGCAGCACGTCGTGCGCGGTCGCCGCACTCGCCCGCATCGCCTCGCGCCAGTCGCCACCGACGGCCGGTGGGACGATCTCGGCGGCGACGAGGTCGACCATGCCGGCGAGCATCTCCTCCTTGTTGGCGACGTGGTTGTAGAGCGACATCACGCCGCACCCCAACTCGTCGGCGATCTTGCGCATCGTCAGCGCCTCCACACCGTGCTCGTCGGCGAATCCGACAGCGGCATGGAGGATGCGCTGGGTGCTCAGCGGCTGGCGTGCTGTCTCGGATTCGACGGGCATGCGACGGGCAACTTCCTGACATCGTGGGGTTGACAGACGTACATCGTACGTCCTACCGTACGTCGTACGTCAACAGACGTACAGTGTACGTCAATCCATTTCGAAACGAGATTCCAGATGGCCCCACCTCCCGCATCACCGACCGTGCCCCCCGCTCGGCAGCCGTCCCCGACGTCCGCGACGCGGATGCGTGCCGCGACGGCCGATCGGTACGGGTCGCCGGACGTCATCACGGTGGGCGAGATCGACCGGCCCTCGGTCGGGCCCGACGACGTCCTCGTCGCCGTGCGCGCCGCCGCGGTCAACCCGTACGACTGGCACATGTTGACCGGAACCCCACTGTTCGTTCGTGCAGTCAGTGGTCTGCGGCGGCCGAAACAGAAGGTCCTCGGCGTCGATGTCGCCGGTGTCGTCGAGGCGGTCGGCGCCGACGTCACGGACCTCGGTGCCGGCGACGAGGTCTTCGGCGGGGCGGTCGGTGCGTTCGCCGAGTACGCCGTCGCCAAAGAGGATCGCCTCGTTCGCAAGCCTGCGAACATCACGTTCGAGGAGGCCGCGGCCGTCACCGTCGCCGCGTTGACTGCTGTCCAGGGGCTGCGCGATCACGGCACGGTCGAGCGCGGCCAACACGTGCTGGTCAACGGCGCGGCCGGTGGTGTTGGCACGTATGCGGTGCAGCTCGCCGAGTACTTCGGCGCAGAGGTGACTGCGGTGTGCAGCACGCGCAATGTCGACATGGTGCGCGATCTCGGCGCCGATCACGTCGTCGACTACACCTCGGACGACTTCACCGTGGATCGCGAGTACGACGTGATCCTCGACAACATCGGCAACCGGAACATCGCGCAGCTCAAGCGATGCCTCGCACCGACCGGCACGTACGTCGTGATCGGGGGGCCGAAAGGACGCGTCCTCGGGCCGGCCACGCAGATGATCAAGGCGATCGCCGGTTTCAAGATCGGTTCGCGACGCGCGGTGTCGTTCACCGCGCAACGCAGCCGGTCCGACTTGGAGTTGTTTCGCGAGCTGCTCGAGAACGGTGAGCTGCGCACGGTGATCGACACCGTGTATCCGCTCGAAGACGCCGCCGAGGCGCTGCGCCATCTCGAGACCGGACATGCCCGCGGGAAGATCGTCGTCATCCCGTAGCGCCGCGTCGTTCAAGCGGCACGAACTTTCTGAGGATTTCTCTGCCGCCTCAGCCGCCCGAGACGCGGCCCGGTGTCAGCCGGGAAGGCGTGCGGACTGCGTCGCCGATGGGGTCCGCCCGGCCGACGATCGGCTCACACGAGCACGCCCACCGGTCGCTCCGACCGCCCTGATGGCAACGCTGCGGACGTCCGCATCACCCCAGCTCAGGGGGTAGATATGGGTGCGCTGGTCCGGTACAATCAAACACATGTTCGCAGCCATCGTCGACGAGTTGACCGGCCTCCCGGCCACCGATCTCGATGACCGGTTGGCAGCCGCGAAACGCCGGCGCGACGACGCCGACATGGAGATCGCCGCGATCACCGCCGTGGTCGATCAGCGTCAGCTGTATCAGGATCACGGTCACCGCACGGTGAACGGCTATCTGAAGCAGCAGTTGAACTGTCCCGGCAGTGAGGCGCGCAAGATCAAACGGCGGTCACGGCTGTTGGATCGGTATCCGGTGATCGGTGACCGGTTGGGTGACAGCCGCATCGGTGTGGCCCAGGTCGACCGGCTCGCCGACGGGTTCCTGCACCGCGTCGCCGGTGAACAGTTCGAGGTGTTCGCACCGCTACTGGTCGAGCAGGCCGAAGGCCTCGAGTTCGCCGAGTTCACCTTGGCGGTCGACTACTTCGTGTCCCGCGCGGATCCCGACGGGTCCTTCGACGATCAACAGTTCCATGAGGATCAGCGCACGGCGTCAGTGACCGTCACGAACGGGGCGGTGAGCGTGTTCGCGCACGGTGGCGGCC
>JABDKP010000044.1 GCA_013002175.1 Ilumatobacter sp.
ACGACGCTGAGCACGCGGTCGAAGACGTCGGCAGCATCGGCGGTGTGCTCGCCTGGTCGGTCAACACCGCGATCTCGGCGATCGTCGGGCTCGCCGTCGGCGCACTGGTCGTGGCGATCATCTCCCGGTTCCGCGGTGGTGGCCACGACGACGAACTCGACACCGCCGAGCCGGCAGCCGCGCACTGACGCCGTCGGCCGGTCCCGTCGGGCCGTCAGGCGGCGCGCAGGTCGTGGATGGTGACCGTCGAATCGGGAGGCGGTGCACCGCGGAGCGCGCGGCCGCCTGTCCATTCACGCCAACTGATGGTGCGCGACGGTGGCGGGTCGGGGTCGGCCCAGATGGGGTCGCGGGCGTTCAAGGGTTTGATCACCGTGCCGTCTGGTTTGATGAGGTGGAGGCGGCCGTGGACGTCGCGCCTCCCGCGGAGACCCTGTTGGTGTTTCCAGCGGTCGTGGATGTTGCAGCCCGGGTAGCCGTTGCCCTGGTCGGTGCGGCCGCCGTGGCGTGACCATTCATCGACGTGGTCGACATCGCAGAACTCGGCGGGCACGTCACACCCTCGGTGTGAGCAGCGGGTGACGAGCAGTTGTGCGGCGTGGCGGGCGTTGCCGGTGAACAGCCGCTGTCTGCGGCCCATGTTGATGACCACGTCGTTGGCGTCCACGATCACCCGGCGGACGCTGCCCCAGATCATCGCCTTCACCGCCACATCCGGATGCACCGGTGTGCCGGTGGAGGTGTGGCAGCGCAGCATCGTCGGATCCACCGGCTCGCCCGTCTCGCCTGTCTGGTCGGTTTCCTCGATGTCGATCAGCCCGTGGCGGGCGAGCGCCTCGATCGCAGTGGTCGGGTCGATGACGATGTTGACGACCGGCTCGGGCCGCTTGCCATCCGCCGGTGCCGTGACCGAGCCGAGGAAGATCTGGTGCAGGGCGTCGAACGTGCGCTGTGCAGCGGTGCGCGGCAGCGGGTGTGCGAGATGGTCATCGCCGTGGAGGCGGCGGCGGGTGTCGCAATCGCGTTGGAACTCGGCGTCGACGGCACGCTCGAAGATCGCCTTCATCTCCGTCGCCGCGATCGGGCCACCACCCCACGCGTGCACGCTCACCGCACCGTTCGTGACAGTGACCGACGCGGACCGTTGCTCGTCATGGAACTGCTGGTCGTCGAAGGACCCGTCCGGATCTGCCATCGAAACGAAATGGTCGACCGCGATCTTCAAGTCGGGGTACTCGAGCGCTTCGGCTTGCGACACCAACAGTGGCGCGAACTCGCCGAAGCGGTCACCCGCGACCCGATGCTGCTGGGCATCGGCGAGCAGATCGACCTGCGCAGCCGAAATGCGGCTGTCGCCCAACAGGTCACCGATCTGCGGATGCTGATCCAACAGCCGTGACCGCCGCTTGATCTTGCGCGCCTCACTGCCGGGACAGTTCAACTGCTGCTTCAGGTAGCCGTTGACCGTGCGGTGCCCGTGGTCCTGATACAGCTGACCCGCATCGACCACGGCGGTGATCGCCGCGATCTCCATGTCCGCCTCATCCCGCCGGCGCTTCGCGGCCGCCAACCGGTCGTCGAGATCGGTGACCGGGAGACCGGTAAACTCGTCGATCAGGGATGCGAACATGTGTTTGATTGTACCCGACCGGCACACCCGAATCTACCCCTTGAGCTGGGGTGACGCGATTACCGCTGCCCGGCGCCTCCACAGCGGCCGGAGACCGGCCTGGGTCGCGATGCGGGCCGCGAGCCGACCTCCGGCCGAGCGCTTCGGCGGGCGTGGACCGACGACTCCGACACGCGCGCCCAGCGCACTCTCCCGCCGATGTGACGTCACAGAAATCGGAAAGAAATCTTCGGCGGCCCGCGTCGAGCAGCCGAATTCGAACAGACGTGAACTGCCCGCGCCCCGCCGAGCCGGGTGTGCTACGCGCCGTCTCGAGCGGCAAGCCGTTGGGCGCGGGCTCGACGTTCGACGACTTCACTGACGACCAGTGTGGCGGCCGCCGCGATCAGCCCGCCGATCGGTCCGAGCGCGATCCAGCAGATCGCGCCGATGGCGAGGACGGCAACGAGCCAGGCGAGATTCCGTTTCGACACGTTGACAGTTCCTCTCGATCGTGTCGTCCAAGGGTGTCACGTCCGGCGCGTCGAGCGAGGCATGGTCGGACGCACATCACGACCGGGGTCGACGCGGCATGAAGAGGTCGTCGAGCCGACACGCTCCAAACCGTCGGTTCACGGACGGGACAGACAGAACTCGGGTGACTCCGGCGCGCACACCAGCTCGACCGATGGGACCGATGCGACGACCGCGAACTCGATCAGGTAGGACGTCAGGACGACTGGGCGGTCCACGACCGTCCACGTCACCTCGGGCGCCTCGGGCGCCCATGGAAGGGTGAGGGTGAACTGACCCGCGTCTGCGGTGATCGTGACCCGGATCGTCGGTTCGATCGAGCGGTCGACGTTGCGCAACGTGACAGCCGCCAGCTCGAGCGACTCACCTGCCACGCTCGCCGACGTCGCGGCATCGATCGCCTGCGTTGCCACACCCTCGATCAGGATCTCGACGGCTCCGGCCGCGACCGGCACCGTCGTCGTTGTCGGCGTCGTCGAGGTGGTGGTGGAGGTCGAGGTGGTGGTGGACGTCGTCGTCGTGGACGTGGTCGTCGTGGACGTGGTCGTCGTGGTGGTCGTGGTGGTCGTGGTGGTCGTCGTCGTGGTCGTGGATGTGCTGGTCGTCGTGGTCGACGTACTGGTCGTCGACGTGCTCGATGTCGAGGTCGATGACGACGTCGTCGAGGTGGATGAGGAGGAGGTCGACGACGAATCCGACGACACGTCGGGTCCCGTGGACTCGTCGGGCCCGAGTGACGCCGCTGGTGGGGCTGCCGTTCCGCATCCGTCGTCCTCGGACTCCACTGCACACGCGTCGCGTGCGGCGAGCACGATCAGCACGGTGACCAACACCAGGGCGGTCACCGTGACGAGGCCGACGATCATCTTCGACGAGGTCCAGAACGACGAACTCTCTGACCCGCTCGGCTCGCACGGCTCTCCCGGCGGGAGGGGCCCGCCAGGCGTCCCGACACCGCCTCCCCCGCCACCGGTCAAGCCGGCACCGTCAGCCGTCGAACTGCCGCCGTGACCGCCACCGGTCGCTCCGACGCCGTCCCCGCTCGGCGCTGAGCCGTCCGCGCCCGGCGCGTCCGTCGAGGCTCCCTGCTCGAACGATCCACGGGCCGCGTCGGCCGAACCGGCGCTCGCCGCGATGACTCCCGCTGCGACCCCGGCGCCCGTTGCGACGCGGGCTGGCGTGAACGTACCGTCGGCCGGCGGTGGTGAGCTGCCGCCGATCACCGCGGCAGGCGGCGTCGGAGCGTCGCCGCGGGCGCGGGCGACGATGACGTCGAACGGCGGGGCGGTCACGTCGATCGAGGCGGCCCGTTTGGCGAGCGCCGCCGCGATGCGTTGGGCGGTCACGACCGCTCCCCCAGCAACGCAGTGACCGTACTGATCGCCGACGTCACGGCGTTCGCCACCGCGTCCGGGTCGTCGCCCAACGTCGTCGAGATCTCCTCCGCGGAGAGCCGCTGGAGTCGGTCGAGTACGAGTGCGTTCGCATCGCTCGACGCGAGCGTCCTGATCGCCCGCAGCACGGCGGTGACCTCGTCGGGAGCATCGACCACGTTGGGCGCCGAGGGCGGCTGCGGGAGGCCGGGCTGGAGCGACCGACGCGATGCCGCGACCTCCAGCACCAGACGCCGCAACAGCGTGAGGCCGTCCTCCCCGGCATCGGCGGGGTCAGCCTGGAGGAATTTCACGAACGCCTCCTGCACCACCCCCTCGCACACCGACACGCTGTCGATCACCGAGCTGGCCAGCCGCACGAGCGACAGGTAGTGCTCGTCGTACAGCTCCCGACCGAGCATTTCACGGTCGGCCGGAATCCCAACGGCCGCCGGAGCCGCGCCACCGTCGAAGCGGAGCATTGCCGCCCGTTCGCGACCGAACAGCGCCGGCGTCTTCGACTCGGGGATTCCGGCCAGGTCGATGTGAACCACTGCGAGGTCGAACGCCGTGGCGACGTCGCGTCCGCTCGCCAACGACCGATAGAAGCTTGCTGCAAAGGTGTGCGAGGCGGCATCGCTGAATCGGTCGGACATCCCGATGACGCAGTCGACGTGGTTCGCCACCGCCGCGGCCTGCGCGTCCGAGTAACACGCACACAGCACGACACAGCGCACGACGCCGGTGAACGCTCCGAACATCCGCGACAACACATCGGCGTCGACCGCCGCAGCTGTGCCATCGGCCGTCTCGAACAGCAGCTCGTCGAACTCCGTTCCGTGCCCGGCGAAGTGCACCACGGTCGGATCGTCGTCGAGCATCTTCTCGATCAGCTCGGCGGCCTCGGTCTCGTGGCTCAACACCACCCGGAGAAACTCGCGGTGACTGCCCTGGCGGATCGACGCCTCGATCGCATCGAACTCGGCATCGATCGCCAGCTCCGCACGGTCGCGTGGCGACGCGCCGGCGAGCAGCACCACCGCCGGATTCGGGGGGACGACCCCACCGCGTTCGACGTCAGTCACGACCTGGTGACCTCGACGCCACACACGACGGCCGTCGCCCGAGCGACCGACGCGCTGTGCGAGACTGCAAGCGTGCCGGCGGATGGAGCGCGACCATGAGGTTGCTCCTGTCGGGCGGAAGCCACCGGGGCTCGCTCGGCGCAATCGGCGCGATCGGCTACTTCCTGTGGTCCGAGGCCGAGGATGTCGTCACGACGCTTCCCGGCGGCAAGCGGGGCGACCGGTGGAGCGACGTCAGCGAGGTCGTGTCCGTCAGCGGCGGCTCGCTGGCGAACGCAGTGATGGCCGCCCAACCGGGCGGCACCGTCGAGGAGACCGCCGCCCAGCTCGCCGGGATGCGCCGCCGGCTGTTGCACGACCGGATGCTGCCGTGGAAGTCGCCGACCAGGATCGCCGCCACGCTCGCGCTGTTGTCGCTCGCCGCCGCCACCATCGCCCTGCTGCTCGCTGCGTTCGGCGTGATCGGACCGGACGTGCTGTCGCAGGCACCGTGGGCGGTGGTGATCGGGCTGACGGTCGTGCCCATCGCGCTCACCGTCGGTCGTCGACTCGCCACCTGGTACCTCGTCGACTCGGCGACCCGGATCACCGGCGGCCAGGCCCCGCTCGCACCGGCGGGCACCGGCGTGCGCCGCCACGTGATCAGCGCCACCGGCCTTGCGTCCGGCGTGCCCTACTACTTCGTGTCCGGTGGAGCGCCGCTCGAGGTGTCGTGGGGTGCGGCGCTCACCGAGGGCTACACGACCAGCGACGCAGCAGTGGCCTCGTGCTCGCTTCCCGGCGTGGGACTGGTGCGCGCCCCGGCCCGGTACCGCCGCGAGTACCTCGTCGACGGCGGCGTGTCGGGCGTGTTCGGCGAGCAGATCGACGACACGTTCGTGCGCCGACCCAGCGACACGTGGCGGAGCGACGGCGACGCCGTGTTCGCGGTCGACGCCGCCCGTCATCTCGTCAGCGACTCGCGCCTTGCCCGGGTCGCCAGGCTGTTCAGCCTCGTCGCGCTGGTGGGCCGCTGGTTGAAGGTCAGCCTGGAGGCGACCTACGTCAACGACCTGCTCGACCTCGGACCCGAGCAGTGCGCGCGGTTGTGCGTTCCGAGCACCGACGGAGACGGCGGCGAGCTCGACGACCGCCGGCGCCGGCTCGACCGGCTGAAGGAGCGGAACGCGGTCTTGGGCCTCACGTCGCTGTCGAACGCGACGGCCACGGCTGCGATCGCCACCGGCTTCGTCGCCACGCTGGACGTGCGAATCGGCCTCGACGACGACCGGATCGAGGACGGTCTGCGGTGGCTCGGAGCGCAGCTCGGCGTCGGCGACGACCTCCTCGCCTGCTGGCAGAAAACCGCATCGTGAGCTCATGCCGGGCGGTCGAGCCGAGACGTCATGTGCCGCCATCCACGAACCGCCCTTCCAGTTCGGCAGCGCTCCGCCGCAGTGTCGACGCTCGCACCGTGTCGCCGCTGGCCTCGGCAAGCTCGGCGAGCGCCCGGTCGACCGGCCCACACGTCGACGCACCGTTCCAGCTCATCCGCCCCGCGAACCGGCTCAGTTCGTCGTGCAGCCACGCGATCTGCGACGGCGTGCCGTGGGCTGCTGTCGGCTCGGCGAACAGCACGGCGAACGCGGTCCAGAACCCGTCGTGCGGCACCGCGTCGAATCCGGCCGTCCACACGATGCCGGCCTCATGCTGCGCTCGCTCGGTGTTCCCCGCCGCCGACGCGGCCGCTGCTGCCACGATCCGGTACGGGAGGAAGTCCGGCGATGTCGCGAGTTGCTTGTCGACGACGCCGTCCAGCTCACCGAGACGGCCTTCGGAGTTACGGATTCCGAGCAGGATCATGCTGTAGAGGTTGACCGCCCACCCTTCCGGGTAGCGGGCGAGGCCGACCTTCAACGTCTCGTTGGCGTGGTGTTCCGCCAGGTCGAGATCACCGGTGAGCTGGGCGAATGCCGCTTCGCTGAAGCTCATCCCGAAGTCGCGGTTGCGCCGTCTCACCAGCGGCGTGAGCTCGCGCATCTCGATGATCGCGTCGCGTACGGCGGCGGGGTCCCCGACGACCGCACTCGTCTGGAAGCGGAGGAACGCAGACTCCCAGCGCATCGAAACATCGCTGCCGGCAATCTCGCCGAGCCGCCATGCCGCGGTCCGGCGGAGGTCGAAGTCGTCGGGGTGGGCGAGGCCGAGGTGGGCGCGCTCGAGGACTGCCGCCTCGATCTCGACGTCGCCGAGCGACGACGCTATGCCCAGCGCCTCGTGATAGAGCCGGCGCCCGCGCTCGGCGTCGTTGGTGTGGGAGAAGACGACGCTCCCGCTGGCACAGAGCTCGGCGCGGTGATCAGGCGCCAGATCGAGGCACAGCGCCGCTTCCAGGAGCGTCGCGATCTGCTCGTCGACGGCGCCGGCATCGGTCGACAGGCCATGACCGCACAGCTCGGTGACGGCAATCGCTGTCAGTTCGTCATCGCCGACCTCGGCTGCCAGCTTGGTGCCGGCGATCAACGTGTCAACGTACGCCGCGTCCTGGAGCGCCCTGCCGACGATGCCGCGTCGCACGGTCAACTCGGCGAGCATCGACCGGTCCTCGATCGAGTGTTCGGCGACGAGGTCGACGGCGTCGGTCAAGTGCCGTGCCGCGTTGTGCCAGTCGAACCCGACGGCGAACTCTGCCGCGGCATCCAGCGACGCTTGCACGGCACGATGCGGGTCGAGGATGGCACAGGCGACGAAATGTCGGGCCTGCTCGCCGACGGACGCTTCGTCGGCTGCAAGTATTCGGCCGATCCCGTCGTGCAGCGTCACGAGCCGACCTGACGGCACGAGCGAGCGGCACGCTTCGGCGACCAGTTGGTGGACGAAGTGGGCGCGATCAGCGTGCGGCTCGAGCCTGATCAGGCCCGCCTGATGCGCCGCGTCGAGATCGCCGTCAGCGGTCGGCCTCAACTGGCGCAAGGTGTGCAGCGCGAATGTCGAACCAATGACCGAGGCGACCTGAAGGCTCTCGACGGTCCGCCGTGCGAGTACGTCCAGTCGTTCAGCGACGGCGACGAGTACGTCGGTCGGCAGCTCCGGGCTGGTGGACGTGCCCTGAGCCCAATGATCGAGCAGCAGGCGGACGAACAACGCGTTGCCCGCCGCCCGCGTGGCGATGTCACGGGCGAGCTGGGCGTCACCCCGCCCGGGCCACATCGTGTCGGCGAGCGCGGCGACGTCGTCGACCGACAGCGGCACGAGCTCGATCACGTGTGCCGCGCCGTCCTCGCCGGTGAGCGAGCCCACCGTCTCGTCGCCGGTCGGTCGCATGGCGAGGATCAGCCGGGTCGCCCCCCGATCGACGAGCTCTCGCACCACGCTCGCAGATCCACGATCCATCCACTGGCAGTCGTCGAGCACGATCACGGATCCGTCCGCCGCGGATTCGATGAAACTCACCGCATTGTCGAGCATCGCCTCACGGGTCAGCGACACGGTCGTCGCGCCGAGACCCAACTCGGGGCAGAGCCGTCCCAGCGTGGACGAGTACGCGTCGACCAGGTCCGGACGATCGGTCGCGAGCTGTACACACATGAGTGCGATCGTCTCGAGCGGACGTTCGGGAGACGCCGGGACCGCGACGCCGGTCACGCGTCCGTCCCCCGATCTGACGCGGGTCACGACCTGCTCGAGGAGCCGAGTCTTGCCGATTCCCGGTTCGCCGACGACGACGATCGGACGCCGCGGGCCGACGCAGCAGAGCGCTTCGACCTCCTCGGCACGGCCCACGAACAGGTCATCGGACGTCCGGGTCTGCTGCTGAGGCATCGCCAGATCGACCGCGCCGGTGAGGATCGAACGTTCCGCCTGCACCATCGCCGACGACGGCTCCAGACCCAGTTCGTCGCGGAGATGCGCGCTCGACGCTGCGATCGCCGCGAGCGCCTCCGTCTTGCGGCCGTCACGCGCCAACGCGGTGGCGTACGCGGTGACCAGTCGCTCTCGGAATGGCTGCTCGCGGACGTAGGGGGCGGCGAGCGCCACAGCGTGCGACGCGTCGCCGTGCTCGAGGACGAGTTCCACAAGCCGCGTGATCGCGAACCAACGGTGCTCGTCGAGGCTGCTCCGGCGCTGTTCGGACCGCTCACCGGCGCATTCGGCGAACGGTGGTCCGGTCCACATCGCGAGCGCCGACGACAACGACTCGATCGCAACGTCGGACGAGTCGGCGCGCGCAGCGTCGACCAGCGCGACGAACCGGTCCGCGTCGACGGTGTCTGGCGAGAATCGGTAGCCCTCGCCGACCTGCTCGAGGCGCGCCGCGTGCGGACCGAGCGCGGCGCGCAGCCGCGACAGCACCACGTTGAGCGCCTTACGGGGGTGCGCCGGAAGGCCGTCGGGCCAGAGTTCATCGAGCAGCACGTCGGAACGGACGACCTGACCCGCCGACACGGCGAGCAGGTTCAACACCTGCCGCACCTGGCGCCGAGGCAGGCCGACCATCTCCCCGGCGAGGCGCAGCTCGGTGTCACCGAGGACGCGGACCTCCACGGTTCCGCCGTGCGTTGTCATCGGAGCACGACAATAGTCTCTGCCACCATGTCCTCCCAGGCCAGTTCGTCGAGCACCCACCCGTTCTTCGAGGTCCGGCCGACGCTGCTGATCAGCCACTCCGGTGACACCGCGCCGACGGTCGCCGGCGGGACGCTGACTGCATTCAAGCGGGCCCACGACCTCGGCTTCCGGGCTTTTCAGGTCGACGTCGTGGCGGGCCCGGACGGGTCGCTGCTCTCGATCCACGCAGTCTTCGGCCGGAAGCGGCGCCTCGAACGCTGTTCGCTCGATCAAGCCCGTGAGCGCGCCGGTGCTGACGTGCCGACGCTCGCCGAACTCTTCGAACGTTTCCCGTCGGCCCGGTGGAACATCGAGTTCAAGAGCACTCGCTGCGTCGGTGCGCTGATGGACCACATCCGCAGTCATCCGCGCCATGACCTGCTGTGCGTGAGTGGCCCGTTCCATCGCCGGGCACTGCGCCGGCTGCGGCGCCAATTTCCAGACGTCGCGACGAACGCGGCGCTCGTGGAAGGCGCGCTGCTCGGCGTGCCGCTCCTCCCGCGGCACACCGCCGGACCGGTCGGCATCCAGCTGTTCGCCCCGCTCGCCGTCGGCCCGATCGTTCGCTGGAACACCCGCAACGGGCGCTCAGTACAGGCGTGGACCGTGAACGACGCCGACCGGCTCGCGACGCTGCGGAAACGGGGCGTGAGCGGGTTCATCGTGGACGACTACGAGGCGGTCGCCGATGCCGCCTCGGCGGATGTCTGATCGGCTGCAACCGAGATCGGCTCCGTTGCGCTCGGCGGTGCGAGCCCGGCGTGTCCGGGCTGCGGCGACGCCGCGACGGGCGGCGAGGAACCGGGTGAACAGACGCGCCGACGAGCGATCACCGACGTCACGCCGCGCCCGCCCGCATCTCGCGCATCGTGCGAATCGCCCGCGACGAGTGCGTCTTCACCGACCCTGCCGAGATCGTCAGCTCATCGGCGATTTCGCGTTCTGACAGCTCCGCCCCGAAGCGCAGCTCGATCACCTGTTGCTGCCGACGGGGCAGTCGGGCGACCTGCGCACGCACACGCCGGGCTTCGTCGAGGCGGACGCACAGTTCGTCCGGACCGGGCTGTGCCTCCGGCCGCCAGCGGTGGAGATGGCGATCCCGGACCTGCCTGCGCCGCAGAGCCGTGCGGGCCTCGTTCATCACCATCGAACGCAGATAGGCCGCCTCCCGTCCCTGGACCGGGCGGGAGGCCATCAGGGCGAACCGGGTGAACGCCTCCTGCACGACCTCCTCCGCAGCGGTGTAGGAGGACACGAGTCGACGCGCCAGCCTGCACAGAGCAGCAAACTCGTTGCGGTACAACTCCTCGACGACAGCGCTCCATGCGACGTCCGGCGCCGATCTGCACAGGGTCGGCGTCTCGCCGCAGTCGCCTCGATCGTGGCTGGTTCCGATCTGTATTTCCGTTTCGGTGGTCATGACGACCACTCTCGAATGGTGCGGTTTCCGGAGGGTTTCCGCCGCCCGCGAGCCCGTACGCGGCGGCGAAAACTGTCCCTCGGCCCTGGTGGCCGAGGAGTTGAGCGAGGTGCAATGGGGTCGACAAGGAGGGGCGATGTCCACAGACCCTCAGGAGCTGAGCCCGCAAGCACAGGACCTCGACGACCTGATCCGCGACGTGCACCGAGCCGAACAGGGCGACGACGTCGGCGGACCGCACCGGCCCGATCCGCCGGACGACGACCCCGAATTCCGCAGCGTCGATCGCTTCGTGCGGGTCTACCGGACGATCTCGCGCTTCGCGGCGACGACGGGCGGGAGGATGCTGATCGCCGCAATCACGCTGCTGCTGATCCTGCTTGCGCTGGCGTTCGTGCCCGACTGGGGCACCGACGAGCAGTACACCGCGCCGACCGATGACGACGGCGCGGCGCCCGAGTTGGTTCAGGACGCCGGTGCACCGGTCGAGGTTGCGACCGCGCCCGGGACGGTCGGCGATCCGGGCGACGCGATCGTCGACGGCGAGGCGGGCCCGCCGACACCCGCCGAACTCGCCGCGCAGGAGCCGACACCGTTGACCGACGGGACGTGGCGGTTCTTCGTCGATGCCGGCGAATCGTCGCCGCTGTACGACTTCGCGTTCGAGCCGACCGGTCGGTTCTTCGAGGACGATGCCGAGCACAACGAGGGCGCATACGACGTGGCCGGAGCCACCATCGAGATGACCCTCGTGCGCGTCGACACGGGGACGGCGAGCGACGGCGCCAACGAGCGGAGTGAGGAGATCGCGTGGACCGAGTGGTTCACGATGACCCGCACGGGCAACACGATGACCGGTGTGTGGGAACGCGAGAGCTGGATCTTCAGCTACGACGACGGGTTCGTCGTGCGCGGCGTCGACGAAGTGGCGACCGAGATCTTCGCCAGGCCGCAGCGACCGGACGACGCAGGCTGACGCGTCAGCCGGCGTCGGCCACGAAGTCGATCAGTTGCTCGACCGCGCCGACGAGTTCCGGGCGGAGGTCGGCGAACGTGTTCACCTGGTTGCGCAGGCGGGGCCAGAACCCGTCGAACGGCACACCGAGCGCCGCGCACAGCCCCTCCTTCCACGGCGTGTCACCGCGCGGAACGTCGGGCCAGTCGGTGAGGCCGAGTACCTTCGGGCGGATCCCCGCCCACACGTCGACGAACGGGTGGCCGGTGATCAGCACGTGCTCGTCGCGCACCGTCGCCGCGATGCGGGTCTCCTTCGAGCCGGCCACGAGATGATCGAGCAGCACGCCGAGACGGCGCTGCGGGCCAGGAGAGAAGTCGGCGACCATCGCGGCGAGATCGTCGGCGCCGTGCATCGGCTCGACGACGATGCCGAGCTCGCGCAGATCGTCGCCCCAGACGTGCTCCAGCAGCTCGGCGTCGTGCTTGCCCTCGACCCAGATCCGGCTCGCCCTGGCGACGCGGGCGCGGCCGTCGCCGGCGATCGAGCCAGACGCGGTGAGGCGCGTGGTGGCCGCGGCGACGTGGGCCGGACGGACGAGCGTGACCGGCGCACGGTCGACGACGAATCCACCGGGTTTCCAGGAGAAGTGCCGCACGTACTGCGCGGCATCGCGCACGGTGACACCCTCCGCGTTCCACCGCACGATCCGGCCTGCAAACCCGGTCGACCGGTCGGCGACGGCGAGGCCGATCTCGACGGTGACCGAGCGGTACTGCGGCCGCTGCCGCTGGGTCGCGGCGTCGTCGAGGATGTCGGAGTCGTCTGCCATCTCGGTCGTCGCTTCGTCCTCGGTCGGGGCGGGTTCGGGGCGCTCCGAGTGTGGCACGGGAACCGATCCCGGGCGCGGCACGTCGAACAGACATGCGGACCAACACCACGACCGGCCGAGCCGGAACAGCCCAGACCCGAAACCGGCGCGAGCTCCCTGCCCGACATCGCACCGCGGCCGCGATCGCCCTCGTGGCCACGCTCGGTTTCGCGGCATGTGGATCCGACGACGATGCGGCGTCGAACGCCGCGGCCGAAGATCGCGAGGTGGTCGCCGGCGGTGACCAATTCGTCGCGTCGACCGACTCGCCCGCCGAGGTCGCGACCGAGGCCCCCGCGACCGGCGGCACCTCACAGACCGGCGCACCGATCGATTTCACATTCGGCCGAGACCTGATCGTGGAAGCCGGCGTGACGATGCTGACGCCCGACGTCCGCGCCGCCGTCGACGACATCATCCGGATCTCCCGCGACAACGGCGGCGCGGTGTTCAACGCGAACGTCACCGTCGAGGATCCGCTCGAAGATGGTTCGATCCCGGGCGGTGGCACGATCGTGATCCGCATCCCACCGACGCAGCTCGATCGGCTGATCGAAGATCTCAAGGGCGTCGGCACGCTGCGCAACCAGACGCAGTCGGTCGACGACGTGACCGACCAGCTGATCGACCTCGACATCCAGATCCGTCAGGCGTTCGAGTCGGTCGAGCGGATGGAGGCGATCCTCGCCGAGACGACCGACTTCGACTCGCTCGTCGCCGCCGAGATCGAACTCGTCCGCCGCCAGACCGCCTACGAGCGGCTGCTCGCCGCCC
>JABDKP010000060.1 GCA_013002175.1 Ilumatobacter sp.
GAGTACCACCACCCACCGACCACCGAGCTGGACGAGCACGGCCAGGGCAGCCCGCACACTGCGTTTGCGTTCGTGGCACACCGCGCGGTCGTCGACGTCGACCCCGACCTGGGTCTCGTCAAGGTCGTCCAGATCGCCACCGCTCAGGACGTCGGCCGGGCCCTGAACCCGCTCTCGGTGATCGGTCAGATCGAGGGGGGCATCGCCCAGGGCCTCGGACTCGCCGTGATGGAGGAGATCATCCAGATCGACGGGGTGATCCGCAACGGCAACTTCACCGACTACCTGCTGCCGACGTTCCTCGACATGCCGGCGGTCGTCGCGACGCTGATCGAGGAGCCCGATCCGCTCGCCCCGCTCGGCGCGAAAGGCGTCGGTGAACCGCCGTGCATCTCGTCGACGCCCGCCGTCGTCGCCGCGATCCGTGACGCCCTCGACCAGGCCGGCGCCCCGCGCGACCTGCACCGCGTACCGGTCCGGCCCGGCGACATCTGCCTCTGAAACGACTGCCGGAGGGATCGGTGCTGCGGCGGGTGTAGGTTGCCTCGACATGGCAGAAGAGCGCGAGATCATGACGTGGGACATGGTGGGTGTGGCCACCAGGGATCTGGCCCAGATGGTCGCCGACGACGGTTACGAACCCGACATGATCCTGGCCGTCGCCCGCGGCGGGCTGCTGCCGGGCGGCGCAATGGGATACGCCCTGTCGATCAAGAACGTCTACACGATGAACGTCGAGTTCTACACCGGCGTCGACGAACGCCTCGAGGTGCCGCGGATCCTGCCGCCGGCGCCCGACTTCGTCGACCTGTCGCACGGCAAGATCCTGATCGTCGACGACGTCGCCGACACCGGCCACACCCTGAAGTCGGTCGAAGAGTTCTGCGAGGGCAAGGTCGGCGAGGTCCGCACCGCGGTGATCTACGAGAAGTCGCACAGCGTGGTCAAGTGCGACTACGTCTGGAAGCGCACCGACCAGTGGATCAACTTCCCCTGGAGCGACAAGGAACCGGTCGCCAAACGGGCCTGGGCGGTCAAAGACGCCTGACTTCTGTCACCCCCCACGACACAAGGGGTCAGACACCTGCCTGACACCTGCCTGACACCGGGTCGTGCCGGGGGCGGTGCGAATCAGTGCGGGAACGCCTGGTTGTGGGCCAGCGTGAGCCGTTCCTTCAGGCGCTTCGGCGGCACGATGCCGAGCAACTCGTCGCCGCTCCAGACGGTGACGACCGGGCGCAGCGGGTTCAGCCGCGGCAGCACCGAGGC
Organism: Ilumatobacter sp.; assembly: GCA_013002175.1. GTDB lineage: Bacteria > Actinomycetota > Acidimicrobiia > Acidimicrobiales > Ilumatobacteraceae > Ilumatobacter_A. Next base: position 1,270 of record JABDKP010000060.1, read on the forward strand.
GAGATCCTCGTCGGGTGACGCCTTGGCCAGCGTGCGGAACGGCGTCATCAACTGCGTCAGCATCACCATCGCGCGCCGCTCGGTCGGGATCGCCCACAGCTGATCTTCGAGCACGAGGCCGTCGAGCCGGCCATCGTCGCCGAGCACGGCGACCGCGCCGGCATCACCGAGCCGCTGGCGCTGGTAGATCATCGAGTCCGCGTCCATGTCGGTGCCGGCCTGGGCGACGCCGAACCACGTGAGGTCGCGGACCTTGACCCCGGCCAGTTGCTCGCCCATGAAGGACGCCATGATCTCGGCGCGGGCATTCATCGCGATGAACACGCCGGTGGCGAGCACGAAGATGCCGGGTTGGCCGTTGAACATCAGCACCAGCCCGAGCGCCGCCATCGACCAGCCGAGCACTCGCCCCGCATTTCCGGCGTCACGCATCGCCCGGTACTTGTTGCCCGTGCGCGCCCAACGAAACGCGCGCAGCACGCGCCCACCGTCGAGCGGTGCTCCCGGCAACATGTTGAACACGGCGAGGAAGAGGTTGAGGACACCGATCCAGGCGAGCGCGTTGGAGTTGAATGCGATCGCCAATCCGAACGTGGTGAGGCCGAGCACGAGGCTTGTCAGCGGCCCGGCCGCGGCGATCAGGCCGTCGGCCTTCGGCGAGGGCGACTCGCGGTCGAGCCGGGCGACACCGCCGAGCGCCCACAGGTCGATCGACTCGGTGTTGACGCCATAGCGCCGGGCGACGAGGGCGTGCCCGAACTCGTGCAGCAGGATCGAGACGAAGATCGCAAATGTCACGACGATCCCCGGAATCACGCCGAGGTCGACCGCGAAGCTGCTGCCGAACAGCACGGCGATCAAGGCCATGCTCCAGTGGGCGCGGACGGGGATTCCGAGGTACCGGCCCAGATTGAGTGATCCGGTGGTCATGATCGTTTCAACCGTACACCCGTTCCCCATATTCCACCGGTCGCGTTACATCGGATGCCAGGCACCAGATGTATCGCTCACCCGTGGCGGGCGAGGACGACGGTGGCGCAGTTGCGGCCGCTGGCACCCCACACCCCGGCACCGGGGAACGTCGCGGCGCCGGTGAGATACAGCCCGGTGACAGCGGTCTCGTAGCGCGTCAATTCGGGGTGCAGCGGCCGGAACGCGGCGAGCGGGCCACCGGCGAAGCTGGTGGCATGGCCGGCCGGGAGACGGAAGTCGCGTTCGTAGATGTCGGGCGTCATCGCCCGCCACTCGACGATCGAGTCGAGGAAACCCGGCTCGCACAGCGTCGCGAAGGCCTCGAGCCACCGGCGCGGTTCGGCGCTGCCGGCCCAACCGCCGCGAATCCCGTACGGCGTGAACAGTGCTTCCAGGCTGAACACGTGGTGGCCGGGCGGCGCCATCGACGGGTCGAGCAGGCTCGGCACGTTGACGAGCATGCCGGGTCGGTCGAGGATCTCGCCGCGCTGCATCAGCGAATGGCCGCGGTCGATCGTCGCGAGTGGCGGAGCGATCACGGTCGTCGGCCCGAGCGGGCGGTCGTCGCCGCGCAGTCTCGGGACCGAGTCGAGCACCGCGTCGATCTTCGACTCGTAGCCGTCGGCATGCGGCACGGCCCGCCACCGTCTGATCAGGTCGGCTGCCACCGCCGGGGGATCGCGCAGCCACCGCAGGAACGTGTCGTGCGGATTGCATGCGGAGACGACGATCGGCGCGACGTGTTCGGTCCCGTCGATCAGCCGCACGCCCCGCACCCCGTCGCCCTCGCACAGGATCGTGCCGACCGGGCTGTCGGTCGACAGCGCCCCGCCCGCCGCCACGAACGCGGCGAGGATCGCCTCGGGCAGCCGGCCACTGCCGCCGACCGGCCGTCCGACCCGTGCGACATGGCGGATCGCGTGTGTCAGCGCGCCCAACCCCGAGCCGGCGTGCTCGGGCGAGATTCCCCACACCATCGGCCCGGTGACGGCGGCCGGGCCCATGACGGCGTCGGTCGAGAAGAACGAGCGCAGCACGTCGCCGGCGCTGCGCCGGGACCACCGCAGCAGGGTGCTGGTGCCGGCGAACCGCCTCCGCACGGCAAGCCGCGTCAGCGACGCGAGCGTCGGCGGTTCGGCCGCCGCGCCGAGGATCATCTCGACAGCCGGGCGCGCCGCGCGCACGTACCGCCGGTAGCCGTCGACGTCGGCCCG